>NZ_JBQQBZ010000050.1:0-47596 GCF_052245655.1 Streptomyces sp. 4N509B
GGATGCCCGAGGCGGACGCATCGCTGTCGTCCGCGTCGGCCACCCGCGACGACAGCCCGTTCCAGATCGTGGCGAGGGCACGGCAGTTGACCTCGGGCAATGCTGACGAAGCTCTGTTCGGATTCCTCGACGCGTCGCTGGAGAGTGTGGTGGACCGGTACGAGCGCGACGGTCCGCAGGGCCTGCGGGAGGAGACACGTTCGCTGCGTCGGTTACTGCACGTGCTGCTCGACGGCCGGCAGCCGCCACGTGCCCGTCATGAGCTCTTCCGCCTCGCGGCACGGGCGTCAGGGCTGCTGGGATACATGGCGGTCAACACCGGTGACTTTCTCCTCGCTCAGGCGTACTGCACGGAGGCGGAGGAGCTGAGCCGGGCGATCGGGGATCTCGAGACCGAGTTGTGGGCGACGGGCACGCGGTCGCTGTGTCTGTACTACGACGGGCGTTACCGGGACGCCGACGCGTGCGCGCTCGCAGCCGTCGAAAGGTCTCCCCAGGCCGCACAGACGATTCGGCTGCTGGTCAACGGCCGCGCTCGCGCCCTGGGCAAGCTCGGAGAGCGACGGGACGCCGAGCGGGCGATCGGCCAGGCCCTGGAGGTGGCCTCGCGCCACGACGTGCCCGCCGGCATCACCCCGTGCATCTCCTTCGGGGTCTACGGACACGCCAGGACGCTGGCCAACGCGGTCACAGTTCACGTCGCCCTGGGCAACGTCGAACGCGTCCTCCGGTACGCGGACGAGATCGACGACCTGGTCGAAACCTCCGACTCCTCGTGGAGTCGAGCGCTGGTGCGGCTCGACGTCGCGACGGCGCTGCTCGACCAGCCCTCACCGGCCCTGGAGCGCGCGCTGAACCTGGGCGTGCAGGCGTTGGAGCTGTGCGCCGGCGCGCCCATCCGATCGGTGTGGCAGCGCTCACACGAGCTGCGCGAGGGGGCCCAACGATGGCGAGGTGACCCGGCCGTGCGGGAGTATGACGAGCGCCTGCGGTCGTGGAGTGCCAGGCCGGCCGTCCAGGCCGTGTCCTAGCCAGGTGCCGAGGCAGGAATGGAGGTCTGGTGTCCCTGCTCAGACCGGACGCGGAAGCGTTTCCCGCCAGGCCTCCCGCGGATCTCCGGGACGCTCGGGCGATCGCCGAGAACGACTGGGAGGCGTTCCGCGCGCTGGAGGCGGTGACCAACCACTGGGCTCGCCCCCAGTGGCCGGATGGTGCCCGGGCCTACTACTGGATGCTGACCTTCCCCCACGCGCTGGAGCTGAGCGCCCTCGCTCGGCGTTGCCAGAAGGAGATCGCCAGCCTCGGACTCGACGACGTGCCCGCTGACCAGGGCCTTCACGTCACCGTCCGGCGCGTCGGAAGCCCCAAGGACGTGACGTCGCGACAGCTGGATGACGTCGTGAGCGCGGCCGGATCGATCCTGCCGTCGGCCTTCGACCTGCGGGTGATTCCCATGACGGGATCACGCGGCGCGGTGCGGTTCTCCGTCGCGCCCTGGGAACCGCTCGTACGCCTCCACGCCACGCTCGCCGAGGCCGGCCGGAAGGCGGGCTGCTCCGCATCGAAGCCCACAGCCGCCTTCCGACCGCATCTGAGCATCGCCTACCACAACGCGCCTCGCTCGGCCGCGCCCGTCATCGAGGCGGTCGCGTCGCTGCGTTCGTTGGCTCCGCTCGACGTGGGAGTCAGCGGGGTACAGCTGGTGGAACTGTCGCGCCAGGGCAGGCAGTACCACTGGCAGGTTCTCCACAGCCTGCCTCTCGCCCGGGGATCCGGAGCTCACCGAGTCGACTGACGCCGTCCGGCTTCAGGTCGATCGCCGCGGCCACGGCCTTCCCGTCCTTGGCCGGCCAGACGAACCACATCGTCGCCAGGAGATCCACGAGGTTCAGGCCGCGGCCGTGCTCCGGGATCTCCTCGTCGACGTCGAGATGTGGGGCGCGAGCCCGGACAGCGTCGGGATTCTCGTCGCCGTCGTGGACCCATATCACCGCTGCGTCCTCGTAGAGGTCGACGAACATGCCCAGCGGTCCACTGCTGGTGTGCGTGACGGCGTTGCCCACCAGCTCACTCACGATGGTCACGGCGTCGTCGATCACGGCCGGGGCGGTGTGGCCGCGAAGCGTCTGCCGTACCTGCTCGCGGGCGAGTGCCTCGGGATGTCTGACGTGCTGGAGCTTCACCCAGCGGTGGTGGATCAGGCCACCCGTGAAGTCGTACGCATGAGGCCGGGACATCTCAGCCCCTTTCGGTTCTCTCTGGACCGCCTGTCAGTCCACGTGGCCGTTCCCCAAGCCTCGGCGGGGTGGGGCGGCGGCGCCACGCCTCACACACGCCGTTCGTCCGCCGCCTTCCCGCGTCGGTAACGGCGGGCAGACGGCGGGAGAACGGCGTACCGACGTCCGTGGTGCCTCAGCCACCGTGGTGCTGGGTCGTCCCCGGCCCGTTGCTCACAGCCAGCCGTGCCGGGGATGGACCCCACCACCATTCCGCGACGCCGATCCCTTGGAGGATTTCGTGGTCCGTGCCCGGAGCGCGGCTCCCGACGCCCACGTCGACGCGCTGATGCTCGCGCTGGAGGGGGAGCACGGGGCCGTAGCCGTCACCCCGGGTGGGGTCAGCTGGTTGCACGTCCACCAGGTCCCGATTCGCCGCCTGCTGCGCCGCATCGTCCTACGGCTGCTGGCCACCCAGCCCTCTCAGCTCAGCCGGGCGTCCGGACAGGACCATCGGGACTTCGTCGTCACACGCCGCAGCGCCGCGTCCGGCTATGTCAGTTACGACATCTCCCAGGCGGGCCTGGCGTACCTTCTCGGGTTGCGCGACGACGACGTCGTTCGCTGCGGGCCACCGGGGGGACACCTTCCTCCGAGGCCGTGGCCGTCTGGGACGGCCAGCGCTCCGGTGTGCGCTGTCTCCTGGTCGTCCCGGCACGTCCACACGCTGCTCCCGGTCCTGTCCGCGGCGGCGAACCGTGGCGTCGGGAGCGTTGTCCTCGACCTGTCCACCGACTCAGCACAGCGCTTCCCGGCTGTCGAGCGTTCCGCCATCGCCGTGGTCCGCCCGCCGGCCTGGCTGCTGGGGCAGGGAGGCGGCCTGCCGGACAGGGCACTTCGGCCGGCCCGGCCCGGCCGACGTGTGGCGGTCGGGCACCACCGTCTCTGGATTCCCCGGCTCGCGCGACTCGCGGCCCAGACGGCGGTCGTGACGACCGACAGCACCCAACCGTCCTGGTCAGCCGCCGTCCAGGCCGAGGCCTGGCTCGACCAGGCTCTCGCCCGGATCGGCCCCGGAGTGCTGGTGTGCTGCAACGACACCAGCCCTCTGGGCCACCTCGCGGTGCGGGCCGCCGAGCGCGCGGGTGCGGACACGGTGTACGTCCAGCACGGCGCGTGGGTGGAGGAGGAGATTGCCTGGCGCGCGCAGCACTGCCGCCACATCGCGGTGATGGGTTGGCGCGACGTCCAGACGTGTCAGCCATGGAGACGCCGGCCCGACGCCCACCTCCACGTCACGGGGCAACCGCGCTTCGACGGCCTCTCCGCGACCGATCGCCCCCGCCACCGCGCCTACCTGGAACAGCTCCTCTCCCACCAGGCCGGTGCCGCGCCCCACCGGATCGCGGTGTGGGCGTGTCAGCCACTGAGCGAGCAGCGCCACCTCGCTCAGCTGCGAGCGGTCCTCGACGGAGTGCGTCACACCGGCCGCCGCTGGGGATTGGTGGTCGCACCCCATCCCGCCCAACCCTCCTCGGCCTTCCCCGCCGACCTCAGGCGCGGCCTCGACTGCGTCGCCGTGGCCGTCGCCGACCCAGAAGTGGGCGCCCGCGGCTGCCTCGCCGGAGCCGACGCCCTGCTCACAGCCTCCTCCACCTGCGGGATCGAGGCGCTGCTCCTGGACGTCCCGGTCCTGGAACTGGCGTTCCCTGGGGCGCACACCCTGCGCCTGGCCGAGCACGGCGCGGCTAGGCGGTGCACGTCCGCGGCGGAGATCACCATCGCCCTCGCCCGCGTCGACAGGTTCCCAGCCACCGTGCGGGTCCCGGCCCCCGCCAAGGCGGCGATCTGTCGATGGGACGGCCGCAGCGCGGCGGCCGTGGCCGATCTCGTCAGCAGGGCGCTCGCGGACGGGGCGCCGGCGACCGTTCCCCCACTCCAGACAAGGACACCTCCCCAACCATGATCACGTTCCAGGGCGACAGCGTCGCCGCTCTCTTCACCCAGGCGGCGCGCACCGCCGCCGACATGGGTCAGCGAACGAGCCCGCGAGGTCTGCCGACGCGTGAGTTGCTCGACGTGCACCTCACCCTCACCCGGCCGCGGGCCCGCCTCCTCCATCTCCCACCCACCCGGATCCTCAACCCGGCCTTCGCCGTGGCCGAGGCGGTCTGGCACCTGCTGGGTTCCGACGCGCCGTGGATCTTCGACTACAACGGCACGCTGCGCCGGTACGCCGACGACGGCGTTCTCCGCGGCGCCTACGGTCCGCGGATGCGCCGCTGGGGCGGCGAGCTGGACCAGCTCGCCCAGGTCCTCGCGACGCTCAGGCGGGATCCGCAGTCGCGCCGCGCCGTCATCCAGCTCTACGACCCGTCCCGGGACGCCGCCGGGCACCGGGACGTGCCCTGCACGCTGGGTTTCCGTTTCCACCTGCGCGGCGGCCAGCTCCACATGGCGACCACGATGCGCAGCCAGGACGTGTGGCTCGGCTTCCCGTACGACGTCTTCTTCGCCACGGTCCTGCACGAGCTGTTGGCCGGCTGGCTCGGCGCCGAGCTGGGTGTGTACGGGCACCACGTGGACTCACTCCACCTCTACGAGTCCGACCTCGCGGCGGCATCCGAGCTGACGCCCGTTCACTCCGGCGCTGCCTTCCCGGTCGCCGAGATGCCACCGCTCACCACCGACTGGCGCAGCTTCGACGAGCTGCTCTCGCAGGTTCGTGACGGCCGGGCTCCGGAACACCCGGGCTGGGCGACGATGGCCGCCACCATGCGGAGCTACCGCTGCTGGAAGGCCGGAGATGCCGACCAGGCGGAGCTGCTGGCCGGCGCCATCGCCGACCCTCTCCGCGCCGCCCTCCTCGACTGGTACACCCACCTGCGGGCCCGTCGTGCGGCGCGTGCCGAACGCACGGGAGGACATCGATGAGCGTGGTCCTCGGCCTCTGCGCCCACACCCACGACTCGGCCGCGGCACTCCTGATCGACGGGCGCCTCGCCGGATTCGTCGAGGAGGAACGCCTGTCCGGTGTGAAACACACCCGCGCCTACCCGGGCCGGGCCGTGGACTGGCTGCTGACGGAGGCCGGCCTCGGCCCGGACGGGATCGAGACCGTCGCGTACAACTTCTCCGCCCCCCACTACCTGCGCGCTCTGCCAGGCACGGCCGGGCTCCTCCTCTCCGCCGACACCCGGGGCCGAGCCCTGCCACGCTCGCACGGCTTCGCCACCGTCGCCGCTAGGACCCGGCGCCGAGGACGGCGGCTCGCGGCCCGCTTCCCCGACGCCGCCTTCCGGCCGGTCGTCCACCATCGATCCCACCAGACGTATGCCTTCGCCGCGTCCGGATACCCCGAGGCGGCGGTGCTGATCGTCGACAGCCTGGGCGAGACCCAGACCACGACGATCGCTCACGGACGTGTCGACGACCGTGGCCGTCCGTCCCTGCGCCAGCTGAGGGCGATCCATGACCCGGCGTCCCTCGGTTACGTCTACGGCGCGGTCACCCAACACCTGGGCTGGCGACGTGGTGACGAGGAAGGCACGGTCATGGCGCTCGCCGCCCTCGGCGACCCGTCGAGGTTCCGGGGCCTTCTCCGTCGGGCGATTCGCGTGACGCGCGACGGCTTCGCCGTTCATCCGGGACTGCTCCCACCTCGCACACTCCAGTCAGGCGCCACGCGGCTGACACCCGCGTTCGTTGCTGCCAGCTGTCCGTCCCGCCAGCCGGACGCCCCGGTGGAGCAGATCCACCGGGACCTGGCTGCCGCGCTTCAGGAACGCACCGAGCAGGTCGTGCTCCACCTCGGGCGCGTGGCGCGCCGCCTCACGGGATGCAGGCGGCTGTGCCTCGGCGGCGGCGTGGCGGCCAACTGCGTCGCCGTTGGCCGACTCCTGGACGCGGGAGTGTTCGACCAGGTCTTCGTTCCTCCGGCTCCAGGAGACGCGGGAACCGCGATCGGTGCCGCGACAGCCGTCCACCTGGCTGCCGGAGCAGAGCCGTTGAGTGGCGTGGCGGGAGCCTGTTACCTCGGTCCGCGCTGGAACCTCTCGCAGCTCGACCTGGCGCGCTGGCCGGAGCTCCGGGCCCGCCGCCTGGAGACGGACCCGGCCCCGTACCTTGCCGACCACCTGACCCGTGGACACGTCGTCGGCGTCTTCCACGGGCGGGTCGAGGCCGGGCCGCGTGCGTTGGGGAACCGCTCCATCCTGGCGTCGCCCCTGAGTGACGGCGTCGTGGACCGCCTCAACGGCAGGGTCAAGTTCCGGGAGCCGTTTCGGCCCTTCGCGCCGGTGGTTCCCGCTGACCGCGCGTCCGAGTACTTCGCTCTCACCCAGGAATCGCCGTTCATGTCCATCGCGTCCGGCGTCACCGACCAGGGGCGCCGGCTGGTCCCGGCGATCGTCCACGCCAACGGAACCGCCAGGGTTCAGACCGTCACCGCCGACCACAACCCCCTGCTACACGCCGTCCTCCACGAGTTCGGCCAGCGCACGGGCGTCCCGATCCTGATCAACACATCCCTCAACACCAAGGGGAAGCCGATCTGCGGGACGCCGGAGATGGCGCTGGACTGCCTCGCCTCCTCCGGCCTCGACGCCCTGTTCCTTGAGGGCTGGTGGGTCACCCGATGAGGATCGGCTACAGCTTCTGGGGATTCCTCGGCCCCGGCATCGTGGACACGCCAGACGGCGGGCGCAGCCACCGCCGCCCTCTCGTCGACGCCCTGCGCGGGCGCGGCCACCAGCTCCTCTTCCTCCAGGCCGACCGCGACCAGGCGGAAGCCGGCGACCGGCTCGACTACACCTTCGACCCGGGTTTTCCCGAGATCGACGCGCTCCTCCTGGAGTGGCGCTGGGCCATCCCCGGACGGAACACCACCCCGTGCGGCAGCCCCGGCCACACCTGCGACCTGCATCGGCAGACCGCGTTGCTGGAGCACTACACCGTCCGGCGCCGGCTCCCCACGGTCATCTGGGACAAGGACCGACGGCTTCCCGCCGGCGACGCCTGGCGCCGGCACCCGAACGTCGCGGTGTGCGAAGCGGCCCTTACCCCGACCCCGGGGGCCGCCCGGCTTCTCTTCCCCGCCGACGACGCCCGTCTCGACCACGCCGACCCACTCTCCCTCGCCGCCAGGCCCCGTCCGCTGACCCTCGTCTACGTCGGCAACCAGTACGACCGCGACGACGCCTTCGACCGCTACTTCGCCCCGGTCGCCGTCCGCCACCGGCACGCTGTCGCCGGCAAGTGGACCACCACCGTCCGCTGGCCCCACGTGTCGTTCCTGGGCCGCCTCGGCTTCCCCCGAGCCATGGAACTCTACGGCGCCGCGCTGGCGACCCTGCTGCTTCTGCCGCAGCGGTACGCCGAGGCCGGACAGATGACACAGCGGATCTTCGAGGCGGTGCTCGCCGGTTGCGTTCCCCTCTGCCCGGCGGAGGTGCGCCACGCCGAACGCTTCGTGCCGTCCTCGCTCGTCGTCGGCAGCGCGGCGGAGGCGGACCAGAAGCTGCGGTGGCTCGCTGCTCTGGCCGGCACCGAGACACACATCCAACTCCTCGCCGAGTGCCTGAGGCGACTGGAGCCCTTCCGCCTCAGCACGAACGTCGAAGCCCTCGACGCCCTTCTCCACCTCATCACCCTCGACAGCGCAGGAATCCCGGAATGATCACCCGTTCCCTCACTAGGCTGCGGCACCATGAAGAAGGTCACCGTCATCGGCTGCGGAGGCAGCGGCAAGTCGTACGTGGCGCGCGAACTGGGGCGCCTGCTCGACGCTCCCGTCACGCACCTGGACGCCGTCTACTTCGACGACGAGTGGAACTCCCTGCCCATGGAGAAGTTCGAGGCCGCGCAGCGCGACCTCGTCGCGGCGCCGAGCTGGGTCATCGACGGCAACTACAACTCCACCCTCCACGTGCGGCTGGAAGCCTGCGACACCGTCGTCCTCCTCGACCTGCCCACCCGCACCTGCCTGCGGGGCATCCTCTTCCGACAGCTCCGACACGGCAGCGGCCAGCACCAGGCCACCGGCATCTACAACCGCATCCACTGGGGCGTCATCCGCTACGTCCTGTCCTACCGCCGCACGATGCGCCCCCGTGTACTGCGCAAGATCCACGACCTCACTCCGGACCACGCCACCCTCGTCACCCTCACCAGCCGCCGCCAGGCACGCCGCTGGCTGACCGCCCTCGCCGCGCACCCCTGACCCAGACGAGGTGGTCCCGGTGACCACCAACCCCTTCCTGGCGCCCGACGCCCAGCGCACCCTCTACGGGTCCGCCGAACGTCTCGGCAGCCGTACCGGAGCGCTCCATCGCGCCAAGATCGAGGGCCGCGCCGTCGCCGACGTCATCGTCGGCCTCGCGACCATCCACAGCGAACGGATGCCGGAAGGAACCATCGCGGACCTCGGCTGTGGCCGTGGAACCACGACCCACGCCCTCGCGCGCCACCACCGCGCAGCCCAGGTGGTCGGCATCGACGCCTCCCACGCCCTCCTCGCCGAAGCCCGGCGCACCACCACCGACGCGGCCTGGGTCCGAGCCGACTTCCACGCGCTCCCGATACGGTCCGGCACCTGCTCACTGGTCGTGGCCGCGTTCTGCCTGTACCACTCACCCCACCCGGAACGGGTCATCCACGAGATCGCCCGCTGCCTCGCACCCGGCGGGCTCGCGATCCTCGTCACCAAGTCAGCAAACAGCTACCGCGAACTCGACGAGGTCGTGGCCTCCACCGGGCTCGATCCCCACGCCACCGCGCGCCCCAGCCTGTACGCCGCCGCGCACAGCGGAAACCTCTCCGAGGTGGCAGCCGCCGCCCTTGAGGTCCGCCACCTCGAACACGAGGAGCACCGCTTCCGTTTCCACGACGCGAACCACCTCGCCGCCTACCTGGCCACCACCCCCAAGTACCACATCACGCCCGGTCGGGACATCGCCGCCAGCCTCCCGAACCAGCCCGTGACCGCCACCTCGGTGGTCACCTACCTCGTCGGCGGCATCCGATGAACGCCGCCGGCTTCACCAAGCACTACGGCTCCCCGGAGGCGCGGGCCACCGCCGAACGCAACCACGCCTGGCTGACCGCCCACGCCAGCCCCCTGCGCCTTCCGCCCATCCTCCACACCGAGCCGACCCTCCTCACCTTCGAACACGTCGTCGGCAGACACGCCGAGCCCGACGACCTGCCCTCCCTCGCCGCGCACCTCGGCGACGCCCACGGCACCGCCTGGGCCCGCACCCTCCATACCGCCGTGCTCGCATCGCCGCACCAGACGCCGGACGGTCATGACCTGCCCGACTTCCCCACCTCCCGACTGGAGGCGCTCGCACGGCGCGTCCGCGACGGACACGCACACCCCTCCGAGGCCCGCCGGCTGAGGCAGCGGATCTCCCAGGTGACCCGCCTCCCCGCCGCCTTCTACAAGGACAGCAACCCCCGCAACACCCTCATCACCCCGTCCGGCGACCCCGTGACCATCGACGTCGACGACCTGACGCTGGCCCCCTTCGGCTACGACCTCGCCAAGCTCGTCGTCACCCTCGCCATGACACACGGCACTCTCCCCACCGGCCTGATCACCCAGGCACACAGCGCCTACAACCACACGGCCTCGACCCACCACCCCACCCTCGGCGTCACACGCCGCGACCTCGCGGCCTACGCCGAACTCCATGGCATCCTCACCGCCCCCTACCTGGGCCGCGGCGGCTACCGCTGGCCCTGGCACACCGTTCGGAGCTGAACCCATGCCCACCACCGCGCCTCGCCGTGCCGTCGTCACCGGAGCCGCGGGATTCATCGGCACCCACCTCACGCGTGCCCTCCTCGCGAGCGGCACCCGCGTCATCGCCGTTGACCGGCACCCCATGCCCCCGATGCCTCCCGCCCCCAACCTGGTCCCCGTCGCGGCCGACCTGAACGTCTGCCCCCTCGAACCACTCCTCCTCGACGCCGACGTGATCTTCCACCTCGCCGCCATCCCCGGCGTACGCCCCTCCTGGGGCCCCGACTTCCAGGCCTACCTCGCCGCGAACCTGCACACCACCCATCGCCTCATGACCGCCGCCGCACACACAGGCGTCCCCCGCCTCGTCCTCGCCTCCTCCTCCAGCGTCTACGGCCACACCGACGGCACCCCCAGCAGCGAGAGCAACCCACCCAGGCCCGCCTCCCCCTACGCCGTCACCAAACTCGCCGCCGAACACCTCTGCCTCGCCCACTCCACGCGTCCTCGTTACCCCACCTCGGTCGTCGCCCTGCGCTACTTCACCGTCTACGGCCCCGGCCAACGCCCCGACATGCTCATCCAGCGCGCGCTGGCCGCCGTCCTCACCGGCAGCCCTCTCCAGGTCTACGGCGACGGCTCCCAGCGACGCGACTTCACCTATGTCGACGACGTCGTCCGCGCCACCCTGGCCGCCGCCGACGCCCCAGCCACCAACACGATCATCAACGTCGGCAGCGGCACCCCCACAACGATCAGGGACGTGCTCGACACCGTCAGCCAGCTGACGGGCCACCACCTCCCGGCCACCTCCACACACCCACACCCCGGCGACACCCCCACCACCCACGCCGACGTCACACGAGCCCGCGACCTCCTCGACTGGACTCCGACCACGCCGCTCCACACCGGCATCGCGCACCAGTGGCGCCACCTCACCGCACTCCGCCCGATCGATCGAGGAAGCCGTGCCAGCAGGTGACCCCTCAGGGCGCAGGCGAGGGCCGGGGCGGCGCCGGTGCCGCTTGGGGAACCAGCACCCCAGATGGAGGGCCCGGAACGGGCGTCATGAGAAGCGAACGTTCCGCCTGATGCACCCTCAGAGCTGGGTGGCCGTCGCTCGCCGTGCGTGCCGCCGAGGCAGCGGCGCCGTTCGGCCCGGAAGCAGCAGCACCTCACCCCACCGAGGCATCCGGGGCGTTGCAGGGCGGTCTGGTGGTGCGGGGTTGTGGGGTGCCACGATCGGGCCATCCGTGACCTTGAAGGGGTGGGGACGTGGACGGGCAGGATCTGGAGACGTTACAGGCGGTAGCGGGCGTGTGCGTGGGCCTGGCGGCGGTCCTGGTGGGGCTGGTCGGCTGGTATCTCCCGCACTGGCAGCGCGGGTTCCGTACCACCTACCGGCCGGGGTTTGAGGAACGGGCCAGGGCGTGGCGTCGCCGGAGTGGCGTCGCGGCGCTGGTCGTGGCTCTCGTGGTGGCGGCCGTGTGGGGTGGGTATCTGGCGCTGGCCGAGGGGGAGCTGGTGCTGGGCGGGAGGTTCCTTCTGGCGGTCGTGCAGGGCGCGGCCGCCGGACTGGTCCTCGCGGGCGGGGTCGTGGTCGCGTTGATGGCTGTGCGGGCGGCGGTCATGGCCGTCCGGCGCGCCACCCCCTACGGCCAGCTCGTGCGGATGGACCCGCGGCAGGCGCGGCGCCGGGCCGAGCACGAACTCACCGCTCTGGGCGAGGCACTGGAGCACGCGGGGACGCAGGCGCCGGGGCGGCAGCGTGCGGGGGAGTACCTGGAGCTGGCGCGTCGGCTCCACGCGGGTTCAGCCGAGCGGGCGCCCGGTCGCCGTACGGATCCGGAGTGGGAGGTGTTGTTCGCCAGGGGGGCGGTCGACGCGGTCGTGGCGGCCGTGTTGTGCCGGACGGCCCGCGACGCGCTGGAGCACGGCCGGCCCGTGCCCGAGGACCGCGCGCTGTGCCTGTTCAACCCCCTGCACGAACCCGCCGCCGGAACCCACGAGATGACGTTGGAGGACCGGCTGGGCGCCTACCCGCTGTGCGGGCCGTGCCGGGAACACGTGCGGACCACGCCCGAGTCGGAGTGGGAGGTCCGGATGCTGCTGTTCAACGCCTGGCACGAGGCGCCCGCGTTCCACGTGCGGTTCCTCGGCGTCGTCGTGCCGTTCCTGGACGGCGACACACGCCCGGCGAAGTTCGTCGAGCTCGCTCGGGCGATCCTGGCCAGCGCCGAGGAGGACGCCGGGACCTGACCTCCAGCCCCTTGCGAGTGCGAGGGGGTGACCCCCGCTTCGGAGCCGACGACGGCCCGGGAGCGGGGATTCCGCCGAGGACGGACAGCGCCGCCGCGCCACCGCACTTCCTGACACCGGAGCGAGTGACCACACGTCCTGGCGGACCCACTGGATACTCATCGACGGCCAGCACGACGGGTTCCGCGTGCATCACTCCGGGTGCAGCGGCAACGGAGGTACACGTACTGTCGCCAGGACGTCAGCTCGTGTCAGCGTCGGCGGTGGGGGCGGGCCTCGCTGCGGTCTCGCGGATCAGATGGGTGCGCCAGGCGTTGAGGGCGGCGCGGTCGTAGGCGGGCAGCAGGCTGCCGGCGCTGGCCGCGTGTTGTTCCAGGTGTGCGAGGGTGGCAGCGAGGTCGGTGGGGGTGAGCCTGTGGCCGTGGAGGGAGAGCTCGGCCAAAGCCTCGTGTACCTGGGCTGCGGCGGCTTGCTTGTCGGGGTGCTGTAGGCGGGTGCGGGCCGCGGCCAAGGCCGCGTGCAGCTTTCTGCGGTCCGGGCCGTGGTAGGCGGCGGCTTGGTCGCACAGGGCGGCGAGGGCCGTCAGGTCGCCGCGGGCTTGGGTGTCGCGGAGGGCCTGGGCAAGGGCAGTCGCTGTAGGTGGGGGAACGGGGGTGGGCGTGGGAGGCGCAGCGCGGCCATCGCGGTGCGGCGGGTTATCTGGGGCGACGAAGTCGGGTGCGAGCGGCTGTTGCCCGGGGACGGGTGGAGGAGGCGGTGGCCGGTCGACCATGCGGCGGGGTGAAGGCTTCTGTGGTGGTGTGTTGTTCTTCGCCTGATTCGTGCGTGGCGTCGGTCGTCGTAACGGGGAGGACGCGGCGGGAGGGGTTCTCTGGGGGGTGGACGAGCTGGCGCGGAGGCGGGCGGCGGATGTCTGGATGGCGGTGTGTTCGGCTGTGGTGAGGGAAGAGGTAGCCGCTCGGATCGCGGCGTGATGCGCGGCGGCGAGCTCGAAACGATCGTGGCCCGCGATGGCGGCGCGTAGACGACGGAAGGCGGCGGCGCGCTCGGCGGCCTTGCGGCGATCGTGGGCGGCGCGCCTGCTGCGGCTGGCGGCGAAGTTCTGTTCCTTGGAGGCCAGCCAGCAGCGGGCCTCATCCATTGCGCGCAGCAGATTCGCCAACGGCTCGCTGTCACAAGCGGTGGAGGTCCGCTGGGCGGCGTCGAGCAGGGCGCGCAGGCGGTCGACGTCCCTGGCAGCGCGTGCGGCGTCGAGCTCGGCGGCGGCCTTGCGGGCTGCCTTGTTGCGCTGAGGGTCAATGGCGGCGGCACGGGGATCGGCGACGGACCGCACCCGGACGGGCGGTGCCGGAGCGCGGGGCGCGCGGGCTGGCGGGGAAGCTGTGGCGCGGAGGCGTTCGTCCTCTTGGACGGTGGCGGGGGTGACGAGATCTTCCTGGGAGGTGAGATGACAGGAGGAGAGGTCGAACCAGCGGGTTCCCCGCCAGGGCAGCTCGGTGCCCAGTCGCACGCGGCGGGCGGTGCCGTCGGTGTCGCAGCGGATGCGGTGGATGTAGCGGCAGCCCTTGATCAGGGTGGGTGGGACAGGGACGTCTGCGCTGAGGATCGTGATGACGTCGGGTGTCCATGCTGGGGGGACGCGGTCGTCGAGGTGGATGCGGATCAAGGTGCCGGAAGTGAGGCGTATCTCGACCACGGACCCGACCGGAGCCTGCTCGGTGACAGGGAAAGCGGTGGTGGCGGGCCGGCTCTGGACGGTGAGCCAGTCGGTGAGGCCGGCCTTGATATAGAGGTGGTCGGCGCTGGCCGCGTTGATCGCCCGGCGTCGGCAGTCCGGAGACTGTCCGTCGGGCTGGGGGTAGTGCGCGAAGTGCGCGACCCGCCCTGCCGGGACCCTCGTCGTCAGCTTCCCTCCGCAGCCGCCCAGAAGAGTCCCGCACCAGAAGGTGTTCTCCCGGTGTGACCGGCGGAAGGCCTCGGCCGCGGCTGTCTGCGGCGGAAGCACCACGGGCACTTCGGAGTCCCGGTGTCCGACCACCGCCGTCTGCACTCGTCGTGCGTCCCACACCACCCATGCACCCCCACAGGTCTCCCACCGAGGCTGTGCTGCAATTGTCCACCCAGCACGCCTAAATCGTCCCAGGAATCGGCATATTCCTACTTGTCGCAGTCCGCTGTTGTGTCAAGGAGCGCAGTGGGCCGAGCGGCTGGTGCCGGCCTCCCAGGTCCTGTCCTCACGACGCTGGTACGGGTGTTGTTGTCCAACGCCCGGGACGCGGACAGGAGCGAGTTGCTGCGCGACCCGCTGAATGGGGCGAACTCCGTCGCCGGGGTGTCGGCGTCACGCCGCGTCGGCACCGTGAATGCCGCCGACATCCGCATTGTGAGCGCGCTGGGCAACTCCGACAGGTCCATTGCCATGCCCCAGCGTCGAGGCCCAGCAGCAATCCGCTCCTGCGGCTGCCCGCCACATGATGACCCCGAGCACCCTGACAGCACTCGGAGTCATAGCGGGTCACACCTGCATGGCCCAGGAACGCCGTCCAGGTGTCCGTTCCAACGGTCAGAGGTGCGCTGGGGTCTTCCTGTCACTGACAGCGTCGAGATCCACCTTTGCTTCATTCATCATCTTCGTGTGGAAAATGGCGAGCCATCTGGTCTTGCTGGAAGTGATTTCCAGAGCTGTCGTTCAGAATGGTCACAATGCAACTGAGTTGGGCCAACTTCAAATACTTCCGATATCAGGGTTCCGCTCTTCGGGTACGGGCCAGTGTGCTGGTCGCGTCGAAATTTTGACCGCAAGGAGGTATGCGATGGCGCTGTTCCCGTCAGCCACTGGACCTCTCGAACCGCCCCCGAGAGCGCGGAGCCGCCGGCTCGGTACCGAACGGGATGACGCGTGCGGGGCGGCCCGATGAGTCTTTCCTCTGCCCTCGGAGATGCCGTTCCCCTCTACCGCTGGACCGATCACGCTCCCGACGCCCTGTTCCAGGCGCGCGCTGCACTGCGTAGGGCGGCCGAGCGCTACGGCCTGACGGCCCAGGCGACAAGAGACGCGGTGTCCGCCGCCGCCGAACTTATGGCAAACGCCGTCGAGCACGCGCGCGGGCCATACGAGCTACACGTCCGGCGACAGGCGCGAGTGCTCATCTGCCAGGTCGTGGACCATGATCCCGCCATCCCCCAACTGTCTCCGATCGAAGGGGTACCCGAACCGGAGGTCTGCTCCCTTGACGATGTCGAGGAGCGAGGGCGCGGTCTGCTCATGGTGCACGAACTCTCCTGCGGTGTTTGGGGGATGCGAACCCATGGACGTGTGAAGATCGCGTGGTGTGCCATCGCGGTCGAATAGGCAGACGGTCTTCACGGTGCACAGAGATGTCATCGTGTCAGGCGTCGGGTGGTGATCAGACCATCCGACGCCCATCTCTTGTTCTCTCTCCTGTTGGTGGCCGACCGGTTAGCACCGCAGGGCGCCGGGCCTATTGCGACGGTCCACTGATGGGGGAATGCGGATTTCCGTAGAGCATCGCACGTAGTGCATAATCGAGCACCCCCAGTAATGACTCTGAGTGGGGTGGGTGGGGTGTCGGCATGCAAGGCGATGTGGGTGGCGTTCGCGATGGCGGTGGCCGTGGCGGTGACGGCTGGGTGCGGCGGGACCCCGTCAGGTGAACCGCCCAGGGACGAACAGGGTGGCGAGTCACCTGAGGACGCCTCGACCTCCTCGTCATCCCCGGATCCGGCGGTGGAGACGTATCTGGCCATGTGGGAGGACACCGCCGTGGCCTCCCACACCTCGGACGCTGATCACCCCCAACTGGACGACCACGCCACGGGCGAGGCGCTCGACCTGCTGAAGTCGATCATGGAGCAAGACGCGAGGGACGGCCACGTCGCACGGGGTGGACCGAAGCACGACGTCGCCGTCGTCGAGTCGGCGGCTGACCGTCGCGAACTGCGTGACTGCATGGACCAGACCGACTGGCTGATGTACGAGGAGAACGGCGAGCCGGTGGACAACGTGCCCGGGTCACACCGTGTGGTGGAGGCGACGGTGGAGCGTCAAGCCGGCGACTGGATGGTCACGGACCTGCTCCTGCACGCGGCGGCCACATGCTGACACCGAGACGCACCAGCGTCCTCACCGCCCTGACGACGTCCCTCCTGTGGACGCCGCTGGGGCTTGTGGAGGAAGCGTCAGCCGACGTCTGGGGTGGAACGGAGTGTTCGGAGGAGGAGTGCGAGGTCACTGCCGGGGTGACCGAGGTGGAGACACCCCACGACAGCCGAGGGCTCGTCAAGCCGGAGTCGACGGCGATGGACCCTGTGGTCGATCGGTCGGCAGCCGGTCGAGCCGTTGATTTGGTCGCCGCGGCGGTGTTCTCGGGCGTGCTGGAGAAAGGCACCGTCTACCGGACGGATGACTGCCGTGTGCGGCTGGCGGAGTCCGGCATCAAGGACATCTCCTGCGGGGATGCCGCGCCGTCCGTCGTAAAGGGCGGGGCGGTGCCGCCCGTTCACGAGGTGGGTCTGGTCGCCGTCGAGAAGTTGAGGCTGCCGGCGCCCGAGATTCGGATGAGCCCGGCGGAGGACGCCTTCCAGGTGGTCGGGGTGCCGTCGTGGTTGTGGGTGGACTCGGGGATGTGGCAGCCCGTGGTGGAGTCGGCTCACGTGCCAGGGCTGACGGTGACAGCGACGGCCCGGCCGGTGCGGGTGGTCTGGCTGATGGGGGATGGCGGGCGGGTGGTGTGTGAGGGCCCGGGCACCCCGTGGTCGTCGGCGTTCGGTGCGGCGAGTCCGTCGCCGGACTGCGGCTACACCTACACACGCTCGTCGCTCGCCGAGTCAGGAGGGCGGTTCCGGGTGTCGGCCGCGTTGGAGTGGGACGTGGTCTGGGAGGGCGGGGGTTCCTCGGGGCGGGTGCCAGGACTGGTGACGGTGGACGAGGTCGAGGTTGTGGTGGACGAGATACAGGCCCTGGTGGTCAACCAATAGATCGCCTGGCTCGTTGGTCCGCGCTTCCGCCGAACCCTCGGGCCGTCGTCGTCTGCTCGTCTTCTGTCACCTGTTCGGAGTGGAGTGTTGGGTACGTCTGTGTCTTCTGTGCCGCCGCCTGCGCGGACCGCCGAGTCCCGCCCGCCGAGGCCGCCGGGTCAGCCCACGGGAGTTGTGGGGGTGGCGCGGCGGAGGCCGGGGTGGGTGTGGGGTGGCGCGTCGCTGGTCGTGACATCGGCTGTGGCGTTCGCGGTGGTCGCCTCGTCGCTGGGGGAGCGGGAGGCGGTGTTGGCGGTGGCGCGTGACCTGCCCGCAGGACACGAGATCGCGGCAGGAGATCTGCGGGAGGTGCAGGTCGCCGCCGACGCGGGTGTGGTGCCCGCCGACCAAGTGGGGTCGGTGGTGGGCCAGGTCTCCGCCGTGCCGCTGGCGGGCGGATCGCTGCTGGCCCCAGGGCAGGTCAGCGACGCGGCGGAGTTTCCTCCTCAGGGACATTCGGAGGTGGCCTTCTCGGTCGAGGCCGGTGACGCTCCACCACTGGAACGCGGCCAACGGCTCGCCGTCTTCGACGCCGCCACGGAAGCGGCGCCGGTAGTCAAGGACGACGACGGGGTCACGCCCGTGGTCGGCACCGTCACCGGGGTCGCCGAGGACGAGGCCGCCGTGGGTGGCGGTGGTCCGGTGGTCGTGACCGTGATGGTGGAGTCGGCAGCCGCGCAACGGGCGGCCGGAGTGCGACACCCGCGCGTCGTGGTGCTCTCCCAGGACGGGGGAGGGTCGCGGTGAGGCGGGTGTTCGCGGTCGCGTCGGTCAAGGGTTCGCCCGGCGTCACCACGACGGTGATGGCTCTGGCGGCCTCCTGGCCTGCCGACGCTGACGGTGGGGTGCGCCCGGTGGTCGTCGAGGCGGACACGGCGGGGGGCGATCTGGCGGCACGGCTGGGATTGGCGCACGTGCCAGGGCTCCTGGACGTCGCCGCTGCTGCTCGGCGTCCCCGACCCGGGTCGGTGCTGGGCGCCGCCCAGGAACTGCCGTTCGGGGTGCGGGCAGTGCTCGCACCCGCCGGGGCGGGACAGTGCCGCGAGGCGGTGCGGCTGCTTGGGGCGGATGCCGGTCGGGTGTTGCGTGGAGGCCCGGACGACGTCGGCACGGTGCTCGTGGACGTCGGCCGCGTCGAGACGCTCGACCAGGGACTGGCCGGGGTGGCGGACGGACTGGTGCTGGTCACCCGGGGTGGGGTCGATGCCCTGGCGCACCTGTTCCCCCACCGAGAGCTGGCCGCCCTGACCCGCCGCGTCGTGGTCGCGGTCGTCGGGCCCTGCGCCTACGGCCCTGCCGAGATCGCGGCTGTGTCCGGGGCACACCAGGTGGTTAGGGTGCCGTGGACACCTGCCTCGGCGGCGGTCTTGTGCGGCACCTCCGCCAAGCGGCTGCGCGCCTCGGGGTGGCGGCGTTCGCCTCTGCTGGCAGCGGCCGAGCGGCTGGCCGGCCACCTCCTCCACGCAGCGCCATCGCCCAGGCAGGCGCCGGATGCTCCGGCCCGCGCGGCGAACGAGGCGGAGCCAGCCAGCAGCGCGGCGTCCGCCGCCAACGAGCATGCGAGCGTGCTGGCGACGGAGGTGGCGTCGGCGTGACGGACAGGGACACAGGCCAGGATCTTCGGCAGCTCGCAGGTCCGGCGGTCGTGCCGGTGCAGATGCCACGCACGAGCACGAACGTCGCCGCCGTGATCAGCCCGCGCGTGGCGGAACGCCTGGCGCGGTACGCCCAGGCGCGGGCGGCCGCGGGGCTCCCGGCCGAGGACACCGCTTGCCGGCGGGAGACGATCCAGCAGCTGGCCGCCGAGGAACTGGAAGAGTTCGCGCGCGCGGAGTTGGCGTCCGGGCGTCCGACACCGGATCGGGCGGTCGAGGAGCACGCCGTGCAGACCGTGTTGGACACGTTGCTCGGCGCGGGCGCGCTGGAGCGGCTGCTCGCCGACCCGGAGGTCGAGAACATCGCGGTCAACGGCTGTGACCAGGTGTGGGTGACCTACGCCAACGGGTCGAAACGGCGGGGCCCGGCCGTTGCCTCGTCGGATGAGGACCTCATCGAGCTGGTGCGGCTGCTGGGCGCCCGCTCGGGTCTGGAGGAACGGCGGTTCGACCGGGGATCCCCCAGCCTGAACCTCCAGCTGCCGGACGGATCCCGGCTCTTCGCGGTGATGGCGGTCACCGAGCGGG
Organism: Streptomyces sp. 4N509B; assembly: GCF_052245655.1. Classification (NCBI taxonomy): domain Bacteria; kingdom Bacillati; phylum Actinomycetota; class Actinomycetes; order Kitasatosporales; family Streptomycetaceae; genus Streptomyces; species Streptomyces sp. 4N509B. The sequence goes on from NZ_JBQQBZ010000050.1 coordinate 19,440, forward strand.
TGTGCCTGTCGATCCGCAAACACCGCTACACCCGCGTCACCCTCGACGAACTCGTGCGCCTGGGCGTGTGCGACCCCGTCCTCGCGGGCTTCCTCGCAGCCCTGGTACGGGCGCGGAAGAACATCGTCGTCGCCGGCGGAACCAACGTCGGCAAGACCACCCTGCTGCGCGCCCTGGCCAGCGAGATCCCCCCGACCGACCGGCTCATCACCATCGAGGACACCCTCGAACTGAATCTCGACGCCGACCCGCAGGCGCACCCGGACGTCGTGTCGATGCAGGCGAGGGAGGCCAACATCGAGGGCCAGGGCGCCGTGGACCAAGCCGAGCTGGTCAAGTGGGCGCCCTACGGATGGGGATGGGCGCCTCGCGCGTGATCGTCGGAGAGATCCGCGGCGCCGAGGTGGTGCTGATGTGCAACGCCATGTCCCAGGGCAACGACGGCTCGCTCTCCACCATCCACGCCTCGACCTCGGCCGGAGTGTTCGCCAAGCTCGCCGCCTACGCCGCCCAGGCCCCCGAACGGCTCACCATGGAGGCCACCAACCTCCTCGTCGGCAGCGCCGTGCACTTCGTCGTCCACCTCGACTGGGACGCCGAGCGCAGGCGCGTCGTCGACTCGGTGCGCCAGGTGGTGGGCACCGACGGGAGCCAGGTGCTGTCCAACGAGATCTACCGCCCCGGCCCGGGCGGGCGCGCGGTCCCGGGGACGCCGCTGGAGTCGGCGGTGGTGCAGGAGCTGGCGGCCCATGGACTGGACGTCGAGACGTTCCAGGCCCAGTGGTGGGGTGCGTCATGAGCGGCATCACCCAGCTGGTGGGGGCGGTGGCGGTGCCGCTTGGCTGCGTGCTCGGCGCGGCCACCGCCGTCGGCGTGCTGCTGCTGGCTGCCGGAACCCGGGCCCGCCCGACCCGGCCACCGAACCAGCAGAGGCGCGGGTTCGGGTTCGGGTTCGTGCACCGTCTGCCGAAGAGCTGGCGCGGGCCCCGGCTGGCGACTGCCGGGGTGTCGGGTGTTGTCGTCGGGATGCTGACCGGCTGGCCGGTGGGCGGATTCCTCGCGGCGGTCGGCGTGCTCACGCTCCCGGAGCTGCTGGGCCCGGACCGGCAGGCGGCGGCAGGACTGGCGCGGATGGAGGCCGTGGCGACATGGACGGAGATGCTGCGCGACACCCTCTCCGCCGCCGCCGGACTCGAACAGGCCATCCTCGCCACGGCCCCCCTCACACCTCCTCCGCTGCGCGACGAGGTGCGGACCCTCGCCGGACGGTTGAAGGCCGGCGAGCCGTTGCCGTCGGCCTTGGAGGGCTTCGGCCGGGACGTGGACGATCCGGCGGCCGACACGGTGGTGACGGTGCTGGTGATGGCGTCGCGCCGGCAGGCCGCTCGCCTCGGCCCGCTGCTGGGCTCGTTGGCGGGCGCGGTGCGGGAGCAGGTGGCGATGCGGCAGAGGATCGCCGCGTCCCGGGCCAGCACGCGGACCTCGGTGCGGGTGTGCTGCGCCACCACCCTCGCCCTCGCGGCTGCGCTGGTGGTGTTCAACCGCCCCTACCTCCAGCCCTTCGACAGCGCGGCCGGACAGCTGGCGCTGGCGGCGGCGGGCGGGCTCTTCGCCGCGTCCTTCGCGTGGCTGGGCTCGATGGCCCGTATCCCTGCCCCACCCCGGCTCCTCGCCCTCGACCCACCGGGCGCCGTTCGGGAGGGGGCGGGAGCACGGTGATGGTCATTCTCCTCGGGGCCGCGTTCGGCAGCGGCCTGGTCGCCCTCACCTACGGACTGCGTCCCCCGCGCCGTTCCCTCGTCGCGGTGCTGACCGCGCTCGGCCAGCCCACCGCACCTCAGAGCACCGCCGTCACCCATTCCCAGGACGAACGGCCCAGCACGCTGGCCCGGCTGGGCAGCCCGCTGACGCCCGCCCTGCGCGCGGTGGGCCTGCCGACCACCTCGCTGCGCGCCGACCTCGCCGTCGCCGAACGGTCGGTGGACGCCTTCCTGGCGGCCAAGGCCGCCTGCGCGGCGGTCGGCCTACTGCTCCCGTGGGCCGCCTCCGGCCTGGTGACCCTGGCCACGGGCGGCACGCCCGGCTGGTGGATTCCCAGCTCCGCGAGCCTGGTCCTCGCCGCGGCGCTGTTCTTCCTCCCCGATGGGGAAGTGCGGCAACTGGCGCGGCAGCGGAGGGAGGAGCTGCGGCACACCCTCGCGGTCGTACTGGACCTCGCGGTGATCGCCCTGGCGGGCGGAGCCGGGACCCAGCAGGCACTCCACGACGCCACCACCGCGCCCCAGGGCTGGGCCGCCGGCCAGCTGCGTCGCGCGTTGGCGGCGGCACAGGCCACCCGCACCAGCCCCTGGCAGCGCCTCGGCGAGCTTGGCCACCGGATGGACGTGGTCGAGCTGACCGAGCTGGCGGCGGTGGTGTCGCTGGCGGGAACGGAGGGCGCGCGGATCCGCGCCTCGCTGGAGGCCAAGGCGGTCGCGATGCGGCGCCGTCAGCTGACCGACGCCGAAGCCGCCGCGCAGTCCGCCACCGAACGGATGGCGCTCCCGGTGATCGTGCAGTTCCTCGGCTTCCTGGTCTTCATCGGCACCCCCGCCCTCGCGCACGTCCTCGCCGGCCTCTGACCCACCAGCTCCAACCCCCACCTGGAGAACCCCACGATGCTCACCCTGTTGCTTGTGCGTGTGCTGGCCGCGATGGAACGCCGCTGGAAGGAGCTGCGCCGTCAGCTCGCCTCGGACGGCGGTTACACCACCGAGACGGTGGTCATCACCGCACTGCTGGCCATCCTCGGGATCACGGCCGCAGGGATCCTCACCATGAAGGTCGTCGACCGAGCGAACGGCATCGATCTTGAGGCCGGGTATGACGGCCGCTGACCCGCGAGCATCGGAGGCGGACCGGGGCGCGGCCAGTACCCAGCTGGTTCTGGCCGTCCCCGTCGTCTTGCTGTTGATGCTGCTGGCGGCCCAGTTCGCGCTGGCCTGGCACGCTCAGCACCTCGCCCAGACCGCCGCCTCCCAGGGACTCGCCGCCGCCCGTGCGGCGGACGGCACCCGGGCCGACGGGGAAGAGGCCGCTCGGGCGACCGTGCGCGAGACCGCGGGCGGCGTCCTGCGGACTCCTTCGGTTCGGGTGACGCGCACCGACACCACCGCCACGGCCCGGGTCGAAGGCTCCGTGATCCCTGTCGTTCCGGGCCTGGGGCTGCGCGTCACCGGGCACGCGGCAGGCCCGGTCGAGCGCTTCGTCACCCAGGGCGGGGCCGTGAAATGACCAGGCCACGCGCCCGGAGCGGGGACACGGGCTCGGCGACGATGGAGTTGGTGCTGGTGACCCCGCTGCTGGTGCTGCTGGTGCTCGTCGCGGTGGCCTTCGGCCGCCTGGCGGACGCGCGGATCCGGGTGGAGGACGCCGCCCACGACGCCGCCCGCGCCGCGACCCTGGCCACCACCCCCAGCGAAGCCGAGACCGCCGCACGGCAGGCCGCTGCCGCCGCGTTGGACGCCTCTGGAGCAGGCTGTGCCCGGCACACGGTGCGCTTGGACCACGACGGTCTCACGCCGGGCAGCACGGTCACCGCCCACGTGACCTGCCAGGCGAGTCTCCAGACCCTGTCGGCCACGGGGCTGCCCGGCGCCCTCACGCTCGACGCCGTCTCCGTATCCTCCGTGGACGTCTACCGGAGCCGGCCGTGATCGACATCAAAGGCGATCGTGGCCAGGTCACCGCCTTCGTGGTGGGGGTGCTCCTGGGCCTGTGGCTGTTCACTGGACTCGTCGTGGACGGCGGTCTCGCGCTCGCGGCGAAGGTACGGGCGATGGACACCGCGCAGGAGGCCGCCCGCACCGGCGCCCAACAGCTCGACATCGACGCGCTGCGCGAGCACCAGACCTACCGCCTCGACACCCAGCGGGCCACATCAGCAGCCCGTTCCCACGTCGCCGCCACCGGCAACACCGCCCGCGTCACCGTGGACGGCGACACCGTGACCGTGCACGTCACCCACCACGTGCGCACCCAGATTCTCCAACTCGCCGGACTGAACGAGATCACCGTCGCGGCCACCGGCACGGCCCACGCCCGCACCGGAACGGCCCAGCATGCACAGAACGAAGGAGGAGGAGCGCGGTGACACGACGCGTCCCCTGGGTGTGGCGGCAGGCGCTGGTCACGGCGGCGGGTGCAGTGGCCGTGGTGGTCATGCTGGCCGGCGTCCCCTTCACGCTGTGGTCGCTGACCGGAACGCCGTGGCCGGACCAGGTCACGTCCCTCCACGACCTGGCGGTTCGGCTGTCCCAGCCGATGGGAGACCCGCTGGCCGTGCAGCTCCTGGCACTGATCGGCTGGGCCTGCTGGGCGATGTTCGCCGCGACCGTGCTGCGGGAGACGGCCTGGTACGCCACCCGCCTGCCGCAGCTACGGCGCGATCGAGCCCTCCACGCCACCCACCTCGACGGCCTCTCAGCGCCCCGACTGCTCGTTGCCGCCTGCGTCGGCGGCCTCTTCCTGACCCTCCTGACCTTGGCCCGGCCCCTCCCGGCAACCGCTCAGGAGGCGCGGGCCGCGTATCCCACCGCCGTCGCGGAGGCGCCCACCTCTCCTCCGCTTCTGGCGCCGTCATCCGTTTCCGTCGCCGACGCCGGCTCGCGGCCGGCGCCAGCGTTCGTCCCCTACGCCGTGCTGCCCGGCGACACCCTGTGGGGCATCGCCCGCGAGCACCTCGGGGACGGCGTTCGCTGGCCCGAGATCTACGCCCTCTCCCGCCACCTCACCCAGCCCGACGGCCAACGCCTCACCGACCCCGACCTCCTCCGCCCCGGCTGGCGCCTCCACCTTCCTGCCGACGCCCACCACCCCACACCGCCTCATCCGATCCCCGAGTCCAGGCCCGGGCAAACGGATCGCGAGACGGCGCCGGAGAACACAACCCCTGACGCGGACATCCCCCGTCCCGGCCCGAGCGACTCCCGCCGGAGCGACTCCGGCCCGGTCGACCCTGGCGCGCGCGGCCTCGCCCCGCCGTCCGAGAGGGGACACTCCGCTGACGACCGAGCCGATCAGGCGCCCGCGTCCCCCGGCGGCCACGCCTCTGACGCGGAGGCCGAACGAGCCGCCCCGCAGTCCACGGTGCAGGACACCGCCTTGCCCTCGCGTCCGGTGCAGGTCTCTGTCGGGGCAGCGTCGGTGATCGGGGTGACCACGGCCGCGGGCATCGCAGCCGCCGTCGCGTTGGTGCGCGCCCGCGCCCGACGCCGCCGTAGCCCCGACCTCGCAACCGCACCGCCGAGCCTGTCCTCGGCGGTGCGCGCCGCCAACCGGGCGACCCTTGCCGCCCGACACGCTGACGGCGCCGACGCCGAGGAACCCGACGTCCTGCGCCGCCCCGCCCCCGCTGAACCGGCGCCGCCGGGCACAGTGACAGTTGCTCAGCGCGAGGACGCCGAGGTGACCGTGGAGGCGTTGGCCACCGAAGGTGGCTGGAACCTCACCGGGCCCGGCGCCCACCCGTCAGCCCGAGCACTTACCATCGCCGCCCTGTCCGCCGCACGACGCATCGCACCCCGTCCACCGCGCGTACGTCTGATCATCCCGGCTGCGCTCGCCGAGGAGTTGCTGCCGAACCTGGATCCGGCCCTTCCCGGCTGGACGCGGGCGGCCGACGCCGCCGAGGCGGTGCGCCTGGCCCAGGTCGCCGCCCTCGACCGCGCACGCGTCCACCACGACGCCGCCCCCGACCATGCCCCGCCCTCCGGCGGGATGCCGACGCACCCCATGGATGTCCTCCTCCTCGACGCCGCAGCCTCGCCCGAGGCGGTGGCGCTGTCCCAACATGCGGCGCCCGGCGAGCTGGCCGTCCTCGCCCTGCACGCCCAGCTGTTGGCCTCCACCGCCGTCCTGGCCGCTGACGGCACTGTCGAGCAGACCACCGGGCCCCACGCCCACGCCACGTCGCTTGACGGTGCTGGGTTCTTCACCCTCGCCCCCGGACCGGCCGGCGAACTCCTTGCCTCCTTGACCGCCGCCGCGCAACCGGATCCCCCAGGCGAGACCGTCGGCGAGCGGGGTGGCGAGGCGCCGGTGGTCCCCCCTCCTCCGGCCGGGCCACCGGCCCTACCCAGCCCACCCACCCCGCCTACCCCGCCGGCCGCCGAACAGCCCGGCCCCCTGGGCAGCCCCGCCCTCAACGTCCAGGCCATCCCCACACGCGAGGAACCGCGCGATAACGGCCCCGGCGTGCGGGGCGCGCTCGTCACGATCCGGCTTTTCGGTGGACTGTCTCTCCACGTTGACGAGGAAGAAGTGCCGCTCTCGATGAAAGGCGCAGCCCAAGAATTCCTCGCGATTCTCGCGGCCTATCCCGATGGAATCCGCTCCGAGGTGGCGGTGGACTCTTTGCGGCTGTCTCCCGATCCGGACCGCGCCACCAAGGATCTGGTCAACCTGCGTCGCGCGGTTCGCCGCACCGTGCGGCAGGTCACCGGAGCCACCAGTGCGACCGTCGTCCTGCATACCGGCGACCGCCACCGGCTCGACCCCCAACTGGTCACCAGCGACGTCGCCACCTTCACCAGGGCCCTGGACCGCGCGACCCACACCGCCGACGCGGACGAACGGGCCCGCGCGCTGGGCGACGCGCTGGAGGAGTACCGGGGGCGAATGTGCGAGGGAGCGGACTACCCGTGGGCGGATGAGCTGCGCGAGTACCTCCACCACAAGGCCGTCGATGCCGCCGTTCACGTGGCCGACCATGTTCTGCCCGCCGACCCCGAGCGTGCCCTTGCCCTGCTGGAACGCGCCGCCGCCTGGGAGCCGACCAGTGAGCCGGTCTGCCAGCGGCTGATGGGCGTCCATCACCAGCTCGGGCACCCGCAGGCCGCCCACCACGCCTACCAACGCCTCGCCAGGCACCTGGCCGAGATCGACGCCACTCCCACCGAGGCCACCCGCGCTCTTCTCGCCCAGAGAACCCCCAGTACCCCGTCTGACCTGCGGACATACAGGCAACGGCAGCCTCGTGGCTCGTTGGCGCATCGGTGATCCCATCGTTGGTCCGCTTCGGCGTGACGCGATCCGGGGTCCGGCATGGACCCGACCACCCAGCGCGTGAGAAAGGCGCAGGACAGGGTGCTGTTCGCCAAGCCGAGCGGACACCGACTGTATTTCGGTATCGACGTAGCTAACCCGATCCACCCCCACAGCGCGCCCGGCCCCCAGGCCCATCCCCTGCCCGCCCCCACCTGACAGCCCGTCATCTCTGATCTCGCATACCGCCCTCCTCCGTGACGGTCGCCTCATCCTTCCAGGACCCGCCTCCCGTACACGCCGAGGCGGGCGAGGCGAGGCATGACGCCATGTCGGCGGATGATCTGATCACCATCGGCTTCGCTCCTGCGCTGTCGGCGCTGCCACCCCGGTGCGCTCACCGCGCCGCACGGCGCGTCCCCCGCGAGGGTGCCACGCCACGCGCCGCGCCCCGGGCGCCCTCCTGCGTAACGAACCCGCCCGCCCGGCTCACCCGGGCATGCGGACCCGCAGGGATGACCGCCCGGCGGACCGCCGCCACGGCGGGCCGCGCGGATTGCTCCGTCTGAGTGACGCCTGCCCCGCCCCGCCTGCCGTTCGGTCGTAGATCAGGCAGTCCACGACGCTTCCCGTCGTGAGGCGAATTCGGCACGACCGAATGCGTCGTCAATTCACGAGAATTCCAGGAATTCCAAGCCCTGTTCCGACTAGGTGTCCTGCGCCGCGTCGAGCTATATTCATTGTGTCCCCAAAAAGGGGACCCGAAGAAATCGGCGAGCGTTTTCCCTGCAAATTCGTGCTGCGGGAGAAGTGCGCCCTGAAAGAGGAGGAATTCCGCGTCGTGAATTACGAGATTGTTCTGCTTCAGCTGCGGGCGGCGGTGGACCGGCTGGACGCCGTAGAGGCCCGCCGGTCCACGTGGGGCGCGCGGCTGGCCGATGTGCTGGAGACCTTCGACCAGCTGGACCGCTGGCTCTCACGTGGCGGCGCGCTTCCGGCCGACTGGGCCGAATGCCGTCACCCGGCGGTGCGCGCCCAGCGCCACGCCGAACACCCGGACGCGCCCGACGGTACGGACGGGCCGGTCATCCCCCGACTTCCGGGCCCCCGCCACCACGAGCCGTGACGCCACGCCGGGCCGGTGCCCGCCGCGCGGCACCGGCCCGGTACCCCGCCCCGCCGCCCAGTCCTCGTCTCCGTCGCGAACGCCGCCGGTGGAGAACCACCCCCACTGACCAGAAAGGGATTTGCCTGATGACCGCCGCCGCCCCGCCCGCCGCCTCCTCGCCATCCGCCGCACCCGCGTCCGCCGCGCCGCCGCCCGGTGGGGGAGGGAAGGCGCGGCCAGGCGAGTTGCGAGCCCTGATCGCCCAGACCCTGGCGGGGAACCCTTCGCGGACGTTCACCGTGACAGAGCTGGTCAAGATCCTGGGGCACTCGGGCGGGGCGATCGGCAACGCCTGCGAACGGCTGGTCAGCAGCGGGCAGGCGGACCGCGTCTCCCACAGGCCCCGCACCTACACCGCGAACTCCGCCACGGCCGCCGCCGCGAAAGGCTCGGTTCCGCCACCCGCCGCCGGTGGGTCCGCCCCGGCGTCAGCGTCGCCTCCACCGGCCGCGCCCACACCCAACGCGAAGGCAACGCCTCCGGCCGTGCCGACACGCGGCGGGCGTCCGTTGCCGATCACCCGGCCCAACGGCCTGCTCTACCATCCGCGTGCCCTGGCGAGTCTGCCGGATGTCGAGGCGCTGCGCAGGCTGCGCGATGCGGGTATCCCGGCGTTGCTGTACGGGCCGCCGGGCACCGGCAAGACCAGTGTGATCGAGGCTGCCTTCCCCGACCTGATCACGGTGGCCGGAGATGGCGACACGACCGTCGGTGACCTCGTCGGGGAGTACACCCAGGACGAGGGCGGCGGTTACCGGTTCGTCTACGGGCCCCTCGTCGCGGCCATGCAGGAGGGGCGGGCGTTGTTGCTGGACGACGCCACGCTCATCTCGCCCAAGGTGCTCGCGGCGCTGTATCCGGCGATGGACGGCCGCCGACAGATCCAGGTCAAGGCCCACAAAGGTGAGACCATCACCGCCGCCGACGGCTTCTACGTGATCGCCGGTCACAACCCCGGCGTCCACGGCGCGATCCTCACCGAGGCCCTCGCGTCCCGGTTCTCCGTACAGATCCAGGTCGGCACCGACTACGACCTCGCCACCGCGCTGAAGATCAACAAAGCGGCGGTGCGGATCGCGCGCCACCTGGCCACCCGCCAGCAGGCAGGCGAGGTCGGCTGGGCGCCCCAACTCCGCGAACTGATCGCCTTCCAGAAGATCGCCGACGTCCTCGGCGCCGAGGCTACCTTCGCCAACCTCGTCGGCGTCGCGCCGCTGGAGGACCGCGACACGGTCGCCGAGGTCGTCACCAAGGCCACCGGCCACACCGTGACCGCCCTCGCCCTCGGCGTCCAACTCTGACCACCCCCGGGGCCCGGGCACACACCCCGGCCCCCGCGCCGGGGCCCCGGGGCCCTCCGGCCCACCACCACCCACCCCATTCCGACCGAAGGGACAGCAATTCGCCATGGCTGCAACCGCCCACATCCACCTCACCCCCGTGACACAGGCCGACCTCGATCTCGCGCGCTGGGCGGACGACGGGGGACCCGCCGCCCCCGACCGGCCCGAGGACGCGGAATGGCGGCGGATCGCCGCCGAGCTGTCCCGCCGTCTGCCCGAGCTGTGCGGCCGCGAGGACGTGCTCGTCCTGTGCCCCAAGGGGACCCGAAGCGGGGCACCAGCCTGCTTCGACCTGCTGCGGGCGGAGCTGGATCTGGACAACCGGCTGTTCGCCCCCTTGGACCCGGCCAGCATCATCCCCCGCCGGGCCGGCGACGAGGTGCGCTACCCGATCGCCTGGGGCGCGTTCCTGCACGAGGCAGCCCACGCCGCCCACACCCGGTGGAAGATCCGCTTCGGCGCGCCAGGAACGGCCCTACTGTCGGCGGCGGACCTGCTGGAGGAATCCCGCGCCGAACGCGCCCACCTCGCCCGCCGCCCCACCGACCGCGACGTCGTACGCGCCGCCATCGACACCCTCGTCAAACGCGACATCGACCACACCACCCCCAGCGACCCATGGCACGCCGCCTGCGCAGCCGGCCTCATCCTCGCCCGCCGCGACGCCGGAATCTTCGACCCAGACGAAACCCAAGCCCTCCAGGACACGGTGACCGGCATCCTCGGCGCCGAGGTCCTGGACACCCTCGCCGGGATCTGGAACGCGGCCCACGCCACGGCCGACGAGGACCACGAGGCGATGCGGGCACACGCCACCGCATGGTGCAAGGCCCTGAACACCGACCCCGACAGCCCGCCACCAGCCCCCGACACCACGGCACCGGCCGGCGAGCTGCGCGAGGCGGTCGGCAAGGCCACCGGCCCAGCCCAGGAACAGGCACGGGCCCAGGCACGCGTGGCTGCGGCCCGCGCCGCCCGGCAGCAGGCGAAGGCCGACCAGGCGGCTCAGGCCCGGCGGGCCGCCGAGCTGGCGAAGAAGGTCTTCACCCCTGCCCGTCTGCCCTACCTGCCCCGTCTGGACGCCACCGGCATCGACCCCTCACCCGTCACCGGCACCCGCGCCCCCACCCGGGCCGAGAAGGCCGCCGCCGGACAACTGGCCCGCGCGCTGCGCGCCGCCGCCTACCGGGAACGCACCACCACCATCACCCACTCCCAGGCCCCGCCCGGACGGCTGAACATGCGCGGCGCCCTCGCCAGGGACGCGCAACGGGCCGCCGGCGCCACACCAACCGCCACCCCGTGGACCCGCACCACCCACCGCACCGGCCCCACCCCGCCGCTGCGCGTGGGAATCGCGGTCGACGTCTCCGGCTCGATGCACGCCGCCACCCGCCCCATCGCCTCCGCCGCCTGGATCCTCGCCCACGCCGTCACACTGACCGACCCCGACTCCCGCAGCGCCACCATCGCCTACGACCGCACCCTCACCGCGATCACCACACCCGCCCGCGCCCCCCGAGCCGTCACCGAGTTCGCCGCCCAGGGAAAGGGCCACCGCCTCGCCGAGGCCATCGACGCCCTCACCTCCGGCATCGGACTCACCCAGCCCGGCGCCGGCCGCCTCCTGGTCATCGCCTCCGACGGCCTCTACAGCCCCAACGAAGCCACCCACGCCACCCAACGCATCACCGCCGCACGCAACGCCGGATGCGCAGTCCTCTGGCTCGCCTTCGCACCCCACCCCCACCCCCTCCCCGGCACCACCCTCCTCGAACTGTCAGACCCCACCCAAGCACCAGCCGCCATCGCCAACGCCGCCACCAAAGCCCTGGCCACCAACCACACCTGACCCCCGACGGGCCGCCCCCAGCCAGGAACCCAGGGGGCGACGGCCCACCCCCCACCACCCCGTCACAGCGAAAACTGGCAGCGCGGCCGTATCCGTGTTGGGCTCCGTCCTGCCCCTGATGGCAGACGAGCTCGGGTGCCGGGCCTACGACGCCACTCTGGTCGCGAGGTCCGAGGTTCGCCCCGCCGGCGACGGGCACCGCCACCCCCAGTTGTTTCTGAGTTGTTTACACGTTGCGAGAGCTGCTCGGGCTGGAAAACTCGCATCAACCCGCTGTGCTGTTGTTCCTGACCCGGACAGGCAGGTGGGAACGGGCGGCGATCCTGTTGGCGCGGGACGCCGCCCCTCTGCATGTCCCTCGGCAGGACCTTGCCGTTGCCCGTTGATCAGGCCAAGATGACTGCGGGTCGTCATGTGGCGCCAAACACAAGCGACTTCGCGCATCGAGCAGAACCATGTCCTGTCCGGGTCAGAATCACGAGGACTGCAGTATGAGCATCTACGAGATGCCTGGCGAGGGCCAGGCGCGTTCTCACTCAGCGTCGCCCGTCAAGGTGAACGGTGTGACATCGTCAGGGCCGCCAGCGCGTCGGCGTGCCTCCGTCGAGGGCGAAGGCACGCGAGGCCGGTCCGCTGATCTGGCCTTGGCTCTCATCGTGGCCGCAGAGCTGGCGTTCGTGCTGATAGCGCTGGTATGGGGTGGACACACCTTGGGCCAAACGGTGGCGGCCGCCGGTTGCGCGACGGCCATCGGGCTTCTCGCCTACCACGGTCGCAGCATCATGCTGTGCGTTGGCCGGATCCGGGTCACCCGTGGCGAGTCAGGACACAGCCTGTGATGGGGAAGCAGTCAAAGAGTGGGAGTTCGCGACATGGGACGCCCTGAGTCGCGCATCCTGGGTGAAGACGGGGTCGCTCAGTTGGCCAAGGAACTGCGGGCCGCACGCGATGCCGTCGGCATGTCCCAGCGCCAGATTGCCTGTATCACCCACTACTCTCCGGCGGCGGTGTCCCGTGCCACCAACGGGCAGGAGGTGCCGTCGTGGAACTTCGTCGTGAAGTACCTCAGGGCGTGCGGTGCCGACCCGAAGGAGTGGCGCGCACGCTGGGAGCTGGCGGCGGAGGAACGATCGGCGCGGAAGGGCCCGCCATCAGGTACCCAGGGCCGGACCACATCCGATGTGGAGTTCGGCGTGTTGGGGCCACTACGTGTGACCGTGGACGGCCGCGACATCGGCCTGGGATCTGGCAAGCTTCGCGCGCTTCTAGCGTTCTTGCTGATCAACGCCAATCGCGTGGTGTCGGCCGAACGACTGATCGATGTTCTCTGGGAGGACTCGCCGCCCAGTTCAGCCATGTCCCTCGTTCCAGCCTACGTCTCCAGGCTACGCACTTCTTTGGGAACGACGTCAGTCGCGCGGGTTGGCACGGCGTACCGCCTCACCGTGGAACCCGAGCGGCTGGACAGCATGCGCTTCACACAGCGGGTCACCGACGCCCGAGCCCGCCTGGAGGCCGGTGAGCTGGCCGAAGCGGCCCGCCTGTACAGGAGTGGGCTCGACGAGTGGCGGGGAGAGGCACTCATGGACATTCCCGGCCTCTGCATGGAGGCTGAACGTGCCAGGCTGGCCGAGACACGCCTCTCAGCGACGAAGGAAAATCTGCGGGTCGTCGCTGAACTGGGCCGGCTTGGTGAGGTGATCGCGGAGATCAGCCGCCTCACGGAGGAACATCCTTTCGATGAAGAGTTGCACAGGCTGTGGATGACTGTGCTATATCGCAGCGGCCGGGCGGCTGAAGCCCTGTCCGTGTACCACCGATACCGTCGCCGTGTGATCGATGAGCTTGGCCTCGAGCCAGGGCCCGAACTCGGCCGCATCCAAGAAGCCATCCTCTCCCACAACATGGTGGTGCTGAATGCCTGCCAAGGCGCTGACGCGGTTCGAAGCGCAGGCACCGCGACCGGTCGAGCAGAGCAAGCGGTCACCTCTCCGGTTCCTCGGCCCCGGCAGCTGCCATTGAGTATCACGACGCTGGTCGGCCGGGAACAGGAGTTGGGGATGATGGACCTCCTGATGGACTCGGACGCGGCGGTGTGCCTGGTAACTGGCTTGCCCGGGGCTGGCAAGACCTCCCTCGTCACGGCATGGGCCCGTCGGCGAGCGAGCCATTTTCCGGATGGCCAACTCTTTGCCAACCTAGAGCGGCAGACCGAGCCACTGGAGGTGTTGGGTGCTTTTCTGCGGGCCCTTGGGGTACGAGAGGATGTGATACCCGACGCCATGGCTGAGCGGGCGGCCCTGTACCGCAGTGTGCTGGCGGACAAGCGAATGCTCGTCCTGCTCGACGGCGCTTCTTCAGCCTCCGAGGTCGAGCCACTGCTGCCCGGATCGACGGACAGCCTGACCGTGGTCACCAGTCGGCGCCACCTGGATGAGTTGGCCGTCACACATGACACCTTGCTGGTGCGGCTTGACACGTTGACCCAGGAAGCGGGCGTCGCTATGCTCGAACACCTGCTGGGCAGAGCACGGGTGCGGGCCGAGCCGGAACAGGCGGCCAGGATCGTCCAGCAATGTGGTGCGATGCCGCTCGCCCTTAGCCTCATCGCCACCCGGCTGCGTGATCGCCCCTCCTGGACGCTCAGCCAAGCGGCCGAACGTCTGGCCACCGCGGGTTCTCAGGTGGGAGCAGCGCTTGCTGCCTCGTTCGCGTCTTTGACAAGTGACAGTGCACGATTGCTACGACTGATCGCTCGCCATCCCGCCGCCGACACTCCGGTGACCCGGCTCGCCGCGCTGGCCGGAACGAGTCCACAGGAGGCACAGGCCCAACTGCGGGTACTTGAATCAGCCCACCTGGTGACCGAGCCGCAGCCGAACCGGTACCGCTGCCATCCGCTGATCCGGCGGCTCCTGCTAGGCGAGGGGGCACAGCCTGCATGAGTTGGCTGCAGCCGGAACCTCGGGGCCGTTGACACGGCGGCGACGCGGAGGCCGGGGACGTTCGGCCCGCAAGAGACCGTTACTGAGGGCTTGCATGCGAGATTCCACTCACGTAACAGCCCTTGGTTGAAGACTCACGTTCAGCCACGACCACGGACAATCCATCGAACGGGCAGCACACTGCGTCGCTCCCACCCAAGGAGCAAGCGGGAGCGACGCTGGCGTGTGGTCTACTGTCCGTCGCTGGCAGGCGCGCGGGTGAGCTGGTGGCGGCGAGGGCGGTCGCTGACCTGACAGGCGATGCCTTGCCTGGTCAGCGTGGCCAGGGCGTTGGCGATGGCGCCCGAACTGCGCTCGATGACGCGGCTGATCGCGGTCGCGGTGAATGCCTCCTCGGGGTGGGCGGTGAGGTGCTCGACCACCAGCTGCCGCAGCGCGCCGGGGGCCAGCCGCGCCGCAGCACTGGTCGTCGTCGGAGCTGGTGGTGCGGCCGTCTCGTTCGTGGTGGGAACGTCGTCGGCCTGGCTGCGGCTGGCGGGTGCCTGGGGCGTGGCGGAGGCGTCCGATGGTGGTGCGGGCGGCTGGATGTCGGTGTCGGGCGTCGACGCGCCACTCGTCTCGGACGTGGCCGTGTCCGTGACCAGGGCCTGCTCCGCCCGCGTGGCCGGCTCAGGCTCAGGCTCCGGTGTCGACTCGTCGTCGTGCGTGCTGGCGCCGGCGGGTGTGTTGTCGGTTTCGGGGCGTTGCTCGGGGGCGGGCGTTTCCTTGGCAGCTGTGGTGTCCGTGCTGGTGTCGATGGCAGGGGCTGCGTCGTGAGAGTGGGGGGTGGCGTGCCAGCGATCTGGGATGGCGCGGTTGTTCTGGTCGCGTCCGCCTTTCTCTCGTCGGGCCTGTCCGGTCTTCTCCAGGGTGGCAAGGGCCTTTCCGGTAGTGGAGTAGCCGGTTCCGGCAGCGCGTGTGAGTTCGGCGGTGGTGGCGCCGGGGTGGGCCGCCAGAGCGGCGGAAACGCGCTCAAGCGCGGTCGGCGCGCTACTGGAGACGGTGGGGTCGGGCCGCAGTGCGGTGGTGGGCTTGGTGGTGTTCGTGGTTGTGGTCATGGGGAACCTCACAGGTCCGTGGGGATTGGTGGGGTCCCCGGCCGGGGCGCGTTGGCGGGCCGCGTGCGCATTCGCGGTGGGTGCCCGCTGGGCGTAGGACCATGGACGCTCCGTCTCCGGCATCAAGTCAAGCGGGTCACCCGAACGGGTCTGGGTCCGCGTTTGGGCAGGTCAAGAGTCTTTTGGCGGTGCGCCTGGGTGCGATTGTGGATCGTGTACCGGGTGCGGGTGCGGGTGCGGGTGCGGGTGCGGTTCCGTGCCCGTCGGTTGTCGGGTGGACAGGCGGTGGTGGATGCGGCGGGCGCGGTCGGTGCCGATGCCCAGTTCGGTGCGCAGGCGGCGGATGCTGACGGGACGCCCGGTGAGGGCGTGTGCGGCACTGTTCAGGACGGTGGCGCGGGCCAGCAGGTCGGCGTCCGGGTCCGCGTTCGGCCCGCACGATGCGGTGCTCTCACGGGTCGGTGTCACCGGGCCGTTTCCGTCCCAACTGGTGTCGGCCACGAGGCCGGGGCGGGACGGGCCGCTGTGGCCGTCAGCAGGAGCGGGCCCTGTGATGGCGTGTGGCGGGCCGCCGGGCTCCGATCTCGGGGGTGTTCGCGGACCGGCTGGGGTGGTGAGGTGCGGAGGTGTCCCGGGTGACGAAAGCCGATCGTGGCCCGTACCGGCGCAGGGGTCGGTACGGGTGCGGCAGTGGTCCGGTTCCGGCCCGGTGGGGGTGAGGTGGCGGCGATAGGACGCGACGGTCTCGGTCAGCAGGATGAGCAGCAGCGGGGGCACGGCGTGAAGGAACACAGCCGCAGGGTCGGCGTGGCGTGGCCAGCCGGGGTCACCGTCTGGCCAGAGCGAATCCCAGCAGTTCATCAGGGTGGCGGCCAGGCCGGTGAACCAGCGCAGCGTGGTGGACCAGGCGGGAGGTCGGATGCCCCAGGAGGTCAGACGTGCGTCGGCGTAGAGCACGGTGGCCAGGGCGAGGGCGACCATGGGGTCGAGCAGCAGCGCGATGGGCCACGGTACGCCCCGACTGACGGCGAACAGGGTGACGTTGACGGCGGTGAACAGCAGCGCCAGGACGGCGATGGCGGCTAGGGCCCGGCTCAGTCGGGTGAGGAGCAGCTCCGCCTCCTCCCGCGCGGGCGCGGTCACGTGTCCTCCCCGAGAAGCGAAAGGCGGGTGGCGCCGAGATAGTCGTCGCCCGGGTAACGGACGGGGTCTTCGCGGACGCGGGCGCCGGGGTGTGGTGCGTGGATCATGGTTCCGTTACCGGTGTGGAGACCGACGTGGTGGATGTTGCCGGGCGTGCCGTAGAAGACGAGATCGCCGGGGAGTAGCGGTTCGTCCGGGCCGAGGCGTGGCCCGGCGTGGTACTGGTCCTGGGCGACGCGGGGCAGGTGGATGCCGGCTGTCTCGTAGGCGGCGCGAGTGAGACCGGAGCAGTCGAAGCCGCCTTCTGCGGGGCCGTCGCCACCCCACAGGTACGGCTGGCCGAGGTGTTGCCGCGCGTAGCGCACCGCCTCGGCGGCCTGCGGCGTGGGGGCGGCGACGGTGAGGCCGGGTGGGGTGGTGTAGCGGGAGGCCTGTTCCAGTACCCGGTGTACGTACGCGTCGTCGTGGTTGTAGTGCCACAGCGCGCCTTCGACGTCCTCAGGGGCGCCGTGCTCGCAGAGGAGGCGGGCCGCCGCGTGGACGGCGTTGACGGGGTCCCATGGGGTGGGTGGATCGGATCCGCCCGGCGGAACGGGCCGGTCATAGGCGGCGAAGGTGGCGGGCAGGAACTGTATCGGCCCGACCGCCCCTGCCGAGGAGATCATCGTCGGGTGCCGGGCGTGGTCGGTTTCGACCTTGCCGATCGCCGCCAGCACCGTCCAGGACAGCCCGGGGCATTCGGGGGCGGCCTGCTGGTAGAGGGCGAGCATGCGCGGCGGGATGTCCGTGAGCGCCTCCCGGCTGGCCGTCACCGTCCCGGCGCCGGCAGCGCCGGCAGCGCCGACGGCGGAGGGATTGCTGGAGAGTCCGCCGAGGACGGCGGTGGCCCCGGCTGCCGCGATGAGGAACAGGGCTGCGAGGCCGATGAGAAGGCCGCCCAGGATCTTGCCCACGGACGGTCACCAACGGGCGGAGGCGGGTGGGAGGGGCGGCACCGGTTGCCAGGGGAAGGCGTTGTGACCCGCGGAGGCGGCGGGCGTGGCGGCCCCGTCGAGGAGTTGTTCGGTGAGCGCGGGAACGCTGTGGGGCCAGTGCTGGGCCAGTTCGGCGAGGGGGAGGCGTTCGCCGGCGGGAGGGTGCAGGGGGAGCCAGCCGCCGCCGGGTGCGGCGGGGTGGTCGGCGTGGGTGGTGGCCACGAGGAGGCCGTGGTCCGCGGCTGTCGGGGCGAGGCGGCGGCGGAGGCTCGCCTCACGGGCCGGGCTTGAGGTGTGGAAAAGGATGGGCGTCGCGGTGCCGGTGGTGGCGACGAGTTGGGCGTAGCCGGCGAGCTTGCCCTCGACGCGGGCGAGGGGCTGGGTACCGGTGTCGTGTTCGAGGAAGAACGGCAACAGGCGCTCGCGGTGACGGTGGTGGGCGTAGGCGTCGGGGCGGGCCCAGTCACCCCATAGCCGCGCGGCGGAGCGGGCGGAGATCCACACGGTCAGCTCGCTGTCGCGGTCGTGGTGGTGGGAGGCGGCGAGGGTGGTGAGGTGGCTGTTCACGGCGAGGTCGTGGTCCAGGGTGGGGGAGAACGCCGTGCGGGCGCAGGTGTCCTTGCGCCACGCCAGGGCCGAGGGCTCGACGGCGTGGTGGGCGGCCAGCAGGTGGACTCCGGTCGCGCCGAGGGTGTAGTGCTCGGGGGCCGAGCCGCGCAGGACGAGGGGCCGGAAGGCGTCGACGGCGTGCAGGTGGTGCAGCGCGCGGAGGCGTCGGTTGGCCACTCGGCGGCTGACGTTCCACAGGGCGGTGATGTGGTGCGTGGTCAGCACCCGGTGTTCGTGGAGCATGCGCAGCAGCCACAGGTCGCGGGCGGTGACGCGGGTGGCGAGGGCGGAGATATCGGAGCGGTACCGGGGCAACGGGGGCCGGCTGCGGCAGGTGGCGGCGCGCGGCACGTAGACGGGGCGGGCGGGGGCCAGGGCGCGGTCAGGCATGAGTGGAGGAGCCTCGTGGTGTCGTTGCAGGTCAGGTCAGGTCAGGTCGGGTCGGGTGTCAGCGGCGGGTCGGTGGGGTGAGTGGGGTGCGCGGACCGGGGGTGGCGGAGACGCGGGCTGCGGCCTGGGCGCGCAGTCGCCTCGCCCGGCCCGGAATCGCTGGTGGGAGGGGGCGGGTGGTGAGGGTGAAGGCGGGGGTGTCGGTGCCACCGACGAGAAGGCGGGCGGCGGCCTGGTAGCGGCCGAGGTGGGCCAGGTCGTGTGCGGTGAGGAGGGGCGCGGTGTGGCGTTCGAGGGTGCGGGCGTCGTCGGGGGAGACGGTGAAGAAGATCTTGCTTCGGGCGTTGGCGGAGATGCCCTCGCGTAGGTCAGCGGTGAGCTGGGCGAGGTGTTGGTGGGCGAGGTTGAGGGAGAGGCGGTAGCCGCGGGCCTCGGCGAGCATGTCCTCCAGGGGGTAGGGGAGGGTGAGGAAGTTGTGGCACTCGTCGAGGTAGAGCGCGGCGTCGATGCGCTCGGCTTCGGGGGTGCGGACGCGGGCGGAGGCGGACTGCCAGAGCTTGGCGACGATGAACGAGCCGAGCAGCCGTGCGGTCTCCTCGCCCAGCGCTCCCTTCGGCAGGCGGGCCAGCAGGATGCCGCCGTCAAGGACGTCGGCGAGGTGGAACGTGGAGTGGCCCTGTGCGATGGCGCGGCGGGCGAAGTCGCGCAGGAGGAACGCCCGCAGCTTGTTCAGGACAGGGCCGTTGACGGCCGCCTGCGCCGGGTCGGACAGCGCCTCGTACCAGGCCCAGAACCCCTTGAGCACCGGATCTTTCAGTCCGGGGATCATCCGTAGCCGGAAGGCGGGTTCGGTGAGCAGCCGCGGGATGTCCGCCAGCGTGACCAGTTGGTGGGCGGTGGTGTGGTGGCGCAGCAGGGTCAGGCAGGCGGCGCGCATGAGGTCGTCGCTGCGCGGTCCCCAGAAGGCGGCGAAGATGCGGCGGAAGATGCCGGTGATGTTGTCCACCACGATGTCGACGTCATCACCGTCGCCTTCGAGGACGTTCAGACACGGCGGACGGTGCGGGTCGTCGGGGTCGATGACCACCAGTCGGTCGCCGCAGTCCTCGGGGAGCCGGTCGAGGAGTTCGGTGATCAGGTCGCCCTTGGGGTCGACCACCGCCACGCCGCGCCGGGCTCGGATGTCGTCGAGGGCCATCCGCGCGATGAGGGTCGACTTGCCGGAGCCGGTCGCACCCATCAGGTGCACGTGGTGCCGGGCGTCGGCGACGTGCAGGCCGACCGGGCGGCGAGGGCCGAGGTCCGCGAAGCCGAGTGGTTTCGCCCGGGGGCCGGGGATGGGAACGGTCGGGGTTGGCAGGACGGAGCGGGCGCCGGCACGGGCGAGGCCGGGGGTGTCCGGGTCGAACGGCAGGTGGGCCAGTCCGGCCAGCTCCGCCACCGACAGCAGGCCCGCGCGGCGGGGGAAGCGCCGTTCGGCGAGCACGCGGTGCGGGCGGGGGAGCCGGGTGCGGGCGAGCCAGTTGGCCCCAGCGAACAGTCCGAACGCCGAGGCGATCGCGTGCGCCCGGCCCCGCGCCAGCTGTCGGGCCTCGGCCTCGGCCTCGTCGTCGGCGGTGGCGGTGGCGGTGGTCGTGGCGGCGTAGGCGACCGAGACCGCCCAGAGGGGGCCGGCGAGCTTCTCGGCCGCCTGCCGCACGGCCAGGGAGTGCGCCGCGTCGGTTTTGGCCTCCAGCCCCTGCTGTGGTCGGTGCGCGATCACCGCCACCACCGCCGGGAGCCGGCCCGAGCTCGCGGCTCCCGTCTTGAGACGACGGGCGGCGCGGCGGGCCCGCTGGCGTCGCAGCCCGGTGGCCGGGCGGGCGAGTACCTGCACCAGTCCGGTGTCGCCGTCGCCGAGGCCGGTGGCGGCCTGTACCAACGGGCGGAGCGGGTCGGCGGGGTGGCCGGTGCGCAGGGGTGCGGTGTCGGGGCGCGCCAGCCGCAGACGTCCGGCCGTCACCACTTGGCCCTCCGAGGGGACGGGCGTCGGCGGGTCGGTGACGGTGGTGTGGGCGCCGGGCCAGGCCGCCTCGACTGCCCTGCGCACCAACCCCAGTGGCACCCCGACCGGTACCCACAACCGGATCGCCATGCCGTCCGCGGACCAGGCGTACTCGAAGGCCACATGCGGCTGCCCCTCCGCCAGCCGGCGCCACCACGGGCGCAGCAGCCCGGTCAGCTGCGCCCACAGGACCTCGCCGCCGCGCTCGGGCACCTGGGGAGGGGCCATGATCGTCACGCACCGGGCGCCGTTCGCGAACCGCGCGTCGCGCCATCGCAGGAGCCGCCACCGGCCGAGTCCGGCCGCGACCACGGCCGAAGCCAGGGCGGGAACGAGGAGCGTGGCGTGGGCGGCGAGGAAACGCTCCAGGCCGCCAGCCACGCCGGGCAGGAACTCGCCGGGACTGGTGAGCAAGTCGGCCAGGGGCCCGCCAGGGCCCGTCGTCACGCCCACGCTGGCTCCCTTTCGTTCTGGTCGGGTCGTTCGGTGGGGTCGGTGGTGATCAGGACGTGCTCCTCGGGGGATGCGACGGCGGTCAACAGGGCCTTGTGGCGTCGACCGTTCAGGAGGAGGGCCTCGCCGCGGCGGGCGGTGAGCAGCACGTCGCGCTCGCCTCGTGAGAGGTGGAAGGCGTCGGCGATCTGGTCGATGGCCTGCGGTGCCTGCCGGAGCAGCACCTGGGTGGCGGAGTTGGCGACGACCGCGCGGCCCAACGGGGAGCCGAGGACGTCGTCCGCGTCCTGGGTGACAACGGCGAGCCCGCACCAGTGCCGCCGGCCGGACTTCGCCATGCGGAAGAGGAACCTGGCGCCGTCGCTCTGCCGCATCAGCGTCCACGCCTCGTCCACGACGACCAGCCGACGCCGGACGGGGCCGGTGGTGACCCGGCGCCAGATCGCCTCCAACGCGAGCAGTATCGCCGGGGCCCGGACCTCGTCCGCCAGACGCCGTAGCGCGAACACCACCAGGTGGGTGCGAGCGTGCGAGGTCGTGGTGGCACCGTTGAACAGTCCGGCGTGGGAGCCGGAGACGTAGGGGGCGAGCCGCGCGGCCAGCTCGCCGGCCGCTTCTCCTTCCTCCTCGGTCAGCACCTGGTGGAGGTCGGCCAGGACCGGCGGGGGAAGGGTCCACGTCGCGGGGTCGGCGGTGATCCCCGCTCGGGCGTACGTGGCCAGCAGCGCCGCGTCCAACACCGCTCGCTGACCCGAGTCGAGCTCCGTCCCGAGCAGTACAGCGAGGAAGGTGTGCAGGAACAGCGCCTGGCGTGTCAACTCGTCCCGCGGTTCCTGCGAGCAGGGGCGGGCGGGAAGGTCGAAGGGATTCAGGCACACGCCGGGCTCGCCGAGCCGGATCACCTGCCCGCCGGTCGCCTCGGCCAGCGACACGTACTCGTCCTCCGGGTCGATGACGGCCGCCTCGACGCCGGTGAACAGCAGCCGCAGCAACTCCAGCTTGGCGAGATAGGACTTTCCCGCGCCGGACCGGGCCAGGACGATCGAGTTGTAGTTGTCCTGGGCGAACCGGTCGAAGAACACCGGTGCCCCGGAGGACGCGTTGAGCCCGAGCAGCACCCCACCCGGAGCGCCCGTCTCGTCGGTGGGCGTCGGCAGGTCGGGGCTGGTGAAGGGGAAGCACGCCGCGAGCGCCGCCGTGTCCATCGTCCGCCGCACCTTGAGCGTGTCCAGGCCGAGGGGGAGGGTGGCCAGCCATCCGGCGAGTGCCCGGTAGGTGGTCGGCTGCACGGTGACCAGCAGGGACGAGGCCACAGCACGGACGGCAGCGACCTCCTCCGCGAGGGCGGCCTCGGTAGCGGCGTGGACGGTCAGGTACAGACCCACGCGGAACAGACGCCCCTCGCCCCTGGCGATCCGGTACGCCAACTCGGCCGCGTCCTCGGCCGCCGCCTCACCTTCCGGTTCGTCCAGCCGCCCCCGCATCATGCGGCTGCGCCGCGAGGACTCCAGCCGTGCCCGCTGCCTGCGGAGCCGCTCGGCGGCCACCACGGACGGCACCGGCTCGACGTGCAACGCGACATCCAGACGGCCCGGGTAGGACAGCAACGGCCCCAGCCACCCCGGGTTCACCTCCGCCGGATACCCGGTGACCACCAGCGTCGCTGCCAGGTGACCGCCGACGGCCACGCACCGAGCGTGGACCTCCACGGCCTCCGGACCTACTGGCTCCAGCACCCGCCGGACGTCGACAACCCTCGGCTCCGCGCCGGTGCCGGTTCTGGTGTCGTGCCTGCGGCGAGAACGCCGAACGCCTCCGGTCAGCATTCCTCGTCTCCTCACTCTTCTTCCGCCTCGTCGTCGCGTGGGCCGGGTGGTTCGGGGTTACACGCCGCGTGAAGCGCCTCGACGGCCTCGGCCGCGGTCAGCGGGCGGGCCTCGACGTCAGCCGCCGCGAGCGCCGTAACGGCGTCGGCGACGCGTTGTCCCGCGCGGACACCGGCTACCGCGCCGCCGGATTCCCGGGCGACTACCAGCACCTGACGACCCAACAACTCCCGGTCAGGCGCAAGACCCGCGAGATGGTCAGCGTGGGCGCGGGCCGCCCGCACCAGGGCCGGGTGCGGCAGCGATCCCGCCTCGTCGTGAAGGCGTCGGGCCGTGGGCGCCAGGTCGATCGAATCGCTGCGGACGAGGACCTGAACTGGGCTGGTCAACGAGTCCAGCCATCGCCCGAACCCCGCGACCAGCGCCTGCTGCTCTGCTCCGCTGCGCAGCGCGAACGACACCGTCGAACAACGCGCCAGGGCAGCGCGGCCCTCGCGCCCGAGATCCAGCAGGCCGGCTCCGTCGACACCCCGACAGGGCAGCCCGGCCCGGACGGGCGCGGGCCCGGCCTGCCGGACCAGGGCGGGGTCCAGGAAGGCAGGCAACTCGGGCAGGTCCTCGGACGTGTGTACCATCCGCTTGGGGGCGCGATGGTGCGCCAGGGCTGCGGCGGCGTAGCGATCCATCGTGACGCCCTCGCGCCGGCCCATGGCCAGGCCGATCAGGACGCCGGCGACCGGGGTGACGAGGGCGAGATAGGCCACCGGGCTGATCCACGTCCGCACCAGCCAGTAGGCGCCGTAGAGCAGCAGCCCGCCCGTTACCAGCCACGCCGTCTGCCGCGCGGTGAACGGCCCGAGCACCTGGTCCTCGCGCTCGATGTCCGCCGGGATCCGCGCCGGAACGGGAGCTTCGTCGAGGGGAGAGTCGATCATCACCTTCTACCTCCTCGGGTTCGCAGCCGCGCGGACCGCGAGGGCCGGGGCCCTTCCAGCGGCAGCCGCAGATGGATCGGCCGGGCAGTGGTAAACCGGCAGCCACCGCTCGCCCTACTCGCCGCGGTGACCGGCGTGCGCGAGGCCGCCGATGGCGCGGCGAGGGATGGCCCCTGCCGCACCGAGGCAGAGGAACGGCCCGACGACGCGGGGGACTCAACAGGCCCACGGGCAGAGCCCGCTCGGGTGGTGTGCTGTGAGGAGCCGGAGCCGGAGCCTGACTGGCCGGCTGGAGCCTTCGTGCCCGCACGTGGGGCGCTGCCTCGCGGTGCACGCCGCAGCGCCCTCGGCCGGCCGTGTCCCTCGGCCGGCAGCGCGCGGGGACCGGTGGTGCCCGTCTGACGCGACGGGGACATCAACTCGCCGGTGTTGCACGATCGGTCACCACTGCCTCCGGCCGCCTGGCTCCGGACCGGAGGGGTTCCAGGCCCTGCCCTCGGGGTCGACGGGTCTGGTCTCTGAGCGCGTGGCCCTCGACCGGGAGGTGCGGGCCGCCGCGCGCCCGCTCCACCGGGAGCGCCAGAGGGTCCGGGAGAACCTGACGGTGTCGGAGAAGCGGGAGGCGCCGACGGCCCGGGGGGAGTGGGGCCCGAGCGCGCGGGCGGAGCACCACGCCGCCCCGCTGCCGCGCCCCGTCCGGGCGGGAGGTAACGGTGGATCAGCATGGCGATGGCAGCGCTTCGCAGAATGCGGAGCGGCGCCGGGGCGTGGGGTGGCGTAGCGGGGGTTCCACGGAGGATGACCTGCACGGTCCAGCCCGGGATCTTCCACAGCACCCAGAACAGGCACAGCCCCGACAGCAGCGTCTCCAACTGGCCGGGGTGGGGGTGGCCGAGGATGGTGTTGCCCGGCGCGAAGTACAGCCGCACCGCCACAGCCAGCGTGACCGCCTGCGCGAGCTGGATCGCCAGGCATCCGCCCAGCGCCCGCCACCAGAGCTTCGCCACGCCCTCGGTCTGCGGCAGCCCGTGGCAGGCCAGGGCGAGGGGAGCGGAGACGGCGAGCAGGGCGACCATGGCCGCGCGGGCGAGGTAGCCGACGAGGACGCCGGCGACCAGTACCAGCAGCACCAGGGTGAGGATCGCCAGGTGGAGCATGCCGCCCAGCGGCGCCGCGCTGAGTAGGAGGTCGGACAGTGCTCCGCCGAGCAGCATCTCGGCGATTCCCCGCCCGGTGTCGTCGAGCTTCTGGTCCATGATGGCTGCTGACAGGGCGTTGGCCATGTCGATCGCCCGCTCCATCAACGGGAGCGAGAGAGCGGCGGCGACCACCCCCACCACGAGGCGGGGGGCGATCTGCTTCAGGGCGTAGCGGGTTTGGACCGTCTCATAGCCCATCAGTGTCAGCCCGCCGGCCATGACCAGCAGCACGTACGCCGCCATCGTCAGCCCCAGGCTGGCGCGCCACATCTCCACCAGGGTCTGATTGTCGGTGACCTGCGGGGTGGCCAGCAGTGTCTGGCCCAGGAGTTCCAGGAACGGCTCCATCGCTGCCTGGATCAGCGAACCGAGGAACCCGGTGACGGCCTCGACGAGCGCGTCCGCGATCGCCCCCGGGATGTCGAACAATCCCCCGAAGAAGCCGAAGAGGCCACCGCCGCCCGGCTCGGTTTCGATCCACTCCTCCACCTCGTGCGCTGGGGGGGAGGGCCCGGGCGAGGCCGGCTCCGCCTCCGCCTCAGCGTTCGGCTCTGGCTTTGGTGGGTCGTCGGGGTCCGGGCTCACGCCAGGGCTGGGCGACGGCTCACCCCCATCCGACTCCGCCTGCGGCGCCGCAGGGCTGGGGCCGGGAACGGGCTGTGGCTCGGGCTGGCCCGGCGCCGCCCCGGCACACGGCGCGGCGAACACCAGGTTGACCACGAGCACGGCCGTCGCGATCTTGAGTAGCGACGCCATGGCCGGGCGGCGAGCGCGTCCTGGCATCAGTCGGTCCCCACAATGCCCTTGAGGACCGTCAGGAGCACCGGGGCCAGGATGACGAGGGAGTATCCGAGCGCGGCGGACCTCAACGCCCGTTTCGCCGCCTCCACCTCTCCCGGGTCGCCACCGGCCGTCATGTAGCGCAGGCCCCCGACGGTCAGGAACAGGGTGGCCAGCCCGCCGGAGACCCCGACGATCCAGAGCGTCAGGTTGTCGATCACCGCATCCACCGACCGCTCCGCCGCCCACGCCACACCGGACCCGAACCAGCACACGGTGAACACCACGGCCGTGACCAGCCGGATCCGCCACCGGCAACCCCGGTCCGGGACACGGTTCGGCGTGATGCGCAACGCCATCAACAAGCACCTCCAACGGCACAAGCAGGGGGCAGAACGGGGGGGGGAGAGTCCCTGGCTGGTGGCCGGGCCCGAACCTCTGTCGCGCGCTCACCTCCTCATCGGGAGACGGAACAGTGGGACTCGGGTGTCAGCACGAGCCACAACAAGGGGCCCGACCACCGACCAGGGGTGAGCACCACGCCCCGAACCCGCGCGCGGGCCGGCGACGCTGCTCCCGGAGACGACACGAGTGCCGTCGCCCAGAGCGGGTGCTCACCGCCTATAGAGATTTGGCAGGCCCCGCCGTGCACGACGCGGGCACCAATCACCCGAACGCCTCACACGATCAGCACGTGGGCGTCATCGCCCCAGCTCAGCGGGTCCTCTCGTCACGCCGACGCCTCACGCCGACCCGTCGCGCAGGAACGCGGCCAGCCGCGCCTCGGCAGCCGCCCGATACCGACAGACCCGGCTGGGGCTCATCCCACGCTCCATCGCCAACGCCGCCATCAACTCCCCACCCAGCCGCGACCGGGCGATGACCTGCGCCTCCGGACAGGTGATGACCCCCGCCCGGACCGCATCCCGCAACACCTGATACTCATCGCCCCACCGGCCTGCCCCGTCCGGCAGCCGCAGGCCACGCTCGGCGGCATCGCGGCCCGAGCGGTGCGCGGCCAGCCGAGCCCGGCGACACGCCGCGTAAACGTGCCGGTGCGCCGCCCGGTCAGCCGCCCTGACCAACGCCTGGTCCAGCGCCGCATCCTCCGGGTCGGCCGCGTGCAGCGCGACGACGAACGTGGCCAGGGCCTCCTGCTCCACCTCCACCGCC
Organism: Streptomyces sp. 4N509B; assembly: GCF_052245655.1. NCBI lineage: Bacteria > Bacillati > Actinomycetota > Actinomycetes > Kitasatosporales > Streptomycetaceae > Streptomyces > Streptomyces sp. 4N509B. Next base: position 46,394 of record NZ_JBQQBZ010000050.1, read on the forward strand.
TCGATCGCGTTCCCGCGCGGCAGCCGGGACAGCACCCGCCGGAGCACCGGCACACCGAACCCGGCGGCCACCAACCCCCACGGCTCCCCCTCCCGCTGAGCCCGGACCACCACCTCCCGCCAGATCCGGGTGCGGACCTCCGGCCTCGTGCCCGGGTGCGCCAACGCCACCCGCACCCGATCCACCGGCACCCCATCCCCCCGGTGCCCTTCCGCCTCCCCGACGCCTACGAGCTCCCCCGGCAGCGACAGCCGGTCGGTCGCCGCCACGGCGAGGAACGCGCGGTCCAACTCATCGAGCGGCGAGAACTCCCCGCTCCCAGACCGGCGGGTCGAACAACGGACAGCAGCGGTGTGACGCACGACGCCTCCTTGGGCGCATCGACGACAACGAACGCCGCCACACCTCCCAACCCACCCCGCCACCCCCGAACCACCCCGCGACAACCACCGCGCCACACCCCCGCCACGACCTCGCCACCACCGAGCCACCCACCCACGCCCCCGTGACGAATCCGCCCCCCACCAGCGACAACGCGTCCGCCACGGGCGAGAGGCCTGTCCTCGGAAGACGCCGGAAGAAGTCACCCGACCGGAGCTCTCCCCATCAGCGGCAGCCGGCGACCCCGCGCTGTCGTCGCGCTGACGCTGACGCCTGCTGTTCGGCCTGAGCATCGACTACCTGGTGTTCGTCGTCATCGGCGCGCGAGGCGTACGGCCGCACGACCGATGCCCGTGCGGCCGTCGAGGAAGGTGCACGGGGCGCAGGACGTGTGGCGCTCGCTGGGGCGCTGATTATGGCGGCGGTGTGCTTGATGCGGTTGATGCATCGTTCGACGGTGTTGCGCTGCTTGTAGGCCTCGCGGTCGAAGGCGGGTGGTCTGCCGCCCCGGCTACCGCGCCGCCTGCGGTGGGCGGTCTGGTCGGCTGAGGTCTCACCGGCATCGTCACCAGGACTAACCCGTGTGTGCGCCGCGGAGGTTGGAGAGACGGTGTGGCGGCCGCCGCACCGGCCGTCTTCGCGGGTGTGGAGGCGTCTCCTATGCTGGCCCCGTGGAGCGGGGAAAGCTGATCGCTGACCGTTACGAGCTGATCAGCCGTCTGGGCCGGGGTGGCATGGGCGAGGTGTGGGCCGCGCGGGATCGCGAGCTCCGCCGTGAGGTCGCGCTCAAGCTGCTGGATCTCGACGGGATCGCCCAGACCG
>NZ_JBQQBZ010000051.1:0-41173 GCF_052245655.1 Streptomyces sp. 4N509B
GTCGGCGAGGAGGCGGACATGGGACGGCGGGGTGACGGGGTCGGCGCGGCCGACCAGGACGAGCGTGGGCGCGGCGATCGTCGGCAGCTCCTCCCGCAGGTCGTAGGTGGCCAGGGCGTCGCAGCACGCCGCGTACGCCGCGGGCTCGGCGGCGCGCAGATCCGCCAGCAGACCCGGATGCGTGAAGCCGGCGGTGAACCACCGCTCGGCGGCCGACGCGGCGACCGGGGCGGTGCCCTCGCGGCGGACCAGGGCGGCGCGCTCACGCCAGCCGGCGGGGTCGGGGAAGCGGGCGGCGCAGGACACGACGGCGAGGCGCTCGACGCGTTCGGGGTGGCGGGCGGCCAGCCACAGGCCGACGGCGCCGCCGAGGGAGACACCGGCGTAGGAGAAGCGGTCCAGGCCGAGGTGGTCGGCCAGGTCCAGGACGCGGCCGGCGAGGTCGGCGACGGAGGCGCCCGGCGCGAGGAGCCGGGGGGAGGAGCGGCCGTGGCCGGGCAGGTCCCAGCGGACGACCCGCCAGGCGCTGGACAGTTCGGGGGCGAGCTGGTCCCACAGCGCGGTGGACGTCCCGAGGGAGGTGCCGAGGATCAGGGGAGGCGCGCATGCGGGGCCCTCGGCGGTGTGGTGGAGCAGGAGAGGCGCGGCCATGGTCGTCCTTCCACGTCAGGGGCGTTCGAGGGCGCGGTCGGTGAGCGCCGTCGCGGCGCCCGTGCCGCGGGACGGGTCGAGGAGGCGCCCGAGGTCCAGGCCCGCGAGCTCGGGTGTGTCGGCGAGGACGGCGGCCAGCGTGCGGCCCCGCTCGCCGGCCTCCCGCGCCGCGGCGGCCAGCAGCTCCCGGGCGCGGGCACGGCCCAGGCGGTCGGCCAGCGCGGCGGCCACCTGCTCGGAGGCGATCGCGCCGCCCGTCAGGCGCAGGTGCGCGCGCATGGCGGCGGGGTCGACCCGCAGGTCCGCGAGGAGCGTGGCGGTGTGGTGGGCCCCCGCCCCGGCCAGCCGGAGCAGCTCGCGCAACGGCTCCCACTCCGCGTGCCAGGCGCCCGCCGGGCGTTCGTCCTCGGCGGTCAGGCTCCCGTAGAGCGTGCCGGCCAGGGCCGGGGCGCGGCGGGCCGCCGCGGCGACCAGGGTGGCGTGGACCGGGTTGGCCTTGTGCGGCATCGCGGACGACGCGCCGCCGCCGGCCTCGGCCACCTCGGCGATCTCGGTGCGGGTGAGCACGAGGACGTCGGCGGCGATCTTGCCGAGCGCGCCGGTGGTGAAGGCGAGGGCGCCGGCCAGGTCGGCGACGGGGGTGCGCAGCGCGTGCCAGGGCAGCGTGGGCTCGGCCAGTCCGAGGTCGGCGGCGAAGGCGGCCACGACCGGCAGCCCGGCACCGCCGGCGGTCCCCGCCCCGGCCTCCCCACCCGCGTACGCGTCCGCACCCGCGTACGCGTCGAACGCGCTGAGGGTGCCGGCGGCGCCACCGAGTTGGGCGGGCAGCGTGTCACGGACGGCCGTGAGACGGTCGCGGGCGTCGAGGACGAGCCAGCGCCAGCCCGCGGCCCTGAGGCCGAAGGTGGTGGGCACGGCGTGCTGGGTCAGGGTGCGGCCGGGCATGACGGTCTCGCGGTGGTCGAGGGCCAGCCGGGCCAGGGCCGCCTCCGAGTCGGCCAGGTCGGCGAGGACCAGGGCCGTGGCGCGGCGGGCCACGAGCATCAGCGCGGTGTCGAGGACGTCCTGGCTGGTGGCGCCGCGGTGCACGTACGCGGCGGCGGCCGGGTCCCGCTCGGCGACGGCCGCGGTGAGGTCGGCCACCAGCGGGATCACGGGGTTGCCGCCGCCTCGGGCGCGCAACGCCAGGTCCCGGGCGTCGAAGCGGCCGGCGTCGGCCGCCACGGCGGTGACGGCCCGTGCCGCGGCGGACGGAGCCTGGCCGCACGCGGCGAGGGCGCGGGTGAGGGCCGCCTCGGCGTCGAGCAGGGCCCGCAGGACCGCCGCGTCCCCCGTGGCGGCGGCCACGGCCGTCCCCGCGTGGCCGGGGCCGAGGAGCCCGACGTCGCCGTGCGGGACGGGGTCGCGGGTCACCGGAACTCCAGGAAGACGGTCTCGGCCTCGCCCTGGAGGTGGATGTCGAAGCGGTAGCAGCCGAGGTCTCCCGGCGCCGCGACGAGCGTCGCGCGCCGCCGCGGCGGCAGCGCGGCCAGCAGCGGGTCGTCGGCGTGCGCGGCGGCGTCCTCGGGGAGGTAGAGGCGGGTGTGGAGGTGGCGGAGCAGACCACGCGCGAAGACGCAGACGCTGAGGTGCGGGGCGGCCGGGCCGCGCGCGCCGGGCCGCAGGGTACGGACGGCCCAGTGGCCCTCCCGGTCGGTGGCGACGCGGCCGAAGCCGGTGAAGACCGCGGGGCTGCGGCCCAGGAAGCCGCCGGTGGTCTCGTCGCGGCGCAGCGAGCCGGTCGTGGTGGCGACGCGGCCGGCCGGGTCGGGCCCCCAGACCTCCAGCAGCGCGTCGGGGACGGGCGCGCCGTGGCCGTCGTAGACGTGCCCCGCGACGGTGACGGCGTCGGGGTGGCCGGCGGGGGCGACGTCGGGGCCGCCGGGGAAGGGCAGCGCGTGTCCGTGGAAGGGCCCGACGGTCTGCGAGGGCGTAGGGCCGGGCGGCGTCCCGGCGGCGGGGTCCGGGGCCGTGTCCGAGGTGGTGTCCGGGGCGGTCGTCATCGGGTGTGCCCCTCCTCGGTCCAGGTGGCTGTGGGGCCGTCGAGGACGATGTCCCAGCGGTAGCCGAGGCTGTGCTCGGGGCGCGAGAGGGTGTGGTCGTAGGTGGCGACCAGGCGTTGGCGGGCGACGGGGTCGGTGACGGACTGGGCGACGGGGTCGTGGGCCAGCAGCGGGTCGCCCGGGAAGTACATCTGTGTCACCAGTCGCTGGGTGAGGGCGGTGCCGAAGACGGAGAAGTGGATGTGGGCCGGGCGCCAGGCGTTGGTGTGGTTGCGCCAGGGGTAGGCGCCCGGCCTGATGGTGGTGAACCGCCAGCGTCCCCGGTCGTCGGTGAGAGTGCGGCCGACGCCGGTGAAGTGGGGGTCGAGCGGCGCGGGGTGCTGGTCGCGCTGGTGGGCGTAGCGGCCGGCCGCGTTGGCCTGCCACACCTCGACGAGCTGGTGGCGCACGGGGCGGCCGTCGCGGTCCAGCAGCCGTCCCTGGACGGTGATGCGTTCGCCCAGCGGGGCGCCGGGGTGCTGGAGCGTCAGGTCGTTGTCGTGCTCGGTGACGTCGCTCTCCCCGAAGGCCGGGGAGGTCAGCTCCACGGCCTCCGGGTGGCGCGCCGCGGCGACGGCCACGAGCGGCTGCCGGGGGTGGCGCGCGGCGGTGGAGCGGTACGGGGCGTAGGCGCGGTCGGGATGGTACGGGTGTGAGGGCCGCTTCTCGCGGGCCGCCGCCGCCTCGCGTATCTCGCGGTCGATGTCGTGCTGGGTGAGTGCCACGGCTCGGCTCCTCTCTTCGGCGCCTCGGCTTCTCGACTTCTCGGCTCCTCGGCTCTGCTGGGTCCGCTCTCCTCGGCTCGCGTCCGCTCTCCCGGGGCCCGTCGGGCGTCAGCGTTCGAGCACCAGGGCCAGGCCCTGGCCGACGCCGACGCAGAGGGCGGCCACGCCGACGCCCGAGCCCGCGGCGGCGAGCTGGTGGGCCACCGTGCCGGCGAGGCGGGCTCCGGAGGCGCCGAGCGGATGGCCGAGGGCGATGGCCCCGCCGAGGGGGTTGAGCACGGCCGGGTCGAGCTCGGGCCACTCGGCGAGACAGCCGAGGACCTGGGCGGCGAACGCCTCGTTCAGTTCCAGGACGGTCAGGTCGGCGAAGTCGCGGCCGGCGCGTCGCAGGGCGCGGGTGACGGCCGCCACGGGACCGAGGCCGTAGTACCGGGGGTCGCAGGCGGTGACGGCCCAGGCGGAGACGCGGGCCAGCGGCTCGCGGCCGATGGCCGCGACGCCTGCCGCGTCGGCGAGGACGAGCGCCGCCGCGCCGTCGTTGAGCGGGGAGGCGTTGCCGGCGGTGACCGTGCCGCCGGAGGGGCGGAAGCTGGGCGTCAGACGGGCGAGGGCGGCCAGCGAGGTGTCGCGCCGCACGCACTCGTCGGCGTCCGCGGTCGCCCCCTCCGCCCCGGTCCCCGGTCGCGGGCCCGTTCCCGGCCCGCTCCGGGGGAGGGGCACGGGCGCGATCTCGGGGGCGAAGCGGCCGGCGTCGTGCGCCGCCGCGGCCTTCTCGTGGGAGGCGAGCGCGTACGCGTCCTGCCGCTCGCGGCTGATGGCGTGCTTCTCCGCGACCAGCTCGGCGCCCTCGCCGAGCGGAACCGTCCACTCCGGGCTCATGCGCGGATTGACCATGCGCCAGCCGAGGGTGGTGGAGTACAGGCCCGCGTCGTGGGTCGGAAAGGCGCGCTCGGGCTTGGGCAGCACGTACGGCGCCCGCGACATGGACTCGACGCCGCCGGCCAGGGCGACGCGGGCGTCGCCGAGCGCGATGGCACGGGCGGCCTGGACGACGGCTTCGAGACCGGAGGCGCACAACCGGTTGACGGTGGCGCCGGGGACGGTGACGGGCAGGCCCGCGAGCAGCGCGGCCATGCGGGCCACGTTGCGGTTCTCCTCGCCGGCCCCGTTGGCGTTGCCCAGGTGGACGTCGCCGATCAGCTCCGGGTCCAGGCCGGGGCTGCGGTCCAGGAGGGCACGCAGCACGTGGGCGGCCAGGTCGTCGGGACGGACGGCCGCGAGCACGCCGCCGTACCGGCCGAACGGGGTGCGCACGGCGTCGACCACGTACACCTCGCGGACGTGTCGCCCCGTCATCCGCCCTCCCCCTCGCCACGTCCTGCGAGCCCCGCCGCGACGCGGAGCGGGGCGGCGGTCCGGGAGACGACCTGGGCGACGGTGACGTCGGGTGCGAGCTCGGCGAGCAGCAGCCCCTCGCGGGTGACGTCCAGGACGCCGAGGTCGGTGATGACCCGGTCGACGCAGGCGCGGCCGGTCAGCGGCAGGGTGCACTCATGGACGAGCTTGGGCTCACCCTCGCTCGTGGTGTGCGTCATGGTCGCGATGACGCGGCGGGCGCCGTGGACGAGGTCCATGGCCCCGCCGATGCCGGTCACCAGCCGGCCCGGCACCGCCCAGTTGGCCAGGTCGCCCGCCGCGGAGACCTGCATGGCCCCGAGCACCGCGGTGTCGATGTGCCCGCCGCGGATCATCCCGAACGACAGCGCCGAGTCGAAGAACGCCGCCCCGGGCAGGACCGTGACGGTCTCCTTCCCGGCGTTGGTCAGGTCCGGGTCGAGTTCGTCCTCGGTCGGGTAGGGGCCGGTGCCGAGGATGCCGTTCTCCGAGTGCAGCACCACCGTGATCCCCTCCGGGAGGTGGTCCGGGATGAGGGTGGGCAGGCCGATGCCCAGGTTGACGTACTCGCCGTCGCGCAGCTCGCGGGCGGCGCGGGCGGCCATCTGCCGACGGGTCCAGGGCATCAGCTCGGCGCCTCCCTCTCGCCCGGGGCCCTCCCCGTGGCCGGGGCAGGCACGGGGTCGGCGCGCACGGTGCGGATCTCGATCTGCTTGTCGGCCGCCTGACAGGGGTCGAGGGCCACGACGCGCTGGACGAACACGCCCGGCGTGTGGACGTGGTCGGGGTCGATCCCACCGGGCTCGACCAGCTCCTCCACCTCGGCGATGGTGACGCGGCCGGCCATGGAGGCCAGCGGGTTGAAGTTGCGGGCCGACCTCGCGAAGACGAGGTTGCCGTGGCGGTCGCCGCGGGCGGCCCGCACCAGGGCGAAGTCGCACCTGATGCCGCGCTCCAACACGTACTCGACGCCGTCGAACGAGCGGACCTCCCTGCGCGGGGAGGCCACCGCCACGCCGCCGTCCGCGGTGTGACGCCAGGGCAGGCCGCCCTCGGCGACCTGGGTGCCGACGCCCGCCGGCGTGTAGAACGCGGGGATGCCGGCCCCGCCGGCGCGCAGCCGCTCGGCGAGCGTGCCCTGGGGGATCAGCTCCAGCTCCACCTCGCCGGCCAGGTACTGGCGGCGGAACTCCTGGTTGTTGCCGATGTAGCTGCCGGTGACCCGGGCGATGCGGCCGGCGGCCAGGAGCACGGAGAGACCGGAGTCCATCGCGCCGCAGTTGTTGGAGACGACGTGCAGACCGGCCGGACCGCCGTCGAACACGGCGCGGATGAGCACGTTCGGCACGCCGCTGAGCCCGAAGCCGCCGACGGCCAGCGACGCGCCGTCCCCGATGTCCGCGACCGCCGCGGCGGCCGACTCGACCGTCTTGTCCATGGCCGTGCTCACTCCGCTTCCACCGGAAGGCCCGTGTACTGCGCCGCGAACTCCGCGGCGGCGTGGGGGGAGGTGGCGAGGCGCTCCAGCTGGGCCAGCTGCAACCGTGTGGCGAACGCCGACTGGTCCGGGTCCCGGTGCAGCAGCGAGGTCATGAGGTTCGAGAAGTGTTCCGCGCGCCAGACGCGGCGCAGACAGGTGGCGGAGTACGTGTCGAGGAGCCGAGTCGAGCCCGTGACGTTGAGGTGGGAGAAGGCCCGGCCGAGGACCGTCACGTCCGCGGCGGCCAGGTTCAGGCCCTTGGCGCCGGTCGGCGGCACGATGTGGGCGGCGTCGCCGGCGAGGAAGACGCGGCCGTGGGCCATCGGCTCGGTGACCGAACTGCGCATCGGCAGCACCGACCTGGCGGTGATGGGGCCGCGGTGAAGCCGCCAGCCGCCGTGGGGGGCGAGGCGGGCGTCGAGCTCGTCCCAGACGCGGTCGTCGGGCCAGTCCTCGGGGTCCGTGCCGTTGGGGACCTGCAGATAGAGCCGGCTCACCTGCGGGGAGCGCATGCTGGCCAGCGCGAAGCCCCGCTCGGAGTGCGCGTAGACCAGCTCCTCGTACGCCGGCGGTGCCTCGGCGAGGACGCCCAACCAGGCGTAGGGGTGGCCGCGTTCGTAGGTCCTGAGCACTCCTCGCGGCAGCCCGTGTCGCGTCACGCCGTGGTAGCCGTCGCAGCCCACGACCCAGTCGCAGCTCAGGGTGTGCTCCCGGCCGGAGCGCGTGTAGCGGATGACGGGGTTGTCGGTGTTCGCGCCCTCGACGGCCAGCGCCCGCGCCTCGAACAGCAGCGGCGGGCCCTCCTTCAGCTGGAGGGCGACGAGGTCTTTGACCATCTCGGTCTGGGCGTAGACCCACACCCGGCGACCGCCGGTCAGCGAGGGGAAGTCGAGGCGGAAGGAGCGGCGGGAGAAACGGAGTTCGATCCCGTCGTGGGGGAGGGCCTCCCGCTCCAGACGGTCGGCCGCGCCCACCGAGCGGAGGGCGTCGACGGTGCTCTGTTCGAGGATGCCGGCGCGCTGGCGCCGCTCGACGTAGCTCCGGTCGCGGCTCTCCAGGACCACGCAGTCGATGCCGCTGGCGTGTAGCTGTCGGGCCAGCAACAGCCCGGCGGGTCCGGCACCGACGATGCCCACGCGTGTCCTGACGGGTTGCCCCACGCCCACCTCACGTTCGCCTAGTGAAGGAAAATTCACATAGCCAGGGGCAGTCTCGCCCGTGGTGCGGAACATGTCAACCACCCCCCGGTGGCTCGACGGCAAGGCCGGGGCCTGTCCGGCCGTTCGCGTGTGGTCTGCTGGTGCCATGAGCGTGGTAGGCGATGAGGGCGGCCAGCCGAACGGCCGGTTGGTCGTGCGGCCCGAGACACTGCTGCTGGTGCTGTTCGGCGATCACGTGTTGGGGCGGCGGGTGGCCGTCTCGACGGGAAGCGTGATCGCGGTGCTGGGCCGGCTGGGGGTGACGGAGCACGCGACGCGCACGAGCCTGGCCCGCATGATGCGCCGCGACCTGCTGCGTTCGGTGCGCCGGGGCCGCCAGGTGTTTCTCGCCCTGCCGCCCCGTGGGGCCGAGGTGCTGCGCGACGGCCTCGCCCGCCTGGGGACCGAGGTCGTGGACCGCGCGTGGGACGGCCGCTGGACACTCCTGGCGTTCTCGGTGCCCGAGGCGCGGCGGGCGGACCGGCACGCGCTGCGGCGGCAGTTGGGCTGGGTGGGCTTCGCGCCGCTGCGCAGCGGGGTGTGGGTGTCGCCGCGGGAGGCGGACGTCGGCCAGATCCTGTCCGGGCTGAACCTGCTGGACCACGCCGAGGTCTTCCGGGCGGAGGCGGTCGGCTGGAGTGATCCGGCCAGGATCGTCCGTGAGGCGTGGGACCTCCCCGCCCTCGCCGCCGACTACCGGGCCTTCCACTCCCGCTGGTCGGGGGAGGTGGGCGGCGAGCTGGACGCGTTGTCCCTGAGGACCCGCCTGACGGCCGAGTGGCTGCTGTTGATACGTCAGGATCCGCGGCTGCCGGCGGCCCTGCTGCCCACGGACTGGCCGGGGGTGCGGGCCCAGGAGTGCTTCCGTGCCCTGCAGGGCCGACTGCTCGGACCCTCGCGCGACCAGGCGGCGGAACAGCTGGCGACCATCGAGCTCGCGTGAGGGGCGAGGCTTCCTCCCAATATTAGTCGCATCCTTGACGACCGTCAGAAGCATGCCTAGCTTTTGCTCGGGGGCATTCGACAAGGAGGCAGCAATGACGCGAGTGAGAGCCGCGCTCGCCGCGATCGCCAGCACCTTACTGATCACCGTCGCCGCCCTCGCCCTGCCCTCGACGGCACACGCCGCCGAGCTGGTCGAGATCACCAACTTCGGCGACAACCCCGGCGGCGCGCGCATGCACGTCTACGTCCCCGACTCCCCGCAGGAGAGCCCGCCCGTCGTGGTCGCCATGCACGGCTGCGGCGGTAACGGCCCCGGCTTCGCGCAGTCCAGCGGGTTCAACGCGCTGGCCGACCAGTACGGCTTCATCGTCATCTACCCGACCGCGACCCAGCAGACGGCCTTCGGCACCTGCTTCGACGTGTGGTCGCCCGAGTCCAAGACCCGCGGTGGCGGCAGCGACCCCGTCTCCATCGCCTCGATGGTCAGCTACGCCCACCAGCAGTACGGCGGCGACACGGCCCGTACCTACGTCACCGGTAGCTCCTCCGGCGGCATGGAGACCAACGCCCTGCTCGCCCTCTACCCCGACGTCTTCGCCGCCGGCTCGGTGTTCATGGGCGTGCCCTTCACCTGTTTCCTCAACGAGGCCGACTTCCCGCCCTGGTCCAGCCAGTGCGTCAACGGCAGCAAGAACCAGACGCCGCAGGCGTGGGGCGACGCCGTCCGGCAGGCCTACCCCGGCTTCAACGGCACCCGCCCCCGGGTGCAGCTGTGGCACGGCACCAACGACACCCTCATCCCGTTCCAGCTGCTCCAGGAGGAGATGGAGCAGTGGACCAACGTCCACGGTCTGAGCCAGACCCCGACCTCCACCGACCAGCCCCAGGCCGGCTGGCAGCGGCAGAACTTCGCTGACGCCGCCGGCACCGTGCAGGTCGAGTCCATCGCCGTCCAGGGCGCGGGCCACACCCTGCCCATGAGCGGCATGGCCGCGGCGGCCGTCGCCTTCTTCGGTATCGACGGAGGCTGACGCGGTCGCGTCGAGTCCAGGGCTCGGCGCCGGTGCCACGAAGGTGGGGCGTCGGCGCCGGGCCCTCCCTCTCCGCCTCCCGCCGTTCCCGCCCTTCCCGCCGTTCCCGCCCCGCACCGAGCGGAGGCTAGGCGTAGAAGCGGGTGAGGCTCTGGAGCACGGCCGCCGGCTTCTGGCCGCCCTCGATCTCGATCGAGCCGTCCACGGCGAGCTGGACCCCGCCCGGCACGTCCTCCACGGAGGCGAGGTCGGCGACGAGCCTGAGACGGGACTCGACGGGGACGGGCGCGGGGAAACGAACCCTGTTCAGCCCGTAGTTGACCTTCGTGGTGACGCCCCTGACCTCCAGCAGTTCCGAGAACAGGGGGATGAACAGGGAGAGGGTGAGGAACCCGTGCGCCACGGGCACCCCGAACGGCCCGTCCTTGGCCCGCTCCGGCTCCGTGTGGATCCACTGGTGATCGTCGGTGGCGTCGGCGAAGGTGTTGATCCGACCCTGGCTGACCCGGACCCACGCGCTGGCCCCGAGGTGGTGTCCGGCGAGGCGCCGGAGTTCGTCCAGTCCGTTGACGGTGAGGCTCATGCGCGGTGTCCCTTCCTGGTTCGGGCTCTCGTTCACGGCGTGCCGTACAGCTCGCGGACCAACGGCTTGACGACCTTGCCGCTGGCGGTGCGCGGGAGCGTCTCGGCGATGACGACGGACTTGGGGATCTTGTAGCGGGCCAGGCGGCCCGACAGCCGGGCGAGCACCGCCCCGGCGTCGAGCGAGGCGCCCTCCCGGAGCACGACGACCGCGCGGGGCACCTCCCCCCACCGTTCGTCGGGCGTGCCGATCACGGCGCACTCGACGATGTCCGGGTGGTCGAGCAGCAGGTTCTCGATCTCGGCGGGATAGACGTTCTCGCCCCCCGAGATGATCATGTCCTTGACACGGTCGACGATGTGGACGTGGCCGTCCTCGTCGACGCGGGCCGCGTCGCCGCTGCGGAACCAGCCGTCGGCCAGGCAGGCCGCGGACGCCTCCGGCGCCCGCCAGTAGCCGGGCATCACGTTCGGGCCGCTGACCAGCAGTTCCCCCGCCTCGCCGGCCCGCACCGGAGTGAGGTCGGGCCGCACGACGCGCACGTCGGTGAAGAAGTGGGGGACGCCCGCCGAGCCCGCCTTGGTGACCGCGTGCTCCCGGCCGACGAGCAGCACGCCGGGCGCGGCCTCGGTCATGCCGTAGCCCTGCTGGAGGACGAGCCCACGCTCCTGGTAGGTCGCGAGGAGGGAGGTGGGGACGGGCGCGCCGCCGCAGGTGAGCGTGCGCAGCGAGGAGAGGTCGGCCGCCGGCCAGCCGGGATCGCGGGCCATCAGGTCGAACATGGTGGGCACGCCGAAGACGAAGGTGATCCGTCGCGCCGCCACCACCGCGAGGACCTCCGCGGCGTCGAAGCGTTCGAGGAGCACGCAGGTACCGCCCTTGAGCAGCACGGGCAGGGCCAGCATGCCCAGGCCCGCGGCGTGGAACAGCGGGGCGGCGACCAGGGCCCGCTCGTCCGCCGCCAGGTCGAGGTCGACGAGGACGTTGACGGCGTTCCAGGTGAGGTTGCCGTGGGTGAGGACGGCGCCCTTCGGCGCGCCCGTGGTCCCCGAGGTGTAGATGATCAGGCACGGGTCGTCCAGCCCCACCGGCTCGTCCAACGGCCGCGCGGGGGACGTCGCCACCAGCTCCTCGTACCCGGAGCCCACCGCCACGCGCACCGGCACGTCGACCCCCAGGCCGGGCAGTTCCGCCACCAGCCCGGCGTGGGAGGGCGCGAACACCAGCGCCCGCGCGCCGCAGTCCGTCAGCTGGAACGCGGTCTCCGAGGCCGTCAGGCGGGAGTTGAGCGGAACGAACACCGCGCCCAGCGCGCCGACGGCGAAGAGCGTCTCCAGGAAGGCGGGGTGGTTCGGTCCCAGGTAGGCCACGCGCTCGCCGCGCCCGACGCCGAGGGCGCGCAGGCCGTGGGCCAGGCGGGTGGCCCGCTCGTGCAACGCGGCGTAGCTGAGGGACCCGCCCCGGTGCAGCAGGGCGGCGCGGTGGGGGGTCATGCGCGCGCGCCGCGCCGGCCAGGACCCGAGTCCTTCGTCGCGCATCGTCGCGTCCTCCCTTCGGGAACGGCTAGCGGGGCGGCTGGGGGAGTGACGGGGGGACGAGGCCGAGGAGCCGGGCCGCGTTGTCCTTGAGGATCCTCGGCCTGACGTCGTCCCGGATGTCGAGCTCGGCGAAGTCGGCGAGCCAGCGGTCGGGAGTCAGCACGGGGTAGTCCGAGCCGAAGAGGACCTTGTCCTTCAGCAGGGTGTTGGCGTACCGCACGAGTTGGGGGGGAAAGTACCGCGGCGACCAGCCGGAGAGGTCGATGTGCACCCCCGGCTTGTGGGTCGCCACCGCGAGCGCCTCGTCCTGCCACGGAAAGGACGGGTGAGCCAGGATGATCTTCAGGTGGGGGAAGTCGGCGGCGACGTCGTCGACGTACAGGGGGTTGGAGTACTTCAGGCGGATGCCGCCCCCGCCGGGCAGACCGGCCCCGATCCCGGTCTGCCCGGTGTGGAACAGCGCGATGGTCCCCGTCTCCTCGATCACCTCGTACAGCGCGTAGGCGAGCGCCCGGTCGTTGGGGCGGAAGCCCTGGAGGCTGGGGTGGAACTTGAAGCCCCTGACGCCGTGCTCCTCGACCAGGCGGCGGGCCCGCCGGACCCCCGCCCTGCCGCGGAACGGGTCGATCGAGGCGAAGGGGAGCAGCACGTCCGCGTGGCGCGCGGCGGCCTCGGCGACCTCCTCGTTGGGCACCGGTTCGATGCCCAGGGCGTGCTCCGCGTCCACGGGGAACACGACGGCCGCCATCCTCCGCTCCCGGTAGTAGGCGGCGATCTCCTCCAGCGTCGGCTGCCGCGCGCCGGTCACCCCGAAGTAGGCGGACGAGGCCTGGTTCAGGCGCTCGTCGAGTGAACCGCGGCCGGTCCTGGAGGAGATTTCGGCGTGGGTGTGCACGTCGATGGCGACCAGGTCGTCGACGCGCAGCGGGCCGGCCATCACGCCTCCGGCGTCTTCGGAGCGGGGATGCCGACGCTCTGCGGTTCGGCGCCGACCGAGGTGTGCCAGGAGGTGGCGAGGGCCTCGGGGGTCCAGCCGCCGCCGGCGTACGCGGTCCGGACCTCCTGCGGGTGGGACCAGAGGCTGAGCCGGTCGCCGCCGATGCCGACGCACTGACCGGTGACGTCGCGGGCGGCGTCGGAGGCGAGGAAGGCCACCAGGGCGGCGCAGTCCTCGACCGCGCCGAAGCCCTCGCCGGCGCGCAGGGAGTCGGGGAGCGGGAGGCCGTGGCGCAGGGCCTCGACGTACGGGGCGAACGCCGGGATCCGCTCGGTCATCGCCGTCGCGGCCACCGGGATCACCGCGTTGACGGTGATGCGGGCCCGGGCCAGCTCCATCGACCAGGTGCGGGCCATCGCCGCGATGCCCGCCTTCGCCGCGGCGTAGTTCGTCTGGCCGACGTTGCCGCGCTGCCCGGCGGGGGAGCCGACCAGGATGATGCTGCCGCCCTCGCCCTGCTCGCGCATGCGGACGGCCGCCGCGCGGCCACAGGTGAAGGTGCCCCGGAGGTGGACGGCGACCACCGTGTCGAAGTCCTCGTCGGTCATCTTCCACAGCATCCTGTCGCGCAGCACGCCCGCGTTGGCGACCAGGACGTCCAGCCGCCCGAACTCCTCGACGGCGCGGGTCACCAGGCGCTCGGCGGCCTCGGTCGGGCCGACCGCGACCGGTTCGGCGACGGCCCGGCCGCCCGCCGCGCCGACGAGCGCGACCGTCTCCTCGGCGGCGTCCGCGTCGACGTCGTTGACGACGACGCGGGCTCCGGCCGCGGCGAGGGCCTGGGCGTAGGCCCTGCCCAGGCCACGGCCGGCGCCGGTGACGACGGCCACGCGGCCGCCCAGGTCGACGGCGGGCGGAGGAGGGGAGGCGGACATGGTGTCAACTCCTTGGTTCGCTTGACGCACGGGACGCGCGAGGCGCGCGGTGCGGAAGGCGCCCGAGGGCGGGCCGAAGAGGAACGGAGACGATCCCCCGGGGCAGGAACAGGACGACGAGGACGAGCAGCGTCGCGTAGACGGCGTAGCTGAGGATGCTGGGCGCGGTGGCGGGCATGCCGGGCATGGTGGCGAGGTCGTTGAGCAGTTGGACGAGCAGCGTGATCGCGCAGGCGCCCAGGAGCGCACCCCACAGGCTGCCCAGGCCCCCGACGACGACCATCACGAGGAACTCGACGGACAGCAGCACGGGAAACGAGTGGGGGGCGATGTAGCCGATGTAGAAGGCGTAGACGCCCCCGGCGAGGCCGGCGAACGCGGCCGCCAGCGTGAAGACGACGAGCTTGTAGCGGGCCACGGGCACCCCGCTGGCGCTGGCCGCGGTCTCGCTGGTCGCCAGCGCCCGCAGCGCGCGCCCCACCCGGGACGTCGTGAGGTTGTGGGCGAGGAGGAGGATGACGGCCAGGGCCGTCCCGGTCAGGTACGCGTAGTGGATGTCCTCGCCGAACTCGAAGCCGCCGGCCGACAGCAGCGGTATGCCCGCCACGCCGACCGACCCGCCGGCCCACTCCCACTCGCCCAGCAGGGAGATCAGGATGAGCTGGGTGGCGATGGTGGCGAAGGCCAGGTGGTGGCCCCGCAGCCGCAGCAGCGGCCCGCCGACCAGGGCGGCACAGGCCGCGGCGGCGACGGGCGCGGCGGCCAGCGCCAGGAGGGGCGGCACGCCGTGGGTGCTCAACAGGGCGGCCGCGTAGGCGCCGGCGGCGTAGAACGAGGCCTGGCCGATGGACACCTGGCCGGCGTACCCCATGAGCAGGGTCAGGCCGACGGCGACCATCGCCGACAGGCCCAGCAGCACGAACACCGACAGCTGGCCGCTGTCGAGAAGCGGCGGCAGCGCGAGCGTGGCGATCACGACGACGGCCAGCATCCGGCCGGCGGCACTCATGCGAGCCTCCCTTCCGGGGTGCGGGCGGACTGCCACAGCAGCAGCGCGAGGATCAGGCCGAGCGCGACCACGGTCTGGTACGGGGCGTAGCCGTAACCGGCGACCATCGCCTGGGTCACGCCGAGCAGCAGGGCCCCGGCGAGGGTGCGGCCGATGTGGTGCAGGGAGCCGACGATCGCCGCGGCGAAGCCGTTGATGATGAGGGAGACGTCGGAGTCGAACGACATCGAGCGCGTCGGCATCAGCAGCACGCCCGCCAGACCGCCGAGGCCGCCGCCGAGCGAGAAGGCGAGAAGGCCCATCCGGGTGACGGGGATGCCGACGATCCGCGCGGCGTACGGGTTGGAGGAGCAGGCCGACAGAGCTCTGCCGGTGTCCGTCCGGTTCAGCAGGACGGCCAGGGCGACGAACAGCACCGCGGTGACCGCGATGATGAGCAGGTAGTGCTGCTGCACGCGGGCGCCCAGCACGGTGACGGTGCCGGGCAGCCCCTCCGCGGAGCGGCCCTGGTCACCCCAGACCAACACCTCGACGGCGTACGCCAGCACGCTCACCCCGAGGGTGACGATGAGCGCGGACTGGGGCGAGGTGCCCGGGCGGCCGATGGCGATCAGGCCCGTCAGCAGCCCGACGGCCGTGGCGGTGACGATGCCGAGGAACTCGGCGGCGCCGTGCGGCACACCGGCGTCGAGCAGGGAGATCGCGGTGAACGCACCGATGACGGCGAACGTGCCCTGGGCGAAGTTCACCACGCGGGTCACCCGGTGGATCAGCACCATGCCGCTGCCGACCAGGGCGATGCCGCAGCCGGTGCCGAGGCCGGTCAGGAGGTAGACCACGAAGTCGCTCACGGCGCCTCCCCGGCCGCGGCCTCGTCCGGGCGGGCCTTGTCCCGTGGGGCGGAGGTGTGGGGGGTGGAGGCGCGTGGGGCGGAGGCACGTGGGGAGGCCGGGTCGCCGAGGTAGGCGCGGGCCACCTCCGGGCTCGCCGACAGTTCGGCGCTGCTGCCGGCCGCGGTGACCAGGCCCGCTTCGAGGACGTAGGCCCGAGGGCACAGGTCCAGCGCCAGCCGGGCGTTCTGCTCGATGAGCAGCACGGCGGTGCCGTGTTCCTCGTTGAGGCGGGACAGTTGGCGCGCCAGGCCCGTGACGACGAGGGGCGCGAGGCCCATGGACAGCTCGTCGATCGCGATGACGTCGGGCCGGCCCATCAGGGCCCGGCCCACGGCGACCATCTGCTGCTCGCCGCCGGACAGGCTCCCCGCCCGCCGCTGCCGCAGCCGCGTGAGCTCGGGCAGCATCGCGTAGATCCAGGCCGTGTCGCGGGCCGCGCGCCGGTTGCGGGCGGGCAGCCGCCAGGCGCCGAGGCGGAGGTTGTCCTCGACGGTGAGGTCGCCGAACATCTGCCGGCCCTCCGGCACGTGAGCCAGCCGGCCGCGCACCGAGACGGTGCCCGAGGCGGGGGTGTGGATGCCGGACAGGGTGTTGACCAGCGTCGACTTCCCGGCGCCGTTGGGCCCGATCAGGGCCACCATCTCGCCGGGCGCGACGCGCAGGGACACGCGGTCCAGGGCGGTGGCGGCGCCGTGCCGGACGACGAGGTCGCGCACCTCGACGACGGCGGGAGCCGAGCGCGCGGCGGGGGCGCTCACGCCGGGCCGTCCACGTGCGCCGGCGGCGGAGCCGTTCCCAGGTACGCGCGCACGACCGCCGGGTCGGCGCGGATCGCCTCCGGCGTTCCCTCGGCGATGACGCGACCGAGGTCGAGGACGGTGACGCGGTCGGCCAGGCGCCCCACCAGGCCGACGTCGTGTTCGACGAGCACCATGGTCACGCCCTCGGAGCGAAGGTCCTCGATCAGCTCGGCGAGCCGTTCCCGCTCGGCGGCGCGCAGCCCGGAGGCCGGCTCGTCCAGCAGCAGGAGCCGTGGCCGCCCGCACAGGGCACGCGCGAGCTGCACGGCCCGCTGCCGGCCCAGCGGGAGCTGCTCGGCGGGGTGGTCCGCCCACTCGGCCAGGCCCACCCGGCGCACAGCCTCCCGTGCGCGCGCGGCGATCGAGCGTTCCTCGCGGCGGTGCCTGGGCAGGCGCAGCGCGGCCGCCACGAAGCCCGCGCCGGTCGTCGCGTGGGCGCCGACCATGACGTTCTCGACGACCGTCATGCCGTGGAAGACGCGGGCACCCTGGAAGACGATGGCGACGCCCAGGCGGGCCCGTGCCTGGGGCGACAGCCGCTCGACGCGGCGGTCCCCGAGGCGGAGCGTGCCGCCGTCGGCCCTCAGGTGACCGCTGATCAGGTGGAACAGGGTCGACTTCCCCGCTCCGTTGGGCCCGATGACGCCGAGCGTCGTGCCGCGCTCGACGGCCAGGTCCACCCCGTCCACGGCGAGGACGCCGCCGAACGCGCGCGTCAGGCCGGCCGCCTCCAGCAGGGGCCCGCTCACGGCGCCTCCCGGTTCGCGTCGCGGTCCTCCGCGTGCGCCGCGGCGGCCGGGCGGCTCACCGGGCCACCCGTTCCATCTCGCGCAGTGACCGCTCGGTCGGCACGAGCTCGCCGTCGACCACGGTGTTGACGGAGATGTAGTCGGGGGACAGGCCCGAGCGGTCGTCGGCGCTGTAGTGGTAGGTGCCGTTGGGCGTGGTCAGGGTCAGCCCCTCCAACGCCCGTCGGATCTCCTCGGGCTCGGTGCCGCCCGCCTCTTCCAGCGCCGCGGCGAGCACCATGACGCCCGCGTAGCCGTCCTGTGCGAACTGCGGCGGTTCGTAGCCGTGCCTCTCCTCGAAGGGCACGGCCATACCGTCGATCACCCGCCTCAGCTCCCCCTCGGGCAGGTGGTCGCCCACGACGCCGATCGCGCTGGCCACCGTCGTGCCCTCGGCGGCCTGACCCGCCGGGTCCAGCCACAGCTCGCTGGCCTGCGAGCCGGTGAAGGCGATCGGGATGTCGAGCCCGGCGGCGTCGTACTGCTTGACGAGGGTCACCGCGCCTCCGCCGGTCAGCCACACGACCAGGGCCTGGGCGCCGGTGTCCCGCACCCGTGTGAAGACCTGGCTGTAGTCCTCGGCGTCGCCCTGGATCTCCTCGGTCGCCACGATCTCGATGCCGTGGTCGCCGGCCATCCGCCGCATCGCCTCGTTGCCCGCGAGCGGATAGGTCGTCTCGGTGTCGTGGGCGACCGCCAGCCTGGTGACGCCCTGCGCCTGGTAGTGGCGCAGCAGCGCCTCGGCGTAGTCGGAGGCGAGCGCGGGGATGACGAAGACGTACGGGTGGTCCTCGGTGACCTGGGCGTCGACCGGCGTGAGGGAGAGATAGGGGATCTCCGCGCGGTCGACCGAGGGCAGCGTGCCGCTGGCGACGAGCGAGGACGGCGAGCCGAGCACCGCGGCCACGCCCTCGTCCTCGAAGTCGTTGAACGCCAGCACCGACTGCTCGGGTCTGCCCCGGGCGTCGCTCACCAGGAGCTCCAGCGGCCTGCCGTCGACGCCGCCGGCTTCGTTGATCTGCTCGACCGCCAGTTCGGCCGCCTTGCGCCCCTCCGTGCCCAGGGTCTGGAGCGGCCCGCTGAGCTCGGTGATCATGCCGATCTTGATCGGTCCGTCGTCGCCGGTGCCGGAACCGCTCCCGCAGGCGGAGACGGTGAGTGCCAGGCAGGCGGTGAGCGCGGCGACGGGAATTGCAGCACGCACGGGACCTCCCGAGGACGGGGTTACGGCCGCGTGACACGAGCCGTGATGGAAGACTAGGACAATCATTGTTGATGTCAATAGTTGTCGCTGACACCTCTCCTGAGGCATGCTGGTCACTCGCACGAACCACCATCAGCAGGAGGCAGTCATCGCCACCGCACGACCGGGCGGCGGAGCCCGGGAGCACGCCCACGGCGCCGTCGACTCCGACGAGCCCTGGATGCGTTCGCTCCACTCCGACACCGGATACGTCCTCTACCGGCTCGGCCTGCGCGCGGGACAGCTGTTCAACGCGACGCTCCAGGAGTCGGGTCTGCGCCTGCGCCACTACGCGCTGATGCGGTACCTGTCCACCGTGCCCGGGGCGCTCCAGCGCGAGTTGAGCGTCCACCTGGGGTACGACCCGAGCGCGATCGTCAGCCTGGTCGACGACCTGGAGCGGCAGGACCTGGCGGTCAGGCAGCCCGATCCCTCGGACCGACGCAACCGCGTCGTCGTCCTGACCGAGGCCGGCTCGGCCTTCCTGCGCGACAGCGACGCCGCCGCACGGCGCGTCACCGACGAACTGCTCGACCCCCTGGAGCAACAGGAACGCCGGACGTTGCACCACCTGCTGCTGCGGATCGCCGCCCCGAAGCCGGGGGCGCCCGACGGCGGACGCTGACGACCCGTGAGCCGCCACGCGGCACGGCCCGGGACGATCCCTGGCCGGCCGACGGGGCCGGGTCCGTGCTCTCCCGGCGGGTGCCTCAGACCGTCGGGAGGGCGGCGAAGCGGCTGGCGACGCGGAGGTCGGCGCTGATTCCGTCGGCCGTCGCCCGCAGCGCGGGAAGGACCTCGGCCACGCACTCCCGGGCGGTCCGCCGGCCGGTGTGCGTGGCGACGTTGACGGCGGCGACCGCCCGACCGGCCCGATCGCGGACCGGCACGGCGATCGAACGCAGCCCCTCCTCCAACTCCTCGTCGACCAGCGCGTACCCCTCGGCGGCCGCACGGTCGACGAGCCCTGCCAACTCCCCCCGGTCCGTCACCGTGGCCGGCGTCAGGGGCCGCAGCTCGACGCGGTCCAGCCACGCGGCGCGGTCGGCGGGCGGCAGGTCGGCCAGCAGCACCCGGCCCATCGAGGTGGCGTAGGCCGGGAACCGCGTCCCGACCGTGATCTCCACGCTCATGATCCGTCGCGACGCCACCCGGGCGGTGTAGCGCACGTCCTTCCCGTCGAGCACCGCGAGGGAGGTGGAGTCCTGGATCCGCTCGGCGAGCGCCGCCAGGTGGGGCCGGGCGATCTGCGGCAGCCTGAGGCGGGACAGCGGCGCGTAGCCGAGCGCCAGCACGCGCGAGGTGGGGCGGAACACGCCCGAGGTCGCGGCCACATAGCCCAGGTGTTCCAGCGTGATGAGGGCCCGGCGGGCGGTCGCCCTCGCCTGGCCGGTCGCCTGGGCGACGGCGGCGAGCGTCAGCGCCCCGCGCCCCGCGCCGAACGCCGTCAGCACGCTGAGCCCGCGAGCCAGGGACCCGACGAACTCACGGCCGAGCTCCTGCTTGGACGCGGCGATCCACGACGCCCGCTCCTCGGGCGAGGGCTCGGGAGCCGGGGCCGCCGGGTTCGTCAGCGCGCGCTCCATCGCGTCCACCGCCTCCCGCAGCCGGGGCATCAGCCGCTCGCGCAGTTCCTCGGCGCTGTGCCTGCTGGTGTGGCTGACCAGACTCGCGACGCAGGCCGTCGTCCCGTCCGAGTGGCGCACCGGCACCGACAGCGCGACCAGGCCCGGCTCGATGAGCTGGTCGTCCAGCGCGAAGCCCCGCTCGCCCGCCTGCCGTGCCCAGGCCGCGAACTCCTTCGGGGTGGGCAGCCGCGTGGCCTCCCGTGGCGGCAGCGCGGTGAAGGCCCGCCCCATCGGGTCGGCGGCCCGGCGCCGTCGCCAGCGTTCCCAGTCCGGGTCGCCCCAGCCGGCGGCGACCAACGGGCCGGGCGCCACGCACTCGACCGGGAGCAGGTCCCCGACGCGGAAGCTGACCGACAGCGTGCGACGTCGCGTGGACTGGTGGACGAACCGGACGCCGTCGCCCTCGGCCACCGCCAGCGACACCGACTCGCCCAGCTCGTCGGCGAGCCGCCGCGCGTGCGGACCGAGCAGATCGGGCAGGCGCAGCGCCGCCAGGTAGGCGTTGCCCAGTTCCATCAGCGGTGGGGCGAGCGTCACCACACGGCCGTCCAGCCGGAGGTAGCCCAGGTGCGCGAGGGTGGCGGCGATCCGGTCGACGGTGGAGCGGGCCAGGCCCGTCGTCCGCTCCAGCGCGGGCAGCCCCAGCGCGCCGTCGGCGTCGGTGAGCGCACGCAGCACGGCCAGACCCCGCATCAACGGTGCCACGGCCTCGGGCGGGACCTCGTCGGCCGCGGGTGCCGAAACCACGGTCTCGGGCGAGGACATGGCGCCTCCGTGCTGTTCGGACCGGCATCTCTCGGGCGCCGGACGCGCCCGACACACGCTATCCCGCCGGGATCGTCGAGGGGTGGCCTCTCCCCGCGGCCGGACGCCGGCGGCGAGGGGCGTGGGGGAGCCTGGCCACGAACCGGGGGAGCATTGGTGAAGTTTTTTTCACGTGGGTTACGTGCCCGGAAGCGCGCTGCTACGTTGCGACTCGGCTGGGAGGTGTGGCTCACACCTCAGGGAGTCTCGTGTCGACGAACAGGCGAAGGGTCGCCGCCCTCGCTCCCGCCCTCGTGTCCCGCGGGAAGGGGAGCCGGGTGGGCGGCGAGGTGACGCGCCCGCCGACGCGACGACACCGCTCCTCGCCGACGCACGAGCCCTCCCCGGAGCGGCCCGGCTGCCCGCCGACGGCCCGTCACCGACGACGGCGCCGCCGCCCCGTGGTCTCCCGCGCCGCCGCCCCGTGAGCCTCCCACCCCGACGAAGGAGGAGCACATGTCGACCATGCGACGGCACACCATGGCGCGGAGGGCGAACCACCGGTTCCGGCTCGCGCCCCTGGCCGCGCTCGCGGCGGCCCTCGGCCTGGTCACCGGGGGACAGGCGCTGGCCACCGGCCCGGCCGCGACCGCGCCGCCGGACACGCGGACCGCCGCACCCGCGGACGACGGCGTCCTCGACGCGACGGCCGGCTGCGGCCAGACACCGACGCTGCGGGACGGCACCTACACCATCCAGAGCAGCGGCAAGAACCGCAGCTTCATCCTGGACGTCCCCGACACCTACGACAGCGGCCATCCCCACCGGCTGGTCCTCGGTCTGCACTGGTGGGGCGGCACCGCCGAGGACGTCGCCACCGGCCGCACCGTGGAAACAGGGACGTGGGCCTACTACGGCCTCAAGCGACAGGCGGGCGACAGCACGATCTTCGTCGCTCCCCAGGGCCTGGACAACGCCTGGGCCAACACCGGGGGCGAGGACGTCGTCTTCGTCGACGACATGCTCGCCATGATCGAGGCGGACCTCTGCGTCGACACCTCGCTGCGCTTCTCCATCGGCTTCAGCTACGGCGGCGCCATGAGCTACGCGCTGGCCTGCGCCCGGCCCGACGACTTCCGCGCCGTCGTGTCCCAGTCCTCCCCCGGGGTCGTCAGCGGCTGCGCCGGCGGCACCGAGCCCGTCGCGTTCATGGGGGTGCACGGAATCAGCGACGAGTTCGGCAACGCCCACGAGGGGCAGCGCGACACGTTCGTCAGGAACAACGGCTGCACCCCGCAGACCCCGCCGCGCGCGGCGGCCGGCAGCCTGACGCACATCACCACCGCCTACCAGGGATGCGCCGAGGGGTATCCGGTGGTCTGGGCCTCGTTCGACGGGAACCACAACCCCGCCCCGCGGGACGGCGCCTCCGGCAGCGGTGGCGACACCTGGGTCCCGGGAGAGGCGTGGGAGTTCATCACGCAGTTCGCGTCCACGTCCACCCCGTGACCGACGGCGCACACCGGGGGTGGACCCCGACCGGGCCCCCCGGGCCCGCCGCCGGTCCACCCCCGGGCGCGCCGCCGCACGCTCGGAGGGTGGGGCCGGTCGGACGCGCGGTCAGCCCGCGGTCGGTCAGGGAGTGACGCGGAAGGTGGCGTCCTGCCGGTCGGTGGCGCTGGAGGAGCCCCCGACCGGGTCGACGCGCAGCACGTAGCCGGAGTGGCGAAGGTAGCGGGTGGCGTCGGCGTGGGAGCGGAACGACGACCAGCTCGCGTCGGCCAGACCCGGCGTCTGGTGGAACGTGGCGTCGGCTCTCAGGCCGCCGGAGCCGTCGTCCGGGTCGAGCCGGACGACGGAGTCGAGCTGCCGCAGGTAGTGGTCGGGGTAGTTCAACGACTCGAAGGAGACCCCGCTCGGGTCGGCGAGCCCGGGGACCATGCGCCACATCTGGTCCTGGTACGGGTCGAACGGGTACGCGTCGAGCCGGGCCGTGAAGTCGGCGTGCCGCACGAACCGGTCGGGGAAGTTGAAGGACTTCAGGCGCACCCACCCGGGCAGCCCCCACCGGGCGACGAGGGCGTCGTACTCGGCGTCGGTGATGCCCACCATCGACCCGTGTTTGGCGTTCAGCGGCGGGGTGTAGTCGCGCTGGTTCAGCGGGGTCCAGCCGTCGCCGGAGATGTTGGTGGTGCGCCAGGCGTAGTAGACGGCGTTGACCGGGCTGAAGGAGTCCGCCCACAGCCGCCAGCCGCCCTCGTTGGTGCGCAGGAGCAACGGCGCCTCCATGGCGTTGCCCTGGAGGAGACCACCGGTGTAGGTGGTGAAGCTGTTGGGAGCGCCGGTGGCGGACCGGGCGCCGTAGGTGCGGCCGTCGGAGAGGTTCTTGTAGTACAGGTAGGTGGTGGAGCCGTCGACGACGACGTCGCCGTCGAGGACGGGGAAGCCGGGGCTGAAGAAGACCTGCGGCGGGCTGACGGTGCGGAAGTCGCTCGTGTGGTTGACCAGGAAGACGTCGCCGTCGTCGGTGTTGGCCGAGTAGACGATGCCGTACGCGCCCCGCGCGGCGTCCCAGAACGCGGTGGGCGCCCAGGTGTGGGTGTCGGTCATGGTGTGCATCCGCAGGCGCCGGTACCCGGTGAGTTCGGTGAGGTCGGTGGAGTCCCAGACGTGGAGGTACTGGCTGCTGAGCGAGAAGTCGGTGCCCCGCAGGTCGGTGGCGAGGACGACGAAGGTGCCGTCGTTCGTGCGGAACACGAAGGGGTCGCGTAGCCCCCGCGTCCCCTCGGTCGGCGTGGCGACCGGGTTGTTCTGGTTCAGCGGTGTCCAGTTCAGACCGTCGCGACTGACGGCGAGGTGAAGGCCGTAGTCCGCGCCGTCGAAGTTCGGCGACTCGGTGAAGTAGCTCATGAGGTAGGCGGTGTTGCCCTGCGCTGTCGCGGCCGCTGCCGCGCGCGGCAGCGACGCCACGCCGGCACCGACCGCCGCCGAGGCCACCACGGCCTGACCGAACCTGCGCCTGCTGAGGGACATGCGTGCTCCTCCTGGGAGTGGGAAGAAACGGGGCCGTCGACGAAGCGCTCCCGGGGCGACGCCTGGGCCGACCGCCGTCGGGCCGAGGGCGGATGACTCCGTGGCGGCTGTCCCGGAGGACCCGTCCCACGCGTCCCTGTCGTCCTCGGGCCGCACGGGAGGGACCGCTCCGGAACGGGAACGGAGTGGTGCGCGTGCTGTCGTGCCGTGGCCTCGTGGGCGACGCAGGCCACCCGACCGTGCGTTCGGTATCACGAACGCTGGTCGGGTCGTCAGACACGCATCATAGGCAGTCCTCCCGCGCCGTCAACCGCTCCTGCTCGTCCGGAGAAAGGGGGGCGGGGGTCGCGCCGGACGGTCCCTTGGTCGTGGCCGGGCGCGAACGCGTCCGACGCCGCCCGGCTCTCCCGGCACCCGGGTGTCCCGCTCCGACATCTCGCCATCGTTCGACATGGCGGACGTAGTTCACCATGTCGAAAGTCGGTGCTAGCATTCCTGTCGTGTACACGCCTATGCGTGCGTGAAGAACGACGCAGGGTGAAGCGGCGAGCCGTGGCGGCGCGACGGTCGTCGGGCAGGTCGGCCCCCGGTCAGTGGACGCTGGCCGGGACCGTCGACCCGGCGACGAGTACGACGTCGAGGCCGCCGGCCGACCCACCGTCCGGGACGGTGCGGGCGCCTCGGCCGAGTCCGTGGAGAGGGGCGTCCGCAGAGCCTCCGCCCCGCCTCCCCGTACGCCGACGACACGCCGACGCGCCACCCGGTCCGCGACCACTCGGACTCTCGTCGCTCCTGCTCACCAGCAGGAAAGGAGGACCCGCGATGACGTCCCGCAGACCGTTCACCCCGCACGTCGTCGACGGCACCGCGTACCTCTTCACCGGCCGGCACCAGGTGGCCTCCGGCCGGCGACGGGCCGTCAGGGACGCGGGCGTTCGTCGACGACCAGGCACCCCGCGGAGGCTCGTCCAGACCTCGTGAACCCGGGGGTGGCCCTGATCCCGCCGGGGTCGCCCCCGCCCCCCACACACATCTCACCGAGAAGGCGGTCCCATGTTCCGAAGACTGAGAAGCGCAGGCGGGCGGGTCCTGCGACGACGCGGCCT
This sequence comes from Streptomyces sp. 4N509B, assembly GCF_052245655.1. Lineage (NCBI taxonomy): Bacteria > Bacillati > Actinomycetota > Actinomycetes > Kitasatosporales > Streptomycetaceae > Streptomyces > Streptomyces sp. 4N509B. Next base: position 24,745 of record NZ_JBQQBZ010000051.1, read on the forward strand.
CGCGCTCGCCACCGCGTTCGCCACGGCCCTCGTGCTCGCGGGCTCGGCGGGAACGGCCAGCGCGGCCGTGGAGACGCAGCAACAGGGGAAGCAGACGCGGATTCCCCAGTTCCTCATCGACGAGGGTGCCGAGACCGGGAACGTCGTCGAGTCGGAGCACTTCGCCGTCCGCTGGGGCGACGCGGTCGACGTCGTCGCGTGGGGACGGCAGAACCGCGGCATCGACAACTACCCGCAGTGGATCGCGGACCACATGGACGACATCTACGACTTCTACGTCAACGAGGTCGGGTTCGTCGACCCCGCCGACCACGAGGTCGGCTCCCGGTACAAGATCAACCTCTACCTGTGCGGATCGTGGTCGGGCGGCTTCCTGCCCCCGGCCAACTGGGCCGGCCCCGACGAGATCGGCCTGGGGCACATGTGCATGCCCTACGACAAGATCTGGGACGAGTGGGTCGAGTCGCACGAGTTCAACCACGTCCTCCAGAGCTACGCCGTCGACCTCAACATCGCGGCCGGCAACGGCGGCGGCTGGGGTGCCGGCAACCCGGTGGCGGGACCGGTCTGGGAGGCCCACGCCAACTACATGGCCCGCATGAAGCGTCCCGACGTCGTCGTCGGCTCCGGCTACTACGTCGACCGCCAGCACTTCCGCTGGCTGGCCCAGGAGACCTACTACGGCGACTGGATGCTGTTCAACACCATCCGGGAGCTCTACGGGGCGGAGGTGATCGACCGGTTCTGGTACGAGGCCCGGCAGGGCGAGCACCCGATCGACACCATCAAGCGGGTCCTCGGCCTCGACCACCAGGAGTTCGCCGAGCTGATCGCCGAGTACACCTCCCGGCAGGTCGTCTACGACTTCGCGGACGGGGCCGCGATCCGCGGCGACCTGTGGCGCAACGGCGAGAGCTACCGGCCCCTGCACACCGACCCGTTGCAGAGCCTCGGCGGCGGCCGGTACCAGATCGCCGGCAGCGACGCCCCGCACCAGTACGGGCACAACGTCATCCGGTTGAACCCGAGCGGTGGCCAGGTGTCCGTCCAGCTCCAGGGGCGGTCAAGCCTCTCCGGCGCCGACTGGCGGTTCCGCCTGGCGGCGGTCTCGCCCGACTTCTCCGTCCGGTACAGCGACGCCTTCGCCCCCGGACAGACGGCGAACCTCAGCCTGCAGAGCGGCGAGACGCACCTGATGCTCGTCGTCGCGGCCACCCCCTCGCAGCACCGCAACTACCAGATGTGGCAGGTCGGCGTCGGGGACCCCTTCCCCTATGAGCTCACCATCCAGGGGGCCTCGCCGGCCTAGACGGGCGCCGGCCCGAACCCGGGGGAGACGGCGTCAGGAGCGTCGGGTTCCCCGGGTGAACGCGGCCCGTCGCACCGTACGTCACCGGAGGGCCGGGAAGCCGGGCGCTTCCCGGCCCTCGCCGCTGAGTCCTCCGCCCGCCCCGTCGAGTTGCCCGCGACTTCCTCTGTCGTATTCCGATATCGGAGGCCGTAATAATGGAGGAGTCGTGAGAGCCGTGAGAGAGGTGGCGCCATGAGCGAGGCGACGACGGCGGACGCCCCGGGCACGCTGCGGCGCAGGCTCGGGATGCCCGACGCCGTGGTGATCGGCCTGGGGTCGATGATCGGCGCGGGCGTCTTCGCCGCCCTCGCCCCGGCGGCGCGCGCGGCCGGTTCGGGTCTGCTGCTCGGCCTGGCCCTGGCCGCCGTGGTCGCGTACTGCAACGCCACCTCGTCCGCGCGGCTGGCCGCGCGCTACCCCGCCTCCGGCGGCACCTACGTCTACGGCCGGGAGCGGCTGGGCCCGTTCTGGGGGTACCTGGCCGGATGGGCCTTCGTGGTGGGCAAGACCGCGTCGTGCGCGGCGATGGCGCTGACGGTGGGGCTGTACGTCTGGCCGGACCAGGCGCATCTGGTGGCGGTGCTGGCGGTGGCCGCGCTGACCGCGGTGAACTACGCCGGGGTGGAGAAGTCCGCCTGGCTGACCCGGGCGATCGTCGCCGCGGTCCTCGCCGTTCTGGCCGCCGTGGTGACGGCCGCGTTGACCTCCGGCGAGGCGGATCCCGCCCGGCTGGACATCGGCGCGGACGCGTCGCTCGGCGGGGTGCTGCAGGCCGCCGGCCTGCTGTTCTTCGCCTTCGCCGGCTACGCCAGGATCGCCACCCTGGGCGAGGAGGTGCGCTCCCCGCAGCGCACCATCCCCCGGGCGATCCCGCTGGCGCTCGGCATCACGCTCCTGGTGTACGTCCTCGTCGCGGTGGCCGCCCTCACGGTGCTCGGCGGCGACGCGCTGGCCGCCGCCGCGGCGCCGCTGGACGCGGTGGTGCGCGAGGCCGGCGCCGGCTGGCTGACCCCCGTCGTGCGGGCCGGGGCGGCGGTGGCCGCGCTCGGCGCGCTGCTCGCCCTCATCCTGGGAGTCTCGCGGACCGGCCTGGCCATGGCCCGCGACGGGCACCTGCCGCACCGCCTGGCCGCCGTCCACCCGCGGTTCGGGGTGCCGCACCGGGCCGAGGTGGCGGTCGGCGTCGTGGTGGCGGTCGTGGCGGCGACGGCGGACCTGCGCGGCGCGATCGGGTTCTCCTCCTTCGGCGTGCTGGCCTACTACGCCATCGCCAACGCCTCCGCCTGGACCCTCGCCCCGGACGAGGGCCGGCCGCCCCGGATCATCCCCGTCGTCGGCCTGGCCGGCTGCCTGCTGTTGGCCTTCACCCTGCCGACCGTCTCCGTCGCCTCCGGCACGGCCGTCCTGGCCGCCGGCGCCGCGCTCCACGCCGCGCGGCGCGCGATCGCCGCACGCCGCGCCCCGTAGCCGCGCCGAGGTGCGACCTCGGCCGCGTCGCGAGAGCCTCCGGCCACGCCGACCGGCCACCGGCCACCCGCCACCGGCCTTACGACGCGTCGTCCCCGAGCACCTCACGGGCCAGCTCCCTGAGCGCCGCACGGTCCTCCGCGAGGGCCCGCCTCCCGGCCTCGGTCGCCCTGTAGACCCGGCGGGTGCGGCCGTCGACCACCCGCTGCTCGGAGACCAGCAGCCCGTCCGCCTCCATCCGGTGCAGCGTCGGATACAGCGTCCCGGGGCTGATCCGGTACCCGTGGCGGGCCAACTCCTCGGTCATCCACGCACCGTGGATCTCCTCCTCGGCCGCGTGGTGCAGGATGTGCAACCGCACCGCGCCCCGCTGGAACTCCCGCACCCGACCCACCTCCACGCCCAGCGGACAGTGACGAAACCGATATCGACATCCGATCCTACGCTCGGTCACCCTCCCGAACCCGCCGCGTCTCGGACACGTACACGCGAGCACACCCCCACACACCGCGCCGACGTGCCCGCCCCCGGGCCACGCGGATCCGGCGGAGCCTCGTGCGTCCCAGCGTCCCCGGACACGAGCAGATCGGCGTCGAGTCCCTCGTCCCATAGCCGGATGAAGTCCCGACCGAGGTGCGGGCGCCGATGGAACCCCAGGGTGGCATCGCCATCGGCGGTGCTCTCGCTTCCTCCGGATCAAGCAGATCCGGTATCAGTGTGTCCATCACTCAGGGGGAGGCTTCCACCACCTGCTGAGCTCTGCCAGTCACTGAGTCGTCCAATGAGCCAGACGAACACCTGCGTATCCCCGGAGAGCACACAGGCGCCCGCGAGCACGCTCTCCAGCAGGCGCCCCACGTTCCGTGAGCACAGCGCGGCTGTTGCCGCATCGTCGATCAGGCGAAGCGAACAGGCAGGCGTCGCGGTGGTGCTGTCGGGTTCGCGGGTAACCCCGTGTTCGTTGATCCGGACGACAAGACTTCCTTCGTCCTCTGGCAGGGCGATCGTGACCGTGAGATGTGGCGCCGGTGTGGGAAGCTCGGCCAGGACGGATTCCAGATAGGTCGTAAACGCGTCAGCCCAGTGCGCCACGTCCCATGGTGCGGACTCCTCGTCCCTTTCCTCTCGCAGGTCCATGGCATCATGCGGCGCGGGGGCGGTCGCGGCTTCCGCCTCGGCTTCGATCAGGGCCTGTAGTGTCGCGTCAACATCCGCTCGGGTATGGGACGCCGAGCAGATGAACCTCAATCGGCCCCGCCCGCGCTCGACAATCGGGTACGTCACGGCAGCGGCATGGACGCCCCGCCGGAGAAGCCCTCGGGCTATCGCATGCAGGTTCTCGCCGTCGGAGAAGAAGGGCGTGATGATAAGCCCGTCCCCGGCGCCGAGTTCGTAGCCGGCCTCCGAGAAGCGCTTCCGCATGTAGTGCGCGGTGTCCCACAGCCTGGCCCGCAGCGTGTCGCCGGCAGCGACCCTGCGCAGGGTGGCAAGAGCCGCCGCCACGTCGGCGGGTGAGATGTTCGCCTGGAAGATGTACGACCGCGCCGATGCCCTCAGCAATGCAATGTGCTGCTCCCGGGCGGCGACCACACCGCCGATGCTCCCGAGGGCCTTGCTCAGGGTCGTGAGGATGAAGTCAACGTGCTCGGTGACGCCTTCCGCGGCGCACAGTCCGGCGCCCCGCACTCCGTAGAGCCCGAACGAGTGGGCCTCGTCCACAAGGACGAGCGCGCCGGACTCCTTCGCGGCAGACACGATCTCCCGCAGCGGCGCCGCCCCCTCGCCCATGCTGTACACGCTCTCGAGCACCACCAGCGTCGTACGGTAGGGCGAGGACTCCGCTGTGAGGACCGACCGCAGGTCGGCCGCGTCGTTGTGCTTGAAGGTCCGCACCCTCGCGCCGCTCAGGCGGGCCCCGTCCACCAGGGAGGCGTGGCAGAGCTGGTCCATGACCACGACGTCCTGATCGCCCACGATTCCGGCGACGGCTCCGAGGCTCGCGGTGAACCCGGTGGGGAACAGGCAGGCCGCCGGCTTGCCCACCATGGCGGCGAACTCCTGCTCGAAGTCCGTGTGGAGGCCGGTCTGCCCCGAGCCCGCCGCTGATATCCCCATCCCGGTACCGAAGCGGTCCAACCCTCTGCGTGCCTCCTCGATGACCTCCGCGTCGCGGTTGAGTCCGAGGTAGAGGTTGGTGGTCCAGATGAGGGCCTCATGCTCCTCGCCCGTGCCCGGGTCGGCGACGACGCCCCGGTCGGCGCTTCCGGTGCGGACGACCTTTCCGTACGGGTCCAGTCCCGAGCGCGCCAGGAGGTCCCGGAAATGCTGTACGAGCGCGCCCCGGTCGGTCGCGGACCAGGCCGGGACCTTGGCGGCGAAGGCCGGCGGGTATCCGGCGCGGACCTGTTCCTGGAACACGCCGAGCCGATCCGCGGCCCCGGCGCTCCGCGGGCGCCCGCACACCTGGCCGCCGCCGGAAGCACGGCCCAGCACCGCCAGCAGCCCGTCGACGGCCTCCATGGGAGTCATCTGCTCCACCAGGGTGGATGAAGTGAGGTCAGTGGCCAGCCCTCGGGACAGCCGCGCCGTGAGCTCCGCGATGTCCAGCGAATCGAACCCCTGCGCGATCAGTGGCTCGTCCGGCCGGACCGCGTCGGGGCCGGGGGCGTCGAGGAGCAGCGTCGCCTCCTCCAGCACCATGGCGAGGAGTACCGAGCGCCGCTGCTCGTCCGGCGAGGGCGGCGCACCGGGGCCGGTTCGCGAGGCGGCCGGGCCGTCGCCGCCCGCCCTTCCCTCAGGGGTCGCCTCGTCGCCGTGCTGCGCGGGGGCGGGGAGCCGAAGCCGGTCGACCTTGCCGTTGGGCAGTTTCGGCAGCTCCGCCGGCAGCATGATGTGGTGCGGGATCATGTGCTTCGGCAGGCGGTCGGCCAGCTGGGAGCGCACGGTCAACGCGGTCACCGACTCCTGCCGGCTCACCGCGTACGCCGTGAGGAGACTCTTGCCTTCCTCGCCTGTGGTGACAACGACCGCCGCCTCGTCCACTCCGGGCAGCGAGGCCAACTGGACCTCGATCTCGTCGAGTTCGATCCGGTGACCCCGGATCTTGACCTGCCGGTCGGCACGGCCGAGGAACTCGAGCTCTCCTGTTTCCGTCCACCGGGACAGGTCGCCAGTCCGATAGATCCGCTGCTCCGGGATCGGGCCGTCCGGCGCGAGAGCCGGGAAGCTCCGCCGGGTGCGCTCGTCGTCATGGAGATATCCCCTCGCCAGCTGGTCGCCGGCGAGCGCCAGCTCTCCCGCCGTGCCGGCCGGCACCGGCTGCAGGGACTCGTCCAGCACGTACGCTCGCGCGTCCGGGACCGGGCTGCCGATGGTGATCGGCCCGTTTCCCACTTCGGCGGTGGTGATGAACACGGTGGCCTCGGTCGGGCCGTAGACGTTCACGACCCGCGGTGCACAGGGATCAGCGTGTAACCGCTCCACCAGAGAACGGGACAGGACCTCACCACCCAGCACCACACACCGCAACCCACCGGGCAGCGGTCCGGCCGCGAGCAGCGCCTTCATCGCGGACGGCACCATGATGGCCGTGCGCACGAGGTGCGCTGCGGGCAACTCGCGCAGGGCAAGCACGTTCTCCGCCAGGACGACCGTGCCACCGAGGATGAGCGTCCCCAGAATCTCCATCACCGAGGGGTCGAAGCAGACCGAGGCCGCGGCCAGGACACCAGCAAGGTCCTCGTCGCCCAGCAACCGGCGCATCGAGGCGGTCATCGCCACCACGCTGCGGTGCTCGACCGCCACGCCCTTGGGCTTCCCGGTTGACCCCGAGGTGTAGATGACGTACGCGAGATCACCGGCCGAGCAGGCCGCCCGCGATGCCGCCGGGCGGTCCGGCACCGCGTCGAGGCGCACGCGATCGGGGGCCGCCGAGCACAGCGCCGCCGTACCGGCATCGACGACCACCGCCGCCGCCCGAGAATGCTCGATCATGTAGCGCACCCGTTCGGCCGGGTAGGCGGGGTCCATTGGCACATAGGCGCAGCCTGCCCGCAGTACTCCCAGCAGGGTTGCTACCAGCTCCCATGTCCGGCCGAGGCACACGCCGACCAACTCCCCCGGTGCCACGCCCCGGGCTGCCAGCTCCCCGGCGATCGCCTCCGCCCGTGCCCGCAGCCGCTCGTAGTCGATCTCGACCGCCCCGTCCACGACGGCGATCCGGCTCCCCCGGCGCGCCGCCTGGGCCTCGAACAGCTCCCAGACGGTCTCGTCCGGACCACCGCCCGCAGCGGGTACGGGGGCGTCCCCGCAGTCCGGGGCGCCCGCTCTCCCGCGGGCGGCCTCGTGCTCGGCGTGGTGCATCTCCGGCTCCCAACAAGATAGAGATGGTCACGGGGTACGAGCCGGGGCGGGACCTTCGAGCGGCGCCGGCCAACCGTCGCTCCCGACACGCCACGTCCCGATAGCCGCATCGCGTGCCTCCAGGGTCCACGGACGGTCGCCAGTCCACCGAAGCACGCTCGACGTGACGGTCACAGGGTGGCACACGAGCACGAGGAAGCGGCCTCGCTCCCTGCCACCCTCCGCCATGCCAGGGAACCCGCACGGAAAGATGCTCGACAAGGGCATAACGGACTCTCCGGGCACCGTGCTGCACAAGTCGCCCCATCCTAGGGTCTGTCCGATGCCGTGATAAGGGGCGGGATGACCTTCGACGCCACGCATCCGGTCGCGTGTGGCGCAGGTCGTCGGCCGTCGTGTGTGACGCGGCCATGGTCAGTCGTCGGCTGGCGTCCACCGAAGGCTGGGTGTCGTTGGCGGTCACGGGCTTCACGTCGCCGGGTATGGGCACCCGCCACCCAGGGTGGGACGATCGACGGCAGGTACTGGACACGCCGGTGCATGAGACGTTGACTTTCCACGGGCTTCGCCATTCACACAGGACCTGGCTGATCGAGGACGGCAACCCCGACGTGGCGCAGGCCCGCCGGCTCGGTCACACGCTGCAGAACCAGATGGACGAGACCTACGGCCACGTCGCCGCCAGCATCGACGCTCGGCTGCTGACCGCGCTGGAAGACCGTTGGCCCCGATCCCCGACCGCCTCCAACGACGCCAATCCCGCCGCCCCCCTCGCCGACAGCGCGGAAGATCGGTCAAGATCGTGCCTGCGGGGGGTACCCGGCGACGCGCCCCTCGGGCGAGACCAGTTCCGGTTCACCCCCGCGCGGGGAACACGGCAGGCACCTGCGCGAGGTCGGTCATGGACGAGGTCTACCTCCGCGCCTGCCGGGAACACGGTCCGCCAGTAGATCGTCAGGCCCATCGGGGCGTGCTCCCCGCAGGCGCGGGGAGCCGTCCTTCAGACGGACGGGCGCGGCCAGCTCAGCTGACGTCCTGAGAGCCTGGGAGCGCGAGGGCTCCCAGGTTTCGCTCCCATGGGAGCGAAGGGCACGCGAAAGGCCGCCCCCGCCAACGGCGGAAGCGGCCTATGACCTGCGAAGACGCTGGTCGGGACGGCGGGATTTGAACCCACGACCCCCTGACCCCCAGCCGCGTTGCCCGGGGCGGTGAGGAGCCGCTGACGGACGCACCGGGAAGTCCCGTGCCGTCCGCAGACGTCTGCAGGTCTATAAGGTGCACTGAACCGACAAGGGACACCGAGTCGGTGGACAGCTGCGCCGGTTCGAGTCCTGGGCGGGGGGCCCGGAATCAGAGCGCAGCCAATGCCGCAGGCAGCGGTCATGGAATGGTGATTCGCGCGGTCATTCCGGTTCGGCGGTAAGTCATCTGGCCGCGGGTTTGAGTGTCGGGCAGGAGCCGCCACGAAGGGTTGGTCGTGGCACAACCGCCGCCGACCTGCGCAGACGCGCTTGATCGTACGGTGGGGCACCCTCGGCAAAGGACCCGGGACGTGGGCTAATTAGCCCCGCGCTTTCATGGAGTGGGTCTGTCCGACTGGTGATCAAGAATGCAGAAAGTGCCTCTGACCAGCGAGAATGAGGATTGTCGAGGTCCTTGTTCCCACTGCTGCCGGAGGCACTTCCCAGGTGAAGTCCTATCCGCGTGTTCGTGTTGAGGGCGGTGGCCACGGGGTGGTGTCCCAGGCCGGGGCCGTGCTGCTGGTGGAGACGATCCGCAAGGCCGGGCTGGACCAGGCGATATCGACAGCGCTGACGCCGTGGCGACGTCCGCGGGCGGTGCACGATCCGGGGAAGATCCTACTGGACGTGGCGCTCGCGGTCGCGTTGGGCGGTGACTGCCTGGCGGATGTCGGGATGCTGCGGGCTGAGCCGGCCGTGTTCGGACCGGTTGCCTCTGACCCGACGGTCTCCCGGCTCGTCGACACCCTCGCCGCCGCTGGGCCGAAGGCCCTGTCCGCGATACGGGCCACGCGGGCCGAAGCCCGCGAGCGGGTCTGGAGGCTGGCCAAGAACACAGCTCCGGATGCCGCAGGTCAGGTGATCGTGGACCTGGACGGGGTGCTCGTGCTGGCCCACTCCGAGAAGCAGGACACCACTGCGACCTGGAAGAAGACCTTCGGACACCATCCCCTGATGGCCTTCGTCGATCACGGCAGCACGGGTAGCGGTGAGCCGGTGGCCGCCCTGCTCAGGCCGGGCAACGCGGGCAGCAACACCGCCGCCGACCACATCACCACGGCCCAACTCGCCCTGGCCCAACTGCCGAGGAAGTACCGGCGCGGACGCCAGACGCTGATCCGTACCGACTCCGGCGGCGGCACCCACGAGTTCGTCGCCTGGCTCGCCCGGCGCGGCCGGTGGCTGTCGTACTCGGTCGGCATGACCATCACCGACGCCATCCACCACGCCGTCCTCAAGGTCCCGCCCGCCGCGTGGACGGTGGCCGTCGAGCCCGAGGGAGACATCCGCGACGGCGCCTGGGTTGCCGAACTCGACGGCGACGTCCTCAAGGGCTGGCCGCCCGGGATGCGGCTGATCGTCCGTAAGGAACGGCCCCACCCCGGAGCCCAGTTGCGCTTCACCGATGCCGACGGCCTGCGGCTGACGGCCTTCGCCACCAACACCACCAGCGTGCCCATCGCCTCCCTCGAACTGCGGCACCGCCAGCGCGCGAGGGCCGAGGACCGCATCCGCGCCGCCCGTGCCACGGGCCTACGCAACCTACCCCTGCACGACACCGGGCAGAACCAGATCTGGTTGGAGATCGTCCAGATCGCCCTCGACCTCCTCGCTTGGATGCCCATGCTCGCTCTGACCGGCGAAACACGCAGTGGGAACCCCGTCGCCTGAGGCTCCGCCTCTTCTCCGCCGCCGCCCAGATCGTCACCACCGCCCGCCGCCGGCACCTGAGGTTCGCCCGCCACTGGCCCTGGACCGACGTGATCACCAACGCCCTGGACCAGCTCGTGGCCCTCCCGAACCCTGGCTGACCAGCACGTCCCCGTCCCTGCGAGCAGCACCACCCCAGACCGGAGCCGTGGAACCCGACGCCCACCCGACGCGACAGCCGGGCCATCAACCTGGCAACCACCAGCCCGAACAACCGAAACGGCCCGCCGAAGAGACCGACGAACCATCACGAAAGATCGGGGTTAGGTGGATTCATCGCATACCGGATGAGGATCGCTTCGAGCCCTCAACGGCTACCATCCGGCCCGAGCCACTGCGGCCACTGCCACCGCGTCCCGACCGCCAGGATCGACGATGGGCCGTCCAGCTTCGACACACGATATGTGCCGCTGGCCTCTCCCGTACGGCGGTTGTACGCGTTGGCACGACCACACGGCCGACAACCCGGCGAACCTGCATGGCCACAGCAGCAGTTACTCTCGATCGAGATACTGTTCCACGTAACAAGACAGCCAACGGCGGCGACGACTTAGGATCTCTACGGACTGGACTGCAGAGGAGGACTTATGGGGCGGTTGCTCTCAATGGCCTTGGATGACGGCGATGCGGCCGTGGCGGTGTTCGAAGTCGATGACGATCTCGTCGGTTCTGAGCTAGAGATGGCGGCGAGCGGCCGTGGCACGGTGGCCCGGGCACGGGCATCGCTGACTGACGCGTTAGCAGAGGTGAGGCCGACGCTGTCCAAGGTGGTGCAGACGGTCCGTGAGCTCGGGCCAGATCAGGTGGAGATCGAGTTCGGGCTGAAGGTCGGCGGGGACACGAGTGTGATCATCGCCAAGGGCACGGCTGAGGTCAATTTCGCAGTGCGACTCACCTGGAACCGGTCCTAACGCTATGGGGGCGCAGCGGGAGGGTTTTATCGTCAAGATTCGCTGCGGCGCGAAGGATTATCCCGCCGGGGTGGGGTTCCTTGTAGGTGACAAGCAGATTGTGACTTGCGCCCATGTGATCAACGTAGCGTTAGGCAGGGACAAGCCGGTCCGCGACCGTCCTGCGGATACCGCTCGTGTGCAGATTGAGTTCGTGCTACTCGGAGATGCGGAGGGTGCGCCGTTGCGGAACTGCCGTATCAGCGCCTGGGATCCACCCCCGGGCCCTGGCCAGGCCGGCCGGGACACGGCAGGACTCGTACTCGTCGGGGGAGACACGCTGCCCGTGGGTGCGGGCGCCGCACGACTGCTGGATACGCGGATGGGCCTGCCTGCCGAGGGAAAAGCGACAGTATTCGGGTTCCCGGGCAATCCACCACGCAGGCTCAACGGTGCGTGGAGCACCTGTGAGCCTCGCGGCGCTGTCGGTGGTGGGCTGGTCCAGCTTGACGTTGGCAGCGAGTCGGCTCTACGGGCGCAGCCTGGCTACAGCGGCGCGCCTGTGATTGTCAGGGATAGCTGGGGTGATGCGGTCGTCGGGATGCTCGCTGTCACGAGTCGCGATGGTTCGACGGGTGATGCTTACGCCGTGCCGATGTCGGAGGTTGCGGCGGCGTGGCCGGAAGTACTCGATCCGAGCTTGCTGCCCGATTGTCCTTATCGTGGTCTGCACTCCTTTACAGCGGAGGATGCCCGCACTGGGGTTTTCGTGGGGCGGGAGCGCGAGGTCACAAGGTTGCGTTCCATGGTGAAAACGCAGCCGCTTGTGGTGGTCACGGGTCCTTCTGGGGTGGGGAAGTCATCCTTGGTCGCTGCAGGTCTAGAGCCTGCGCTTGCTGCGGATGGCTGGGTCGTGGCTTCCTTCCGCCCCGGGGCTACGGCGTACGATGCGGTCGCCCGAGCGCTACTGGACGTTGAACGCCCCGCGGGGCAGCATTCTCTTGAGCAGTTGGCGAGCAGAGCTCGGGCAGTACGAGAAGAGGGATTCTGGGCCGTCGCCTCGAAGGTAGCGTTATTGACTGGCCGACGGCTAGCTCTGATCGGTGACCAGTTCGAGGAAGTTCTCAGCAGTGGCTGGGACAGGAAGGAGCTATTGGAATTTCTCGGCCGAATGTTTCCGTCTCAGGGGCAAGCGCAGAGCTCTGACGTGCGTCTCATTTGTACGCTGCGTGCCGACTTTCTGCCTGATCTGCTCGAGCTTCCTGACATAGGACAGCGTCTGCAGGATCGGCAGTTGAACGTGCCTCCGCTAGACGAGTCAGCACTGACACGCGTAATAGTCGAGCCCGCCGCACTAGCTGGCGTAACCTTCACCGAAGGCTTAGCCGGAGCGATCGCCCGGGAGGCTAGCAGAGGGCCGGGCGGTCTACCGCTCCTCGAGTTTACATTGACCGAGCTGTGGCCGATGCAGCGCGATCGACGAATCAGTTTCGATAGCTACTATGCCCTGGGTGGCGTGTCGGGCGCTTTGAATCGTCATGCCGGGAAGGTGTACAGCTTCCTCACGGCACACGTGGATGAGGCTCGTATTCGGCGCGTTCTTCTTTCAATGATTCGGGCCCGTGGCGGATCCGCCAGCGCTGTTCGCGTCACCGCTCGGCGCTCCCATCTGGGGGAAGACTGGCATGTCGCGCAACTTATGTCCGAGCCCGAGCAAAGACTCGTCGTACTTGGCCCGGATGGATCCGACACCGCGGAGATCGCCCATGAGGCCTTGATCCGCGGATGGAACAAGCTGGCCGCATGGGTTGATGAGGACGCAGATTTCCAGCAGTGGCTGGCGATGATGGAAGAACGTGCGGCGGAAGGGGACCTGCTGTCTGCCCTCCGCGTCGCAGAAGCACAACGATGGCTTGACGAGCGCCGCGCCGACGTTCCATATGCTGTAGTCGAATTAGTTGAACACAGCAGTTCGGTGATCCTCCACCAACAAAAAACTGAAAAAATGCTGGGAGAATCCCAGCGTCTGGCGCAAGAATTGATGGAGCAATCTTCGGAATTGATGAAGCGCCAGCGGCAGTTGGAAGAGTCCAATACTGAACTGGCAAGTAAGGCGCAACAGTTGGCTGACATTAATCGCGACATCAAGATCAAGAATGTCGAGATCGAAGATGCGCGACAGGTCCTGCAAGAGCGCTCTGAGCAGCTCGCGGTATCGATGGAGTACAGAACGCAGTTCCTGGCTAATCTTTCTCACGAGCTGCGTAACCCTCTCAACTCGCTGCTCATATTGGCCAAGCTCCTTGCCGATAATCTCGAGGGGAACCTCTCGGCGAAGCAGGTGCAGTTCGCCGAGACCATCCATGGCGCTGGGTCAGATCTGTTGCAGCTCATTAATGACATCCTCGATCTGGTGCACATCGAGGGGCATAGGATACAGATCAACCCGACCCGATTCGAGCTTTCCCATTTTGCGGATCACATAGAAGCGATTTTCCGGCCACTGACTCTTAGTGAGGGCCTCGACTTTCATGTTAGCATTTCTCCGGAGTTGCCAGCCACGATGTATACCGACGAGGCGCGGCTGTTGCAGATTCTACGCAATTTATTGAGCAATGCGGTCAAGTTCACTGATGCCGGGTCCATAAGTCTTCTGATTCAACCTGCAGAGCGGAGCGCCTTTCGTGAAGCGCCACAGAAGGAGAATCCATCACGCCCCGACAGGCAGCATTTGATCTCCTTCGCCGTGAGAGATACTGGCATCGGCATCGCCCCAGACAAAATGAACGTGATCTTCGAATCATTCCGTCAGTTGGATGGTGCCAAGAGTCGCAAGTACGGCGGCACGGGCCTAGGTCTCTCAATCTGCAGAGAGATTGCCCACCTTCTGGGCGGGGAAATACTCGCATGTAGTCAGCTTGGTGAAGGTTCTACCTTCACGCTCTACTTGCCGATCGATAGCAAGGAGCCGCCATAGAGAGGCCGACAGGACATCTCCGGCAGGAACGGCGCCGATGAGCGAAAGAGGTTCTATCCGAATTCCTTTCAGGTGTCCGCCAGGCTTGCACCGCTATTCAAACGGAGAAAGATTATTCATCGATGATGATGTTCGAAATGACTATAACTCTTACTGCGGCACTGGAACAGTGTGGACTCACTGTTTTTGTTCACCGAAGCCGACCAAGAAGGCATCGGAGTCCTGAAAGTGCGCGGAAATGTGGCGCTTGTATTGATGGGCATGATGTCGCCTGAAATGAATGGTTGTGTTGCCATTACTAAATCCGGAAGGTGTCTCGGTTCCCCAATCTGGCAGTTATCGCTGTGCGGGAAAAACTATTCCGTCTGGGCGCTTCGGAATATACTGCCAAACCGGTCGGCGAGGTTCTTGCCGGTCGTCGAGATTCTTTTGTTTTCCCTAATAGTAAGCGGATGGGTTATCGGTGAAACTCGGTCGATGGTCTTGAGGCGGGGAGAGCGCGGATTCGATACGAAGCCAGACAATGATCCTCCTTTGCGCGCCCACGAGAACGGGAGGTGACACCGTGATGTAGCGGTGTTTATGCCGCTCGGAGGCTCGTCGTCTGCCGGTGGAAGTCCGGTCCAGGTAGCTGTCAGGAGGTCCGGCAGTAGGCTGGCGGCTTCGAAGGGAAACGTCCGGCGGCGAAGCCCGGCGTCAAATGTCCTGTAACAGGGTGCTCCCCGCGGGCGCAGGGTGGCGCGGGGCACTGGGGGTAGGCGAGGTCACGAACTGGACTGCCAGGACGATGTGGTGTTCGCGAAGCAGAGGAAGGCTTCGTCGAGGATGAGTGAGGGCGGGTTTGGAGTTCTCCAGGATGGTCGGTAGAGGTCGTCGTCACGGCATCGAATTGTGATGTTGAGCATCCAAGGAATCGCTGTTGAGTGAGCGAATGAGATGTTTGAATGAGGGTCGTGTGACTTCAAGGGGCCCATGCTGTGGGAATTTGGAATCGCGCAGGAGAAGTGTGCTTCCAGTATCGAAGAGTTCCACGCAATCGTTGGCTCCACCGCTGAAGGAGCTCTTCCGCCAGCGTCCTGGAGGGATATTGGTGGGCCGGGGAGTGCTCATGTGTCGAAATCCTTGATCATCTCGGCGAAGCGAGTGCGGGTGTCAGAAGGGCTGAGGGCGCAGGCGCGGAGGTGGTCGAAGATTTCCCAGTAGTTGTCGACGTCCGTGCTGGCCTCAAGGTAGACAGAGTTTCTGGGGTTTTCGAGCCAGACCAGGTCGGGGGTGTGGGCGGGGAAGGTGAGGATGACGAAAGGGCCGTAGAGGCCGGGGTGGGCGCCGAGGGAGAAGGGGAGGAGTTGGACGGTGATGTTTGGTTGGTCGCTGGCGGTGATGAGGTGGTCGAGCTGGTTGGCCATGACGGTGGGGGAGCCGATGGTGCGGTGCAGGACGGCTTCGTCGAGAATGGCCCAGAGTTTGGTGGGGTTCGCTCCGCTCAGGCGGGTGTGCTGGCGTTCCAGTCGGATCGTGACGAGATCCTCGACCTGAGGCGGCGTCAAGTCCATCCGCATCTGGGCGATGACGGATCGGGCGTAGTCCTCCGTCTGGAGTAGCCCCGGGACCAGCATCGGCTGGTAGTTGGAGAGGGCCACGGCTCCTGATTCGAGTGCCAGGTAGCCGTCGTACCGGGTGGCCGTGAGAACGGTGGAGTACTTCCGCCACCAGGACTTCTGCTGCTCCCTGTCCGCGCGGACCAGGTCGAGTACGTCGTTGCGTTGCGCGGGGTCATCGACGCCGTAGCACGTCAGAAGAGCTCCGGCCAGGACGGGCGTTGTGCCCCGCTCGCCGTTCTCGATGCGGCTGAGAGACCCCTGGTTGATCTCGACGCGCGCCGCGACCTCGGCGAGGGTGAGGTCGGACGTCTCCCGCAGTTGCTTGAGGCGCGCGGCGAGTTGGCGCCGGTAGACGGACTGGGGGACGAGGGTCTTCTTCCGGGGCATGCCCGCAGTCTGGACCGGTCGTCGCGCTGCCGACAAGTCGCCCAGGCAACTTGCCGAAGGCATGTTGCCTGGATCGGATCGGAGTCGGCACACTGTCTGGGTGTCACGGGACGTCTCCATCCGAACACGCGAACGCTCGTCTCGGCTCCCAACCGTCCGGGGGTGTCCATGCCTCGTCCGACCGTGTTCCGGCAGCTTCTCCAGCGGCGTCACCTGACGACCTATGAGGCGTTCGCCACGCAGTTCAGACGGGCTGCTCGCGAGCTCGCCGAGCAGGTGGGAGACGCGCGGTTGGCGTCGTTGGACGTGTCGTCGCGGCAGTTCGACCGCTGGATGGCGGGAGAGCTGCGGACTCTTCCGCGCCCGGACACCTGCCGGGTCGTGGAGCATCTGCTCGGCAGGCCGGTCGACGAGCTCTTCGCGACACCCGGGGAACGGGAGGC
>NZ_JBQQBZ010000052.1:0-40907 GCF_052245655.1 Streptomyces sp. 4N509B
CCCCCAGCGCGCCCAGGCCCGCGACCAACTCCGACGGATCGGCACCCCACACCACCGCCCGGTGCTCCAACACCGACCGCGACGACACGAGGCTCCACCCCACGTCCACCGCGTCCAGCCCGCCCACAGCCTCGGCCAACCGCTCCGCCTGCCCCGCCAACGCCTCCGGGCTCGCCGCGGACACCACCCAGGGCACGACCGGGCCTTCCCACACCGGCCCGCCGTCGGCACCCCGCACCACCAGCGGCGCGTCGGCGGGCCCCACCGCCGGCGCCTGCTCGACGATCACGTGCGCGTTGGTGCCGCTGATACCGAACGACGACACACCCGCCCGGCGCGGCCGGCCGTCGGCGACGTCCCAGTCCCGCGCCTCGGACAGCAGCGACACGCCGCCGCCCGCCCACTCCACGTGCGGGGTCGGCGCGTCGATGTTGAGGCTGCGCGGCAGAACACCCGCCCGCATCGCCATGACCATCTTGATGACGCCGCCGACACCGGCCGCGGCCTGCGTGTGGCCGATGTTCGACTTCAGGGACCCCAGCCACAGCGGCTGGTCCTCGGAGCGGTCCTGGCCGTAGGTGGCGATCAGAGCCTCGGCCTCGATCGGGTCGCCCAGCCGGGTGCCGGTGCCGTGCGCCTCGACCACGTCCACGTCGGCCGTCGACAGGCCACCACTGGCCAGCGCCTGGCGGATGACGCGCTGCTGCGACGGACCGTTCGGCGCCGTCAGGCCGTTGGAGGCGCCGTCCTGGTTGATGGCGGAGCCACGGACCACCGCGAGCACGCGGTGCCCCTTGCGCCGCGCGTCGGAGAGTCGCTCGACCACGAGCACGCCGACGCCCTCGGCCCAGCCGGTGCCGTCGGCCGCCGCCGCGAACGGCTTGCACCGCCCGTCGGCCGCGAGCCCACGCTGCCGGCTGAACTCCACGAACATGCCGGGCGTCGACATCACGGTGACGCCGCCCGCCAAGGCCATCTCGCACTCGCCCTGCCGCAGCGACTGCACCGCCAGGTGCAGCGCCACCAGCGACGACGAACACGCCGTGTCCACCGTCACCGCCGGGCCCTCGAGCCCCAGCGTGTAGGCGATCCGGCCCGACACCACACTCGCCGTGCCGCCGGTCAGCGCGTAGCCCTCGACCTGCTCGGACGCCTCGTGCAGGCGCGCTCCGTACTCCTGGGCGATGGCGCCCGCGAACACGCCGGTGCGGCTGCCCCTCAGGGACAGCGGGGCGACGCCCGCGCGCTCCAGCGCCTCCCAGGAGGTTTCGAGGAGGAGCCGCTGCTGCGGGTCCATCGCCAGCGCCTCACGCGGCGACACCCCGAAGAAGCCGGCGTCGAACTCGGCCGCCTCGTAGAGGAAGCCGCCCTCGCGGGCGTAGGAGGTGCCCGACTGCGACGGGTCCGGGTTGTACAGGCCGTCCAGGTCCCAGCCACGGTCGTCGGGGAAGCCGCCGACGGCGTCCACGCCCTCCTCGACCAGCCGCCACAGATCCTCCGGCGAGGACACCCCACCCGGGAACCGACACGCCATCCCGACGATCGCGATCGGCTCGTCCACCGCCACAACCGAACCGGACACCGCCGGACGGCCTCCGGCCAGACCGTCGGCGTCGTCGCCCTCGGACCACACCTGTCCCAGCACGTAGCCGGCCAGGGCCGTCGGGGTCGGGTAGTCGAACACCACGCCGGCGGGGAGCCGCAGGCCGGTGGCGGCGATCATGCGGTTGCGCAGTTCGACGCCCGTGAGGGAGTCGAAGCCGAGGTCCTTGAACGTCCGGTCGGCCGCGATGGACTGTCCGGAGCCGTGCCCGAGGACCGCCGCGACGTGGCCCCGCACCACGTCCACGACGTGGCGCTCGCGCTCCTCCGCCGAGCCCAGCGCGGCGACGGCCGCGCCCAGCAGGCCGCTGCCCGCGGCGGCACCCGCCTCGACGGCGCGCCGCCCGGAGACCCGCACGAGTCCCCGCAGCGGAGCGGGCACGACGCCGTCCCGCTCGGCACGCCGCCGCAATGCGGCGAGGTCCATACGCGCGGCGACCAGAAGGCTTTCGTCCACGCCGCGCGTGGCGTCGAAGAGGCCGAGGCCGTCCTCCGCGGAGACGCCGACGACGCCCAGCCGGCCGAACCGCGCCACGTCGGCCTCGCCGAGGGCGCTGCCCATGCCGCCGACCTCGCCCGACCACAGGCCCCAGGCCACGGACACGGCGGCCAGGCCGAGGCTGCGGCGGTGCGCGGCGAGCGCGTCGAGGTAGGCGTTGGCGGCGGCGTAGTTGGCCTGGCCCGCGGTGCCCAGGACGCTGGCGACCGACGAGTACATGAGGAAGAGTCGCAGGTCGGCGTCGCGGGTCAGCTCGTGGAGGTTGACGGCGGCCTGGACCTTCGGCCGCAGGACGCGGCGGACCTGCTCCTCGGTCAGCGAGCCGATGACGCCGTCCGCCACCACGCCGGCCGCGTGGACGACGCCCGTCAGGGCGTGTTCGGCGGGGATCGCGGCCAGCACGGCGGCCAGCTGCTCGCGGTCGGCCGCGTCACAGGCCGCGACGCGCACCGTCGCGCCGTGCTGCTCCAGCTCCGCCACCAGCTCGGCGACGCCCGGGGCCTCGCCGCCGCGGCGGCTGGTCAGCACCAGCGACCGGACGCCGTGCTCCGTCACCAGGTGACGGGCGAGGAGGGAGCCGAGGGCGCCGGTGCCGCCGGTGATCAGGACGGTGCCGTCCGGGGCGAGCCCGGCCGGGATCGTCAGCACGATCTTGCCGACGTGGCGGGCCTGGCTCATGAAGCGGAACGCCTCGGGCGCCCGCCGCACGTCCCAGGTCCGGATCGGGGCCGGCCGCAGCACGCCCCGCGCGAAGAGCTCGACGAGTTCCGTCAGCATCTCGCCGGTGCGCTCGGGCCCGGCCTCCGCCAGGTCGAACGCCTGGTAGCGGACGCCGGGGTGGTCCTGCGCGACCTGCTCCGGGTCACGCTTGTCGATCTTGCCCATCTCCAGGAACCGCCCGCCGCGCGGCAGCAGCTCCAGCGACGCGTCGACGAACTCGCGCGCGAGGGAGTCCAGCACCACGTCCATGCCGGCGCCGTCGGTGGCGCTCAGGAAGGTGTCGCGGAAGTCCAGGTCGCGCGAGGACGCGATCCGCTCGGCGGGGACGCCCAGTTCGGCGACGGTCGCCTGCTTCGGCGCGCTCGCCGTCGCGTAGACGGTGGCGCCCAGGTGCTGGGCGAGCTGCACGGCGGCCATGCCGACGCCGCCGGCCGCGGCGTGGATCAGGACGGACTCGCCGGCCTGGAGGCCCGCGAGGTCCACCAGGCCGTAGTAGGCCGTCAGGAACACCAGCGGCACGGAGGCCGCCTGCTCGAACGACCAGTCCTCCGGCATCCGCACCACGAGCCGCGCGTCGACCACGGCCAGGGGACCGAAGCTCCTGGGCACGAGCCCCATGACGCGGTCGCCGACGGCGAGGCCGGTGACGCCCTCGCCGACCTCGACGACCACGCCGGCGCCCTCGCTGCCCAGCATGGTCTCCTCGGGATACATGCCGAGGCCCATCAGCACGTCGCGGAAGTTCAGGCCCGCGGCGCGCACCGCGACCCGCACCTCGCCGGCCGCCAAGGCACCGGTCGCGGCCGGCGCCGGCACCAACGCCAGCGACTCCAAGGTCCCGCCACCGGCGGGGGTGTCCAGGCGCCACGCCGTCTCGTTCGCCGGCGGCACCAGCGCTCCCCCGCCAGCCAGGGCACGCGTCAGGCGTGGCGCCAGCACCTCGCCGTCACGCACCGCGAGCTGCGGCTCGTCGCCGGCGAGAGCCAGCGACACGGCTCGCGCGAGCTGCTCGGTCGCCGCTCCGCGGGCGGCGTCGGCGGCTGCGTCGACGGCGGGGTCGTCTGCGGGGTCGAGGTCGACCAGCAGCAGCCTGCCGGGCTGTTCGGTCTGCGCGGAACGGACCACGCCCCAGACCGGGGCGAGCGCCAGATCCGACACGTCGCCGTCGTTGACCGACACCGCGCCCCGGGTGACCACCACGAGCCGCGAGCCGGACAGACGGTCCTCCGCCAGCCACTCGCCGACCAGCGTGACGGCGGCGAGGGCGGACTCCTCGGCGGCGGTCGCCTCGGCCGTGGCCTCGCCGGCCTGCGGCACGACCACCACGACGGGCGGCACCTCGCCGTCCGCCGTGGCTTCGGCCAGCGTGGCGATCCGCTCGTGGACCCGGGCGCCCAGCCCGAGTTCGTCGGTCTCGCCGAGGACGGCCCAGTCGGTCGTCGACGCCGGGCCCTCCGCGGTGTCGCCGCCGGCGAGCGGAGTCCAGTCGAGACGGAACAGGGCTTCCCGTTCGACCGACGTGACCGCGGACAGCTGCTCGGCGGAGGCCGGCCGCATCACCAGCGACTCCGCCGAGGCCACGGGCTGGCCGAGCGTGTCGGTCACCAGCACCGACACCGCGTCGGATCCGACCGACGCGAACCGCACGCGGAGCGACGTGGCGCCGGACGCCACGAGCGACACTCCCGACCACGCGAACGGCAGGCGGAGCCCGGCCTCGTGGTCCGTCAGCAGGGCGTGCAGGGTGGCGTCCAACAGCGCCGGGTGAATCCCGTAGCGGGAGGCCTCGGCCTGGACGCCGTCGGGCAGCGCGACCTCGGCGAAGATCTCCTCGCCGCGCCGCCACACCGCCCGCAGGCCCTGGAAGACGGGACCGTAGCCGTAGCCGGTCGCGGCGGCGGCCGGGTAGAAGCCGGAGACATCCACCGCTTCCGCGCCGGCTGGCGGCCACACGGCCAGCGCCGCGGCGTCGGGCAGCGCCGCCGGCTCCTCGCCGAGGAGCCCCTCGACGTGGCAGACCCACGCCTCGTCTCCCGAGGTCTGTTCGGGGCGGGAGTAGATGCGCAGCTCCCGCTGGCCGGCGTGGTCCGGCGCGCCGACGACGACCTGGACCTGCACTCCCCCGCGCTCGGGCAGGACGAGCGGCGCCTGGAACATCAGCTCACGGACTTCCGCGCAGCCGACCTCGTCACCGGCGCGGACGGCCAGCTCGACGAAGCCGGTGCCCGGGAAGAGAACGTTGCCGGCGATCGCGTGGTCCGCCAGCCAGGCGTGGCTGTTCAGGGAGAGTCGACCGGTGAGGACGACGCCGCCCTCGGCGGCCAGGCTCACGGCCGCGCCCAGCAGCGGGTGGCCGGCCGCGCTCTGACCGAGACCGGCCGGGTCGCCGGCCGTCTCGTTCTCCAGCCAGTAGCGCTGGCGCTGGAAGGCGTAGGTGGGCAGGTCGACGCGCTGGACGGCGCGGCCGGCGAAGGCCGTACGCCAGTCGACGTGGACGCCGCGCTGCCACAGGCGGGAGAGGGCGGTGGTGAACGTCTCCACCTCGTCCCGGTCCCGACGGGTGGAGGGAACGAACGCGGCTGTGGTGTCCCCGTCCTCCAGGCACTCGGCACCCATCGCGGTCAACGTGGCGTCGGGACCGAGTTCCAGGAACGTCGACACCCCGGCACGGCGAAGCGCGGCGACACCGTCGGCGAACCGCACGGCCTCCCGCACATGCCGCACCCAGTACTCCGCCTCGGTGACCTCAAGCTCCGCCAGCTCACCCGTCACGTTCGACACCAACGGAATGCGCGGCGCGTGGAAGGTGATCTCACCCGCGACCTGACCGAACTCGGCCAGCATCGGCTCCATCAGACGAGAGTGGAACGCGTGCGACACACTCAGACGACGCGTCTTCACCCCGTCCTCGGTAAAGCGCTCCGCGACCGCATCCAGCGCCTCCACCGGACCGGCCACCACGACGGAGGCCGGGCCGTTGACAGCGGCGACGTCCACACCGGAAACGGCTTCCAGCGTCTCCCGCACCTGCTCGGCGCTCGCCTGGACCGACAGCATCCCGCCACCAGCCGGCAACGCCTGCATCAACGACCCGCGCGCGGCGACGAGACGACAGGCGTCCGACAGATCGAACACCCCAGCCACATGCGCGGCGACGATCTCACCAATCGAATGACCCGCCACGAAGTCCGGACGGACACCGAACGACTCCGCCAACCGCCACGCCGCCACCTCCACCGCGAACAAACCAGCCTGCGTGAACACCGTCTGGTCGAGCAGAGCAGCCGTCTCACTACCCGGCTCAGCCGTCAGCACCTCCGCGAGCGAACGCGGCAGCAGACCCTCAAAGCCCGCACACACCTCCGCCAACGCCTCAGCGAACACCGGGAACGCCTCAGCCAAACCAGCGCCCATCCGCGCCCGCTGCGCACCCTGACCCGTGAACAGCACAGCCAGACGCCCCTGGGTCACCGCCTCACGCGCGCCACCACCGTCGGCGAACCCACGCAGCGCCGCGACCAACTCCTCGCCGTCCCGGCCCCACACCACCGCACGGTGCGACAGCTCAGCCCGACCCGACACCAACGACCAACCCACATCCACCGCGTCCAGCCCACCCGCAGCGTCCGCCAGGCGCCCGGCCTGCGCCGCCAACGCCTCACCACTCCGGGCAGAAACCACCCACGGAACGGTCGGCAGCGCCTCACCCGGCAGGACCACCGGACCCGGCACCGCGTCCTCCGGCGCCTGCTCCAGGATCACGTGCGCGTTCGTGCCACTGATCCCGAACGACGACACGCCCACCCGGCGCGGACGGCCGTCGTGCTCCGGCCAGTCCCGCGCCTCCGTCAGCAGCTCGACCTCGCCGGCCGACCAGTCCACGTGCGGCGTCGGCGCGTCGATGTTGAGGCTCCGCGGCAGCACACCCGCCCGCATCGCCATGATCATCTTGATGACGCCCGCGACACCCGCCGCCGCCTGCGTGTGACCGACGTTGGACTTCAGGGACCCCAGCCACAACGGCTGGCCCTCCGGCCGCCCCTGGCCGTAGGTCGTGAGCAGCGCCTGCGCCTCGATCGGATCACCCAGCGAGGTGCCCGTCCCGTGCGCCTCCACCGCGTCCACATCAGCCGTCGACAGACCAGCACTGCTCAACGCCTGCCGGATCACCCGCTGCTGCGACGGACCGTTCGGCGCCGTCAAACCATTCGACGCACCGTCCTGGTTGATCGCCGAACCCCGCAGCACGGCCAGCACGCGGTGGCCCCGGCGGCGGGCGTCCGACAGCCGCTCGACGACGAGGACACCCACGCCCTCCGCCCAGCTGGTGCCGTCAGCGGCCGACGCGAAGGGCTTGCAGCGCCCGTCGGCCGCGAGCCCGCGCTGCCGGCTGAACTCCACGAACATGCCCGAGGTGGCCATGACGGTGACGCCGCTGGCCAGGGCGAGGTCGCACTCGCCGTTGCGCAGCGCCTGCGCCGCCAGGTGCAGCGCCACCAGCGACGACGAACACGCCGTGTCGACGGTCAGGGCCGGGCCTTCGAGCCCGAACGAGTAGGACACCCGGCCCGAGACGACGCTCGCGGCGCCGCCGGTCAGGCCGTAGCCCTCGACGCGCTCGGACGCCTCGTGCAGGCGGGACCCGTACTCCATGGACGTGGCGCCGGCGAACACGCCGGTGCGGCTGCCGCGCAGCGAGGTGGGCGCGATGCCGGCGCGCTCCAGGGCCTCCCAGGACGCCTCCAGCAGCAGCCGCTGCTGCGGGTCCATCGCCAGCGCCTCACGCGGCGAGATGCCGAAGAAGTCGGCGTCGAACTCCCCGGCCTCGTGGAGGAAGCCGCCCTGACGGGCGTAGGTGGTGCCGGAACGGGACAGGTCCGGGTCGAAGAGCGCGTCGAGGTTCCAGCCGCGGTCGGTCGGGAAGGGGGTGAGGACGTCGCGACCCTCGGAGACGACGCGCCAGAGGTCCTCGGGGGAGGAGACGTCGCCGGGCAGGCGGCAGGCCATGCCGACGATGGCGATGGGCTCGTCGGAGGCGGACGGGGCCGTGACGAGGTCGGCGGTGTCCTGGTTGAGGTCGAGGAGCTCGGCTCGCAGGTGGGCGGCGAGCGCGGCGGGGGTGGGGTAGTCGAACAGCAGGCCCGCGGGCAGGGACAGTTCGGTCGCGGCGGCGAGCCGGTTGCGGAGTTCGACGGAGCTCAGGGAGTCGAAGCCGAGGGCCTTGAAGGTCCAGCCGGTGTCGACGCTGTCGTCGGCGCCGTGGCCGAGGACGATGCCGATCTCGGCGCAGACCCGGTCGAGCACGGTGCGGATCTGTTCGGCCGCGGGCAGGCCGACCAGGCGCTGGCCCCACGCGGTGACGGGCTCGCGTCCGGCGTCGCCCTCGCCGTCGGCGTCGGTGTCGGCGAGGTACGCGGCGCCTGCCGTCCCGCCCGCTGTCTCGTCGGCGGCCGGGGTGGCCGTCAGGGCAGCGGGGGGCGGGGCGTCGTTGGGCGCGATCCAGTAGCGCTTGCGCTGGAAGGCGTAGGTGGGCAGGTCGACGCGCTGGACGGCGCGGCCGGCGTGGAGGGCGGTCCAGTCGACGGTGGCGCCGTTGACCCACAGCTCGGCGGCGTTCGCCAGGAGGCGGTTCGTCTCCTCCTCGGCGCGGCGGAGCGTGCCGACGACGAGGGTCGAGCCGGTCTCCGTCTCGGTGGACTCCTCGGCGATGGTCTGGACGCTCATCGTCAGCACGGGGTGGGCGCTGACCTCGACGAAGCGGCGGTGGCCCTCGGCGAGGGCGGCCTGGATCGCGGTGGCGAACCGGACCGGCTGGCGCAGGTTGCGGAACCAGTAGCCCGCGTCCATGTGGGTGGTGTCGATGGCCTCGCCGGTGACGGTGGAGATGATCGGCACGCGGGAGGGCAGGGGCCGCATGGGTGCGAGTGCCTCGGCCAGCTGCTCCTCGACGGCCTCGACCTGGGAGGAGTGGGAGGCGTAGGTGATGGGGACGCGGCGGGCGCGCACGCCGGCGGCCTCGGCGGTGGCCGTGACCGTCTCCAGCGCGTCGAGGTCGCCGGCGACGACGGTGGCCGTCGGGCCGTTGAACGCCGCGATCGAGACGCGGTCCGCGACGTCCGCGGCGGCCAGGAGTTCCTCGGCCCGCTGAGGGCTGGCGGCCAGGGACAGCATGCCGCCCTGGCCGGCGATCGCCTGGATGACGACGGCACGCAGGGCGACGGCGCGGGCGCCGTCCTCCAGCGACAGGGCGCCCGCGACGACGGCGGCCGCGATCTCGCCCTGCGAGTGGCCGATGACGGCCGACGGGCGCACGCCCACCGACTCCCACACCGCCGCCAACGACACCATCACCGCCCACAGCACCGGCTGGAGCACGTCGTCCCGCTCCAGCCAGGCGTCGTCCTCGGACGCCAGCACCTCGCTCAGCGACCAGTCGACGAACGGCGCGAGCGCCGCCTCGCACTCCGCGAGTCGGGCGGCGAAGACGGGGGAGGCGGCGAGGAGGCCGCGTCCCATGCCGAGCCACTGCGAGCCCTGGCCGGGGAAGACGAACACGGTGCCGGCGCCCACGGTGCCGGTGTCGGGGGAGACGACGCCGCGCGTGACGTGGGCGGCCGGGTCGCCGGCCTCCAGGGCCCGCAGGCCGTCGACGAGTTCGGGGGTTCCCGCACCCCAGACCACGGCCCGGTGTTCGAGCGCGGAGCGGGTGGAGGTCAGCGACCATCCCACGTCGGCGGGGTTCAGGCCGGCGTCGGTGACGGCGTCGGCGAGGCGGCCGGCCTGCCGCTCCAGGGCCCTGGCGCCGCGTGCGGACACGGGCCACGGCACGAGCGGGGTGCCGGGCAGCGCCGGCTCGCCGGACAGGACCCGCGGGCCGCGGGCGGCGGCCTCCGGTGGGGCCTCGGCCAGGACGACGTGACAGTTGGTGCCGCCCATGCCGAAGGAGGAGACGCCGGCGAGGAGCGGCTGGTCGTCGTGGGGCCAGTCGCTCAGCTCGGTCTGGACGCGCAGGCGCAGCTCGTCGAGCGGGATCGCCGGGTGGGGCGTTTCGAAGTTGAGGCTGGCGGGCAACTTGCGGTGGTGCAGCGACAGAGCGACCTTGAGCAGCCCGGCGACGCCGGCCGCGCCTTCGAGGTGGCCGATGTTGGTCTTGACGGATCCGACGGCGAGCGGGGTGTCGGCGTCGCGGTCGGCGCCGAGGACCGCGCCGAGGGCCGCGGCCTCGACGGGGTCGCCCCGGCGGGTGCCGGTGCCGTGGAGTTCGACGTACTGGACGCGGGTGGGGTCGACGCCGGCCTGCTCGTAGGCGTCGCGGAGGACCTGCTCCTGGCCGTCGGAGGTGGGGACGGTGAGTCCCTCGCCGCCGCCGTCGTTGTTCATGGCGCTGCCGAGGATGACGGCGTAGACGGTGTCGCCGTCGGCGATGGCGCGGTCGAGGCGCTTGAGGACGACGAGGCCGGCGCCCTCGCCGCGGACGTAGCCGTTGGCGCGGGCGTCGAAGGTGTAGCAGCGGCCGTCCGGGGAGAGGGCGCCGAACTTGGCGGTGCCCACGGTGCTCTCGGGTATGAGGTTGAGGTTGACGCCGCCGGCCAGGGCGATGTCGCAGGCTCCGCTGCGGAGGTTCTCGCAGGCGAGGTGGACGGCGACGAGCGAGGAGGACTGGCCGCTGTCGACGGTCATGCTGGGGCCGCGCAGGCGCAGCGCGTAGGAGACGCGGTTGGCGATGATGCTGCGGTGGAGGCCGGTGACGGTGTGGGCGGTGATGTCCTGGGCGCCGTGGCGGTACAGGAGGGTGGCGTAGTCGTCCCAGATGGCGCCGAAGAAGACGCCGGTGCGGGCGTCGGCCAGCGAGGTGGGGGCGATACCGGCGTGTTCCATGCCCTCCCAGCTCAGTTCGAGCATGAGCCGCTGCTGGGGGTCCATGGCGGTGGCTTCGCGCGGCGAGATGCCGAAGAAGGTGGGGTCGAAGCGGTCGACGTGGTCGAGGAAGCCGCCCCACCGGGTGTTCATCGTGCCGCGGCGTGAGAGGTCCTCGTCGAAGTAGGTGTCGGCGTCCCACCGGTCGGCCGGCACGGGGGTGACGGCGTTGGCGCCTTCCGTGAGGAGGCGCCAGAACGCGGCCGGGTTGGCCGCTCCCGGCAGGCGGGATGCGAGACCGACGATGGCGACACGCCGGTCGGGTCCCTCGTTCGTCCGTCCGGAAGTCGTGGTCGTCGCGGGGATACCCGTATCTGCCACCGTTGCTCCATGGGGGATCTAGCGAAAACACCTAGACGCGGACTGAAGGACCGCACGTCCTGGCGGGGACCGCCTCCGGCCATGACGCCGGTGGGCATGGTGGTCCTCAAGATGCGGCAGGACGCGGCTCACAGTAGGAGGAGCCTTCGAGAGGGCACTACCCCTAATCTTGCGGTCGCGGGGGCGGCTTCCGGTTCTCGGCGGCGGGGTCTGCGCAGGTCGCGGGCCTGTGTCCGTGGGCTGGCGGCGCTCGACGGGTGGCCGGTGGGGTCGCTGTGGGGCGTGTCGGCCGGTTCGTGCCGGGATGGCCCGGGTGCTCGGGGGCCGGTGGGCGTGTAGGGGCACCGTTGGCGATCTTTAGGGGTTCCCCTGACCCGGCGGTGCGCTGTGGGCTTGTCGGGTGGAGGGAGCCGTGGCGTGGTGTCGCGGGCGGCCCTCCGCGACGCCGTGGGTCTGGGTCGGCCGTGGGTCTGACGGCTCGTGTGTGTGCCGGGCCGTGAGTGTGCTGGGAGTGTTCGTGCCTGAGGAAGTGACGAGCAAGCAGTTGGCCGTGGAGCACTGCCGCCGGGTCAACACGGGTGATCCCGAGGCGGTGCTGAAGCTGTACGCGCCCGCCGTGCGGTTCGAGGACCCGGTGGGTTCCGGGGAGCGGATCGGGCTCGGCGCGCTCCGTTCCCACGTGCGGAACGCGATCGAGTGCCGGGTCAACGAGGTGCCCGACGAGCCGGTGGGGTCGCCGACCGGCCGGTACGCGGCGGTCGAGGTGACGTCGACCATGAACTACCTGCCGAACGGTCCGTTCATCGCCAGGACAGGCGTCATCGCGCCGCCGAGCAACCCGGAGACGGCGCGGATCGAGATCGTGTGCGTGATGGTGATCCAGGTCGGCGCGGACGGCCTGATCGAGGACATGCGCTCGTACTGGGGGCCCTCGGACGTGCGGGTGTTGGAGGACTCATGACCGTCACGACCGTCATGACCGTTGAGGATCGCTTCCCGGAGGTGTGCCGTCATGCCTGACGACGCGACGCGTAAGGCGTTGGCGCTGGAGTACTGCCGTCTGCTGAACGAGGGCGACCTGGAGGGTGTGCTCGCGCTGTTCGACCCGGCCGTCCGGTTCGAGGATCCGGCGGGGACGCCGCCGCGGGTGGGGAAGGCGGCGGTGCGGGAGTACCTGGCCAAGGTCATCGGGGCGCACACCAAGGAGGTGCCGGGGACGCCGAGGACCTCGATGGAGGGCCAGATGGTGGTGCTTCCGGTGACGGGTGAGATGGACGCGCCGCCGGAGGTGAACGCGCCGCCGGGGGCGCGGATGCGGTTCCGGATGGTGAGCCTCATCCGGGTGGGGCCGTCGGGCCTGGTGACCGAGGTGCGGGTGTTGGTCGGGCGGACCGACTGTCAGGTGGTGGACGCGTCGGGGGCGCCGGTCGGCTGACGCCGGCCGGCCCCGCGCCGTGGGGCGGCCCCGGTTCGTGTACGTCGCGTACGGGGTGCCGCACGGGGCGGCGCTGACGCGACTGAGAACGCGACTGGGAGAGGCCGGGTGGTCGGCCACGGGGGGACCGTGGCCGACCGGCGCAGTGACGGCTCGTTCTCGCGGTTCAGTCCTCGGGGTCGGCCGTGACCTGGGCCCATTCCTCGTCGGTGAGGGTGGGTCCTGTCGGCGCGCCGCCGGTTCCGTTGCGCAGGGCGCCGAGGACGGCGGGGGCCTGGAGGCTGGTGGCCGGGGCGGCGAGGGCGCTGACGCCGGCGACGGCCGCGGCGACCGGGGCGGACTGGAGGCCGGCGGTGCAGACGAGTTCGGTGAAGCGCTCCTGGCTGTTGAGCTCCTCCTCCAGGCGCGGGTCGTCGGCGTCGATGCGGCAGCCGGGGTAGAAGATGTCCTGCGCGGTGGCGAGGTTCCACGGGTCGTCGACGGCCTTGGATATGCCGCGCAGCGCGGTGGCGGTGAAGTCGGGTGTGCCGCGGTGGCGCTGGAGGGCGCGGTCGAGGGCGGCGGCGCTGCGGGCGGCGGAGGACATGCCGTGGCCGTAGATCGGGTTGAAGCCGGCGACGGCGTCGCCGAGGGTGACGAGTTGGGCGGGCCAGACGGTGTTGCGCTCGACGTAACGCCGGCGGTTGGCCGTGCTGCGGGAGCCCTGGACGGGGGTGAGGGGGGTGGCGGCGCCGATCAGCTCGCTGATCAGGGGGTGGTTGAGGTTCTTGGCGAAGGTGGTGAAGCCCTCCTCGTCCGTGGGCGGTTCGCCGCCGCGGGTGCCGGAGAGGGTGACGATCCACTGGCCGTCCTCGATGGGCAGGATGAGGCCGAACCGTCCCGGCTCGCGGGTGCGGTAGTCGCTGTGGACGCTCACCATCGGGAACTTCGCGGCGGTGCGGCCCGGGGCGCGGTAGTAGCGGGTCGCGTAGGTGATGCCGGAGTCGACGACGTCCTCCTGCGGCGGGGGCACGCCGAGGGCTTCGAGCCACTGGCGCAGCCGGGAGCCGCGGCCCGTGGTGTCGATGACGACGTCGGCGGCGAGGTCGGCGGTGTCGCCGCTGTCGAGGTCGCGGACGGACGCGCCGGTGACCCGGGCGGCGTCGCCGAGGAGCGAGACGGCCTCGGTGCGGGTGCGCAGGGTGATGGCCGGGTCGGCGAGGGTCTGCTCGCGGACGGTCCAGTCGAGCAGGGCGCGGCTGGCGGCGAGGAGGAACTGCGTCTCGGGGAAGCGCTGCTGCCAGCCGTACGCGGTCAGGGAGACCATGTCGCGGTAGACGCCGACGCGGTTGGCGCCGGCGGCCGTGAGGCGTTCGGTGGTGCCGGGCAGCAGGGACTCGATCAGCCGCAGGCCGCCGGACCACAGGAGGTGGGCGTGCCGTGCCTGGGGGACTCCCTTGCGGTGCTGCGGCCCGTCGGGGACCTCGTCCCGTTCGATGACGGTCACCTGGTCGAGATGGCGTCGCAGCACGCGCGCCGTCAGCATCCCGGCGAGACCACCTCCCAGTACCAGGCCGTGCGTGGTGGTGCGGGTCGCCGACAAGGTCATCATTCCTTCCTGACGCGAAGAGCCGCTGGAGGCTGTTGGGCTGCCGGGGCGAGCCGGTCGGTCGCTCGCGGCGGTTCGCGTGGCGGCCGCCGGGGTCGGGGCCGGTGGGGCGGCCTGCTGCCGCCGGGGTGCGCGAACCGTTCCGTCATGTTTCCCGGTTCGCGTGGTGGTCGGTAACCCTTGATTTTCCCCCTACCGGCGGGGGTGCCGGGGGGTGGGAGCGCCGCTGGGCGTGCGCCGGGCGGTGTGGTGGGCGGGTTCGGCGGTCGGGGGCGGGGCGGGTTCGCCGGGAACGGACGGCGATGTCCCGTTCAGGGGCCCCTACTGTGCCTGGTCAGCCGCGCCCCGTGGGGGCGTGCGCGGCTCGGTGACGGCGCCACTCCACGACGATAGTGTCGAGCCGGGGCATGACGAACAGGGCGAACTCCCGCATGACGGCGAGCCGTTCCCTGGCGCCCGGGGCGCCGTCCCCGAGGCGGTCGATCTCCTCCTCCGCGCTCTTGGCGAACTCGCGCAGCCAGTGGCCGCGGATGGCGAAGACGTCGGGCCAGGGGTCGTCGAGGATCCGGTAGAGGTCCCGGCGGGATCCGGGGACGTGTTCCCTGGTGATGAGGCCCAGGCGCGACAGGTACTGAACGGACGTGGAGACGGTGCCGGAGCTGATGGACAGACGCTGCCCGATCTCCGCGGCCGTGAGGGCGCCGTCCGGGGAGACGATGAGCGCCGCGAAGACGCGGGCCGCCATCCGGGAGAGTCCCGTCTCGGCGAACCTGCCAGCGAGCCGTTCGATGGCGCGTGACTCCTCGACGGCGTCCGCCGCGGTTTCCCGGCGGATCGGGGGGTCACTCGTCGGCGGTGGTGTCTCTTCTGTCGCTGGCACGGTCGTGTCTACCTCCTTGTGTGTAAGCCTAGCCCCTTCCCTTCACGAGTCTTTCAATTCTCGCGGAATACTGAAACTTGACCTAGTCTTGACCTCATGACGACTCAGATCTCCGTCTCCTCCCTCGTCAAGACGTTCGGGGCCACGCGCGCGCTCGACGGTCTCGACCTCACGGTCGAGGCCGGCGAGGTGCACGGCTTCCTGGGGCCCAACGGCGCGGGAAAGACGACCACCATCAGGATCCTGCTCGGCCTGTCCAGGGCCGACTCCGGACGGGTGGAGCTGCTGGGCGGCGACCCGTGGCGTGACGCCGTGGAGCTGCACCGCCGCATCGCGTACGTCCCGGGGGACGTGACCCTGTGGCCGACCCTCTCGGGCGGCGAGGTCATCGACCTGCTGGGCCGGCTGCGGGGTCGGGTCAACCCCCGGCGGAGAGACGAGCTGATCGAGCGGTTCGAGCTGGATCCCCGGAAGAAGGGCCGGGCGTACTCCAAGGGCAACCGCCAGAAGGTGTCGCTCGTGGCGGCGCTGGCCTCGGAGGCGGACCTCCTCATCCTCGACGAGCCCACCTCGGGGCTGGACCCCCTGATGGAGTCGGTCTTCCAGGACTGCGTCGCGGAGGAGCGGCGGCGCGGGCGGACCGTGCTGTTGTCCAGCCACATCCTCTCCGAGGTGGAGAAGCTCTGTGACCGTGTGAGCATCATCCGCAGCGGGCGGACCGTGGAGTCGGGGACCCTCACCGAGCTCCGTCACCTGACGCGGACCTCGGTCCACGCCGAGCTCGACGGGCCGGCCACCGGCCTGGAGTCGCTGCCGGGGCTGCACGACGTGCGCGTCGACGGGCACAAGGTGGACTTCGACGTGGACGCGGCCGAGTTGAACACCGCGGTCCGACACCTGACGGACCTGGGCCTGCGCAGCCTCGTGAGCTCCCCTCCCACGCTGGAGGACCTGTTCATGCGCCACTACACCACGGCGGCGGACCGGGTGCCCGTCGGCGCGGAGGCGGGCCGGTGACGGAGTACGCAGGCACGGGCGCGCTGCTGAGGCTCGCGCTCCGTCTCGACCGGGTGCGGGCCAGCGCGTGGATCCTCGGCATGGTGGTCTTCACGGTCTCCTCCGCCTCGGCCAACAACGACCTCTACGGCGAGCCGTCGGAGCGGGCCCAGCTCGCGGAGAGCCTGGAGAGCAACCCGGCGCTGCTGGCCCTGGGCGGACGGGCCTTCGACCTGTCGACGGTCGGCGGGATCAACGCGTACCAGCTGATCGCCTTCATGGGCACGCTGATCGGGCTGATGAGCGTCCTGCTGACGGTGCGGCACACCCGGGTGGAGGAGGAGAGCGGCCGGGCGGAGCTGGCGGGCTCCGCGGTCGTCGGCCGGCGGGCGTGGCTGGCGAGCGCCCTGCTGCTGACCGTCGGGGTGAACGTGGTCATCGCCGTGCTCACGGCGATGGGCCTGGTCGCTACGGGTCTTCCGGTGGCCGGCTCCGTGGCGTACGCCGCGGGCTGCGCCGGCATCGGCGTCGTGTTCGCCTTCGTCGCCGGGCTGACCGCGCAGCTCACGGACTCCTCCCGCAGCGCCACGGGCCTCGCGGCGGCGGTTCTCGGCCTGTCGTACCTGCTGCGTGCCACCGGTGACGCCGCCAGCGGCTCGGACGGCGGTGCCCTGTCCGTGCTGACGTGGTTCTCGCCCATCGGCTGGGCCGAGATGGCCCGCCCGTACGCCGGTGAGGACTGGTGGGTGCTGCTGCTCTTCGTGGCCCTCGCCGCGGCGTTGGCCGGCGGGATCGGGGTGCTGGTCGGCCGGCGCGACGTGGGCTCGGGTGTGCTGCGGCCGACGTTGGGGCCCGCGCGCGCGTCCGCCGCCCTGGGCGGTCCGCTGGCGCTGGCGTGGCGGCTCCAGCGTGGCTCGCTCCTCGGCTGGGGGGTGGGCTTCCTGGTGGTGGGCGTCTCCTTCGGCGCGCTGGCCGAGGGAACGGTGAGCATCGCCGAGGACAACGAGAACATCGACGAGTTGCTGCGCGACCTCGGCGGCAGCGGGGACATCGTGGACGTCTTCCTGTCCACCACGATGTCCCTGACCTCGATCATCGTCGGCGCCTACGCGGTGCAGTCCGCGCTGCGGCTGTCGAGCGAGGAGTCGGGACGCCGGGCGGACACCCTGCTGACGAACGCGGTGGAGCGGCTGCGCTGGGTCGGCAGCCACCTGTCGGTGGCGGCCCTCGGCTCGGTGTTGATGCTGCTGCTGGCGGGGCTCGGGGCGGGCGTGGCCCACGGCCTGAACACCGGTGACCTCGGCGGGGAGCTGCCGCGGGTGCTCGGCGCGGCGCTGGCGCAGGTGCCCGCGGTGTGGACGTTGGTCGGCGTGTGCGCGCTGTTGTTCGGGCTGGCGCCCCGGTTCGCGGCGGTCAGCTGGGGCGTCCTCCTGGCGGCGCTGGTGATAGGCCAGTTCGGGGACCTGCTGCGGCTGAACCAGACGGTGCTCAACCTCTCGCCGTTCACGCACGTGCCCGACCTGCCGGGGGCGGCGTTCGAGGCCACACCGCTGCTGGGGCTCGCGGTGCTGGCCGCGCTGCTGACGGCGGTGGGGCTCGGCGGCTTCCGGCGGCGCGACATCGCGTGACGGCCGGCCCGCCGGGGTCGACGGGTGGGCTCGGCGGGTCGGGGAGCCCCGTCCCGCCGAGCCCTCGTCGTTCCGCGTTTCCTCGCTGGGGCCCGGTGGGTGTCGCCGCCGTGGCGCGGGTATCCGGGTCACCGGCTGGAATGGCGTGAAGCGTGCCGGGACGGGCGAAGCGGGACCGTGCGGCCGTTCCGTCCGTCGGGCGGGGTCCGCCCCGGCTCTGGTTCGAACAGGAATCGCAAACGGCTGGTCCGGGGCGTGGGTGGCGCCCACGGGAGCCACGGGGAAGAAAATTCATCCGTCAATCAAATCTGGGGTGGCGGGCGCCTGACCGGAGTGTCGGGAGGAGGGAGAGATCCGTCTCCTCACCGTCGGTCATCATGCGCCGTGCCATCGTGCGGGGACCGCGCGTCGTTTTCGAGTGCGTCATCGATATCGTTTCCCCGAATACGCGGAAGATGTAATGGTTCGCGAGACGGAAATGATCACCTACCGGGTGCGGACCGGCGCCGCGATCTTGTCGTCGAGGAAATCGTGGCCGCTCGCTACCGCGCCTTCGCGGGCGCGGCGCGGCGTTTTACCGGCCCGCGCGACGCGGACGCCACCGTCGCGCCGGCTGCCCTCTCACCTGCGGTGACACGCTCCGCGTGCGCTAGTCTGTCCCCGTCGGCGCCACCGCGTGGGAATGGGTGGTGGCACGACGGAAAGGGAAACCGCTTACGATGACGAAGCGTGACGCGACAGGAGATCAGGGACCGCCTCCGGTTACCGGACAGAATCATCCGGAACTCGGCGACATTCCCGGCGGAACCGACCAACCCGCCTCCGACAAGCGCCGGCCACACGTAATGGGAGGTCACAGGCGACGCGCCGATGTCCGCAACGTCCAATTACGCAGATATACGTACGAATGGTTGACACGTGCATGAGCGGCTGTTAGTGTCCGTGCGATCGCGTGACGGCGATTGAACCATCAGTCGGCAGACGCCTTACACGGCTCGACCGATCACACACGGGGAACGGGGAAGCACCAACGCAATGCGATCCGTTGCATTCGCCAGTAGAAACAGACAAACCAAGAAACTTCATCACTTGTTAATACGGTGTCGCGCTGACGGTAACGCGCGAACCGTAGCCATCACGGGAGCCTTCGGCTCCGGTAAGACCACGATGATCAATGGTTTCGCCGAGGATGCCCGGCGAAACGGCGCACTCGTCCTGACCGCGACCGGGTCACGGCACGAGCGCGCCTTCCCGCTGGGCGTGGTGTCCCAACTCCTCGCCTCCGCCGGTCCTGACGCTCCAGGATCGACCCCCGGCACGGCCTCCGTGTCGGCGTCCCCGGCTGAGGTCATGCGCGACGCGTTCGCCAGCCTGACCGAACTCGCCACCAGGAACACCGTCGTGGTGGCGATCGACGACGCACACCTGTCCGACACGCTGTCGCTGTTCTGCGTGTCGTACCTGCTGAGTTCGATGCCGCCGCTGCCGATCATGGCGGTGCTGACCGGCCCTCCCGAGATCACGCGCGTGGCGGGACACGGCTGCGGCCCGGCCGGGATGACGACGCACCTGCGGCTCGATCCGCTGTCCGAGCCGGAGGTCCACCTGCTGGCCACGCAGGCGCTGACGGGTCCGGTCAGCGACGCCTTCGTCCACGACTGCCACGCGGCCTCGGGCGGCAGCCCGCTGCTGGCCGGCGCCCTGATCTCCGACAGCCGGGCGTCCGCGACGGGCGACGCGGTGGTGGCGGGCGAGGAGTTCGCGGAGGCGGTGCGCAGGTTCCTCCACCGCGGGCCCGACACGGTGCTCCAGGTCGCGTCCACCGCGGCCGTGCTGGGTGACGACGGGTCAGCGGACCTCCTCGGCCGGACCTCGGACCTCGACGCCGCCGGGGTGACGCAGGCGCTGGCGCTGCTGAACGACGCCGGTCTCCTGGACGGCACCCGGTTCCGGCACGCGCGGACCCGGGACCTGGTCCTGGACCGCATCAGTCCGTGGGACCGGGTGCGCATGCACCGCCGGGCGGCGGACGTGCTCCGCGCCAGCGGGGCGTCCGAGCAGGCGTGGTCGCGCCACGTGGCGGCCGCGCGGCGGCTGTCGGTGCAGTGGATTCCCCCGATGCCCCGGCTCTCGGACCAGGCGCGGCCCGAGGAGTCGGACGCCGACCTCGTGTACCTGTGCCTGGAGTCGGCCGCGCTCAGCACCGTGGCGGAGCGGGGACCCGCCGCCGGCGGTCGTGGGCCGGCCGGCGCGGACACCGCGGCCCCGGCCGCCGCGCCCGTGGTCTCGGCCGACCCGGTGGGCAGGCGGACCAGGGCCGAGCCGGTGCTCGACCCGCGGCGGCGCGTGGAGCGGGCGTTCACCACCATCGTGACGGAGGGTCCGAACGCGATGGCCGTGGCCCGGCTGGAGCAGGCACTGCACCAGTCACCGCTGGAGCACGCCACGGTCGACACCATCGCGCTCGCCCTCAGCGGGCTGGTCTACAGCGACCTGACCTCGCGGGCACGCCCGTGGTGCGACCAGTTCCTGCGGGAGGCGGCGAACGGCCCGGCGCACTGGCAGGCGAGGTTCGCGGCCATCCGGGCGGAGGTGGCGCTGCGCGGCGGTGAGTTCGAGCGCGCGGTGGCCGACGCCGACGCGGCGCTGCACCACGCCAGCGTGGAGGCGTGGGGCGTGGGCGTGGGTGAGCCGCTGGCCACCTACGTGATGGGCTGCACCGCCCTGGGCGAGCACCACAAGGCGGAGAGCCTGCTCGCGCTGGAGCTGCCCGACGAGATCATCCGCAGCCGCTTCGCCCTGCCCTACATCAACGCCCGCGGGCACCACCACCAGGCGACGAACAGGCTGTCGGCGGCGCTCGACGACTTCCTGACCTGTGGTGAGCTGGCCGCGGAGTGGGGCCTTGACCAACCGGCGTTCGTGTCCTGGCGCACCGGCGCGGCGCAGACCTTCCTCCGGCTCGGCGACCACGACCGGGCCCGGCAGCTGCTCGACGAGCAGCTCGTCAGGCTCGGGCAGACCCCGGGGCGTACCCGGGGTGTGACGTTGCGGCTGCTGGCGATGACGCGGGACGGGGAGGAGCGGCGCGCCGTGCTCTCCTCGGCCGTCGGCGAGCTGGAACGGCACCGTGACGCGCACGAGCTGTCGTTGGCCCGGCGGGACCTGGCGGAGGTCGAGGCGCGGCTGAGTGACGAGAGCGCTCCGCGGACGCTGGCACTGTCCAAGGCGCCCCTGTCCGGGCCCGCCTCGCGGGTCCCCGGCGCGGGGCGGCCGGCGGCGCGGATGGCCGGGACGGCCGCCCAGGCGCAGGTCTCCGCCCTGGGGGTGCAGCCGGCCGCGCGGCCGGAGAGCGCCATAGAGCGGTTGAGCGAGGCGGAGTGGCGGGTGGTGACGCTGGTCGCCCGGGGCCACACCAACAAGGCGATCGCCACGCGGCTGTACATCACGGTCAGCACGGTCGAGCAGCACCTGACGCGGGTGTACCGGAAGCTCGGGGTGCGTCACCGCAAGGACCTGGTGGCGTACATCGACCGCTCGGGAAGGACGGCCGGTCGGGAGGGCGTCGGTCGGGAGGGCGTGCGGCGTGACGCCTGACGCGTGAGCGGTGGTGTGCCGCCTGGTGTCGGAGGTGGCGGCCCGTCAGGGTCGCTTCAGCATCAGGCGGCGCACGTGGTGCTCGACGAGGTCGGTCACCTCGGGCCAGTCGGTGTCGGCGATGCCGGGGCCGCCGGACCGGATCTGGACGTCGAAGTCGCTCTCGGTGTGGTGCTCCCACCGTTCGACGTCGATGCCCTCCGGCCCGGTGCCGTCCTCCCCCGCCCCGGCCGCTCCCGTCCCGTTCTCCCCGACGAGGGCGACGATGGGGCAGCGCACGGTCGCCACGGGGCTCGGGCGGTAGCTCCTCATCGCGCGGTGGTCGCAGCGCAGCAGCGTCTGCTTCCAGTGGGCGGGGGCGTGCTCGTCGACCGTGGTGAGCCGGTCCGGGCTCGGGCCGGCGGCGGGCGCGGGCACCGGCGCGTCCCACAGCGTCAGCAGGTCGCGCGAACGGGCCAGGTGGGAGGGTGCGATCCCCTCGGAGGCGAACAGGCCGCGGGGCAGGAGCGGGGCGCGGCGTTCTAAGCGGCGGCACAGCTCGAAGCCGACGGCGGCGCCCATTCTGTGGCCGAAGACGAACAGGGGTTTGTCGGTCCACGGCTGGACGGCGAGGTACGTCTCGTGGGCGAGTTCGGGGATGCTGCGGGCGCAGCTCTCCTCGTGGCGGTCCTGGCGGCCCGGGTACTGGACGGCCAGGACCTCCACTCTCGTGGCGAGCTCCCGCGAGGCGGCGAAGTAGAAGCTGGCCGACTCGCCGGCGGGCGGGAAGCACAGCAGTCTCGCCGCGCCGGTGGGCGAGGGGTGGAACCTGCGGATCCACGTCCCGCTGGCCTCGCGGGCCCGGGTCATCGCAGGGCCACCCGCCTCGGCCCGGTCGGCGGCTCGGCCACCGGACTGGTCGGCGGCTCGGTCGGCTCGCGGTGGTGGCGGTCACCCGGCGGGCCGAGGGCCGCCGTGTCGCGGGTGACACGGACGTGTTCGTCTGCCATCTCCCCCATCGCACCCATCCTTCTCGAAGCCCCGCGCGTGCCCGTCGTCCTCGGGCGACTTGCGCGAACAGGCATGCGGCACCATACGGTGGGTGTGATGCGGCGCCAACCCCTAAGCGTGGCGGCCTTCGGGGGTCAGTCCGGGTAGGGCAGCAGTTCGGCGTCGGTCGTCTCCCACGCCGTCCGCAGCTCGTCGAGGAGCTCCGGCCGGACGGCGGCCTTGTCGGCCTGCTCGCGGGGATCCTCGCCGAGGTCGAAGAGGTGGTCGGCCCCGTCCTGGTCGCGGTGGTACTTCCAGTCACCGCGGCGCAGCGCCCGTTCGCCGCGCACCCGCCAGAACAGGTCGCGTTCGGGCACCTCCTCGCCGTGGCGCAGGTATCCGGCGAGGCTGTGCCCGTCGAGCGGGTGGGAGGCGGCGGGTCGGGCTCCGGCGAGCTCCAGCAGCGTCGCCGTCCAGTCGGGCGAGTAGGTCGGGACGTGGCTGACCTGGCGGCCGTCGAGCACCGCGGGCCAGCGCACGATCTGGGGCACGCGGATGCCGCCCTCCTGGAGCGACGCCTTCTCTCCGGAGAGCGGCCACTGGTACGACCAGCGTTCGCCGCCGTTGTCACTCGCGAAGAACACCAGGGTGTCCCGCTCCTGTCCCGAGGAGCGCAGCGCCGCCAGCACCTCGCCGACGGAACGGTCGAGGTCCTGGACCATCTCGGTGTACTTCTCCAGCGAGCCGCCGTCGTCGTGGAAGAGGGCGCGCCGCTCGCCGTTGCGGATGCGCCGGACGATCTCCGCGGCGGCGTCCTCGTCGCCCTCGGCGATCCACGGCCAGTGCGGGGTGGTGAAGTTGAGGTTGAGCAGCCAGGGGGTGTCCTCCTCGGCGCGGGTGGTGACGTGCTCGACCGCCCGCTCGGTCAGGACGCGGGTGTAGTACCGCAGGTCGTGGTAGGTGGCGTCGCCCTCGTACAGGTCGTACTCGCCGCCGAGTCCGAGCTTGGAGTAGTACTCCAGGGCGCCGCCGAGGTTGCCGAAGAAGGTGTTCCAGCCGGACTTCGTGGGGCTGTAGTCCGGGAGGTAGCCGCAGTGCCACTTGCCGATGAGGGCCGTGTCGTAGCCGGCGTCGCGCAGCAGTGAGGCGAGGGTGGGGTGGTCGGGTGCCAGTCCCACGGACTGGTCGGCGATGGGTTCGGCCAGGCCGCCCTCGGTCCGACCCGGGTAGCGTCCGGTGTAGAGGGCGAAGCGGGTGGGCGAGCAGGTCGCGGAGCCGGCGTAGGCCTGGGTGAAGCGGACGCCGTCGCGGGCGAGCCGGTCGAGGTTCGGCGTGTGGATGTGCGGCGAGCCGTAGCAGGACAGGTCGGCCCAGCCCAGGTCGTCGGCGAGGATGACCAGGATGTTGGGGCGGCGCGACGGACGCCGCGTCGTGGCCTGGAAGGGACGCTCGGCGGCGGCGGCACGCGGAGCGGCGGCGCCCAGCGTGGTGGCCGAGGCGGCGGCGCCGAGAAGTCCCCCGAAGGCGCGGCGGGTCGGCAACAAGGACATGGGGCTCCCTCTGCTCCGTGCTGTTCTTCGCTGTCTTTCGGACCGCAAAGTTTCCTATCTTCCCTACTGGATAAGTAGGAATACGCGACGAACGGAGGGCGCGTCAAGGGTTGTCCGAGGAGAGGGACGGCGGCCGTCCCCCGGCTACCGGGAGCGGCGGGCCGCGCCCGCGCGCCCGGCGCGGCCGTGCAGGCGGCGCAGCGGGCGCGGCGCCCACCAGTTGGCCCGGCCCATCATGCTCATCAACGCGGGCACCAGGAACGTGCGGATCACCATGGCGTCGACGAGGATCGCCAGCACGATGCCGAGACCGGCCATCTTGATGATCGACACCTGGGAGGCGACCAGGCCGGCGAAGACCACGGCGAGCAGCAGGGCGGCCGAGGTGAACACGGCGCCGGTCTTCCTGATGCCCTCCACCACGGCCTCCTCGTTGCTCCGGCCCCTGAGGTGTTCCTCGTGGATCCGGGAGACCAGGAACAGCTCGTAGTCCATGGACAGCCCGAAGGCGGCGCAGAACATCAGCACCGGCATGGCGTGGTCGAGGTACCCGGAGGAGGTGAAGCCGAGGAGCTCCTCCAGGTTGCCGTCCTGGAAGCCCCAGACCATCACGCCGAAGGTGGCGGTGAGGCTGAGCAGGTTCAGGAACAGGGCCTTGAGGGGCACGACGAGACTGCCCGTCAGCAGGAAGGTGAGAACGAGGCCGCACAGGGCGATCAGGCCGACGGCCCAGGGCAGGCGGTCGGCGATGGCCCGCTTGGCGTCGACCAGGCGGGCGGCCTCGCCGGAGACCCGCGGGCGCTGCTCGGCGGCGGTGTCCGACCCGTCGGTGTCGTAGCTCAGGGCCCGGATGGCGTGGACCGTCTCCTCGGCCTGTGTCGAGTACACCTCGACGGCGGGCCGGAGCAGGACGAGGAGGTGGGAGTCGGTGGCGTTCGCCATCGTGAGCCCCTCTCCCCCGCCGCCGAGGCGGCCGGCGAGACGCTGGCCCCGGCTCCACTCGCCCTCCGCCGCGCGGGCGAGGCTGACGTGCGGCAACGCCGAGACGCGGGCGGCGACCTCGGCCCGGGTGCGGCGCTCGGCCTCGGTGTCGTCGCCGAGCCCCGGCAGGTGGACGGTGACGGGGAACGCGGTGTTGCTGGGGAAGTTGTCCCGCAGCTCCTGTTGGACCTCGCGGACGTGCGCGTCGGCCGGCAGCACCGTCTCGTCGACCTTCCCGATCCGCACGTGGAGGAAGGGCAGCGCCAGCACCGCGAGCGCCACGACCAGGACGGCCGCCACGGGGACACGGCGGCGGATCGCCCACCGCGCCACCCGCTCCCACCCGGCCTCGTTCGCGCCGAGCCCCGGCAGCCGGGGCAGCCGCCAGCGGTCGATCCGGTGACCGAGCACCCGCAGCATCGCCGGCAGCACCACGAGGGCACCGGCGACCGCGCCGAAGACCGACGGGATCGCGGCGTAGGCGAAGGACCGCAGGAACGGGAGGGGGAAGAGCAGCAGCGTGGCCAGGGACAGGCCGACGACCAGGCCGCTGAAGAGCACGGTGCGGCCGGCCGTGCGCTGGGTGACGCGGACGGCCTCCGGCACGGTGCGGCCGGCGGCCAGCTCCTCGCGGAAGCGGGTCACCGCCAGCAGGCCGTAGTCGATGCCGAGCCCGAGGGCGAGCGCGCTGGTCAGGTTGAGGGCGAAGATCGACACCTCGGTGACCTGGGCCAGCAGCCGCAGCACCGCGAAGGTGACGCCGACGGCGAGCGCGCCCATCACGAGCGGCAGCAGCGCCGAGACGACGCTGCGGAAGACGAACAGCAGCAGGAGCAGGCTCAGCGGGACGGCGATGGCCTCGGAGACGACGAGGTCGGCGACGATCTGGTCCTGGATGGCGCGGAACACCTCGGCGTTGCCGCCGATCTCCACCGTGAGCGGGCCGGACGCGTCGTCGTAGCGGTCGTGGGCGGCGCGCAGCCAGTCGCTTCTTGCGTTCTCCTCCCCCGCGAGTTCGAGCAGGAGCAGCGCCTGGGTGCCGTCCTCGCCCCGCAGGCCGGGCACCTGCGGCGTCTCCCAGTAGGAGGTGAGCGCGTCGACGCCGGGGTCGGCGCGTAACTCCGCGGCGAGGGCGGCGCCCGCGGCCGCCGCCGGCGCGTCGTCGACGTCGCCGCTTTTGGCGGTGGCCAGGAGCGCCACGTCGGTGTCGCCGACCCCGAACTCCCGTTCCAGGGTCCGGGTGACGGTGTCGGACTCGCTGCCGACGGCGTCGAAACCGCCGCCCGAGAGGGAGGGGATGACGCCGACACCGAAGCCGAGGGTGAGGACGAAGACGACCGCGGCGACGACGAGGACCGCCCTCGGGCTGCGCTCCAGGACGCCGCGTCCGCCGCCCCCGCCGCCCGTCCCGCGCTGCTCCTCGTCCACCACGG
Source organism: Streptomyces sp. 4N509B (assembly GCF_052245655.1). Classification (NCBI taxonomy): domain Bacteria; kingdom Bacillati; phylum Actinomycetota; class Actinomycetes; order Kitasatosporales; family Streptomycetaceae; genus Streptomyces; species Streptomyces sp. 4N509B. Next base: position 26,117 of record NZ_JBQQBZ010000052.1, read on the forward strand.
CGCGCGTGTCGGTACCCAGTTCGGCTCCCACCTCGTGTGTGCTCCGTCCGCCCGCGGTCAGCGCCTGCCGCGCAGGGCCTGGCGCAGGGCGCTCCGCAGGTTGAACACGCCGCGCATGACCGTCTCGGCGGGGCTGCCCTCGGCGGGCATCAGCCCGATCTGCCGGGCGAGGTCCACGCTGTCCATGTAGGCATCCATCCGGGTGATCAGTCCGTCCTCGGTGACGAAGATCTCCGCCATGCGGGTCGACCACGGCCTGCCGTTGGCCCGCATGCCCTCGAAGCGACGTCCGCTGAACGTGCCGGACAACCGTATCTGGGTGGCGACCCCGCCGTCATCGTCGGCGAGCAGCGACAGCAGCTCGACGCGGGCGTCGGGGAAGGCGGCGAAGAAGCCGGCGAGGTGGGCGCGGAGCTCGTCGGGGACCTTCTTCTCGCCGAAGGGCGGGACGAGTTCGATGCCGCCAGGGCGCCAGCAGGCCAGGACGGCGTCGAGGTCGTGGGCGTTGTACGCGTCGTACAGGCGGCGCACCACGGCGGTGGCGGCCTGCCGCGCGGTCGCGGTGGTGGACTCGGAGGGGCTGTGGGGCGGGTGGGGCGTCATGGCCTGGTGTCCTTCCTCGGTCTCCGGCTCTGGTCGTCGCGGGAGCGGAGGGTTCGGGCGGGGGTTTCGGGCGGAGAGTTCGGGGTTTCAGCCGTCCAGTGCGAGGGGCAGCCGGTCGAGCGACCGCAGGATGGCGGTGTCACGCCACTCGTGCGGCGCGGCCTGCCGGAGGTGGGGGAAGCGTCGGGCGAGGGTGGCGAAGGTGATCTCGCCCTCCGTCTTGGCCAGGGCGGCGCCGAGGCAGTAGTGCGGTCCGTGGACGAACGTCATGTGCTTGGCCGCGTTCGACCGGGTGAGGTCGAGCCGGTCGGGGTCGTCGAAGACGCGTGGGTCGCGGTTGGCGCCGCCGAGCAGCACCACCACCTGCTCGCCCTCCCGCACGGTGGTGCCGGCCACGTCGATGTCCTCGACGGCGACGCGGGAGGTGACCTGCACCGGCGCCTCGAAGCGCAGCAGTTCGTCGACGGCCTGCGGGACGATGTCGGGCTCGGCGCGCAGCCTCTCGAACTGCTCGGGGTGGGACAGCAGGGCGTGGACGCCGTTGCCCAGGTGGTTCATCGTCGTCTCGTAGCCGACGGTGAGCAGCAGGACGCACATGAAGATGATCTCGAAGCTGTCGGAGGCCCGCCCCTCGGCCCGCGCCTTCGTCAGGGCGCTGATCAGGTCGTCGCGGGGCTGCTGCTGGCGTTCCTCCAGGACGTCGACGAAGCGGTTGCTGATCTGCATCATCGACTCGCCGCCGGCCAGCACCCGCTCCACGGGGGCGTCCCACTCCAGCAGGCCCGCCAGGGCGTGGCCGATGTCGGCGAAGAAGCGGTGGTCCTTCTCCTCGCTGACGCCGAGGATCTCGGTGATGACCCGCATCGTCAGGGGATAGGAGATCTCCCACATGAACTCGACGGTGCCGTTCCTCGCCAGCGTCTCGTCGAGGAGTTCGTCGAGGATCTGCTGGATGCGCCCGCGGAAGTTCAGGACGACGCGGGGGGTGAAGGTGGTGGAGACGATGCTGCGCAGCCGGCGGTGCTCGGGCTCGTCGAGGAAGTAGTAGAAGCCCTGCATCAGCTGGTTGACGGTCTCGTTCGCGGCGAGTTGGCGTTCGAGGAAGCGGGAGCCGGGACGCACCTTCCAGCGGGTGCCCTTCAGGACGTCCATCACGTCCGCGTAGCGCGGCACGACGTAGGCGGCGTAGCCGTCGTGCCAGAAGATCCGGTGCTCCTCCTGGAGCGCGCGGTACCGGGGATAGGGGTTCGCGCGGAAGGCGCGCCCGTCGAGGGCGAAGTCGACGGTGGGGATGTCTGTTCTCACGGTGTGACCCTTCTCGTGGGGCGGCGCGACGGCGCGGTGTCGTCGGCGGTGTCGTCGGCGATGTCGCCCTGCCAGGCGTCCCCCGCGCGGGCGCGGGCCGCGGAGGCGGCCGACGGTTTCGGCAGCGGCTCGTAGCGGGGCCGGCGCGTCAGCGCCTGGCGGCGTGCCTCGACGGCCAGGCGGCCGGCGATGACGCGGGCCACGGCCCGGCGGGAGGACCCGGTGCGGCGCATGTGGCGGGCGGCCCGCAGCAGCAGGCGGGGGCCGACCACCTCGTGGGGCGACACGCGGTGGGAGAGCACGCCGTCCACGAAGCGCTGGCGGACGGAGGGGTCGGCGGCGATGCAGGCCATCAGGGCGCGCTCCAACGGGCCGAGCTCGCCGGCGGCCGAGAAGTCCCAGGCCAGCCAGTACATGGCGGCGGCGTCGCGGTCGCGCCAGCGCCGCCAGCGGGTCAGCTGCCGGTCGAGGCGGGCGGCGTCGCCCACGTCGACGGCCGCCACGTGGTCGGCGAGGGTCTCGGCCTGCCGGAGCGCGTCGGAGATGCCCTGGCCGAGCGTGGGGTCCTTGAAGTGGCCGGCGTCGCCGACCAGGGCCCAGCCCGGACCCGCCGACTCCCGGAAGAAGCCGGGCGCGTAGGCGGTGCCGACCGGCCGGCTGACCCGGCGGGCGTTCGCCATCAGGGGCTTCAGCGGCGCGCAGGCGGCCACGGCCGCGTCGTAGCGGGCCGCCAGGTCCCGCTTGAAGTCGGCGAAGGTGTCAAGGCCCGGGCAGATCATGACGACGAAGCGCCCGCCGTCGGACTGGAAGGCGACCGTCAGCTCGGCGCCCTGCCGGTGGTGGTGCACGCAGGCCGGCCCGGTCTCCGTGACGCCGTCGAACTCGGCCCAGTACACGAAGCGCTGGTTGGCCGTCACGTTGTAGGTGCGCGCGCCGACGAGGTCGGCGACGGTGGAGTTCCGGCCGTCGGCGCCGACGAGCAGGCGGGTGCGGACGGTCTCGTGGCGGCCGCGGGTGCGCAGCAGCACGCCGTTGACGCGGCCGGTGGGGTCCCGCGTCACGTCGCGCAGCGAGGTCCGCGGGCGGACCTCGGCCCCGGCCGCGCGGGCGGCGCCCACGAGGATGGCGTCGAGCGTGCTGCGGTTGACGCTGATGCCGCCGGGGGGCCAGTCGGCCTCGGAGCGCACGGGGGTGCTCAGGTCCACGCCGTCGTAGACGACGTGGGCGGCGGTCAGGAAGGGGGCGCCGGTGCGTCGGAGCTCCTCCAGCACGCCGAGGCGCTGCATGGAGCGCACGCCGCTGACCTGGACGAGGTGGGTGGAGAGCGTGTCGCTCGGGAAGTCGGCGCGGTCGACGGCGAGGACGGTGAGGCCGCGCCGGGCCAGGTGGGTGGCGAGGCAGGCGCCGGCGATGCGGGTGCCGACGACGACCACGTCGTACCGTCGCGGCGACGGCGACGGCGACGGGGACCGCGACGGCGACGGGAGGCCGGGGGCGGGGGCGCGGGCCGGGTCAGGCGAGGACATTGGCGACCACCAGTCCCAGCACGCCCAGGCGCAGCGCCTGGAACCCGTAGTTGCGCCGGTTGCGCCACCGGCCGCGCCAGCCGTTGCGCAGCACGTACGCCTGGAGGGTCCATGCGGGCAGCAGCGCGGGCACGACCCAGGCACCGAGCGCGCCGGTGAGCGCGCCCAGCACGGTGAGCAGCCAGACGGAGCAGAAGACGGTGGCGACGAAGGCCCGGTTGGCGCGAGGCGAGGTGCGGGCGGCCACCGTGCGGCGGCCCACCTGCCGGTCGTCCTCGGCGTCGGCGCTGTTGGAGCAGATCATGACCTGCACCAGCCAGGCGCCGAAGAGCACCGCCTGGATGACGGCGGCGGCGTCGACCCGCTGCGTGGCGGCCACGTACGGCAGCAGCACGCTGCTCGCCAGGGTGAGGCCGGTGACCGCCTCGCCGCCGCCGACGACGCGGTAGCTGAAGCTGATGCCCACCGAGTACTGCACGCCGAGCACGACGCTCGTGACACCGGCGGGAAGAATCCACCAGGGCTCGAATTCGGCGACGAGGGAGAACAGCACGACGAAACCGATGGCGACCGCCGTGCAGACGTACGCGAAGGCGAGCGCGGAACGGACCGTGAGCTGTCCGAGGACCAGCGGCTTGACCTGGCTTCTCCGCCTTTCCGGTGCGTAGTTCCGCAGATCGCTGCCGTCCCGGTATCCGGCGACGTCGTCGAAGGCGTGACTGGCCGACATGCCGAACACGAGCACGAGGAAGAAGAGCAGGCACAGCAGCCAGGAGCGGGGGTGCGCACCGGCTTCCGCGCTGATCAGCGACCATGCGACGAGCGGCCCCAGCCATATCTCGAACAGTGCGACCTTTCCGAGTCGCGCGAATGCTCCGGAAAGGTTTCTGGCCTTTCTGCCGGTGGTGGGGCGTTGTGCTGACGCGACCTCAGTGATCATGGTTCCAACCCCTTGCCGAGTCACGGTTCCTGGGTGAATAATCTGCTCGGTCGCCGTGCCTCAGTTTCGTTTCCCGGAGGTATTTCGTGCCGTCGCGCAGTGGATTTCTCGGCCGTGGTTTCCCGTCCTGGGCGTCTCGGGCACTTCTCGCGGGCGTCGCCGGCACCGCCGGGTACACCGCGGTCAGCGCGTACCTCAGACGGCGGCACGGCGACGGGGGCGCGGCAACGCGTCCCGTGGAGGTGGCCGCCACGCTGACGCGGCGGGAGGACGGCGACGGCGGCGCGCGGGCCGCCTCCTCCCGGCTGGTGAACGCGACGCTGCACTGGGGCTACGGCGCGCTGGGCGGCGTGAGCCGGGCGGTGCTGGTGCGGCGGGGTGCCGCCGGGTGGCGCCTCGAGGTCGCGCACCTGGCGGCGGTGTGGGGCCCGTGGCTCGCGCTGCTGGCGCTGTCCGGGAGGGCGGGGCGGCTCGGCGGCCGGGCGCTGCTGGTGGACGGCGGCAAGCACGTGGTGTACGTGCTGGTCACCGGCCGCGCCCTCGACCTGCTCTCCGCCGGTCCGCCGGCCGCGGGGGCCGACGGGAGCCGGGGCCGCGACGTTCTCTGAGGGCCGGCCGGGCGCGCGGGGGTGTCGGGTCGTCGTCATCCCACCGCGCCCGCCTCGCTGAGCGCGGGGGCGCCCGCGTCCACGGTCACCGTGCCGGTCCAGCCGTCGACGACGGCCCGCCGGCCGAGCGCGGCCGGGTCGGTGCGGACGCCCGCGACGAACGGGATGCCGAGTTCGCGGCAGACGATCGCGACGTGGGAGAGCACGCTGCCGTAGGTGCTGACGACGCCGTCCGGCAGCACGGCCAGCACGTAGTTGCCGTCGACCCGGTCGCCGACGAGGATCCGGCCGGCCTCGCCGTCGCTCTCCCTGGTCAGCACCCCCTCGGCCCAGCCGGGTGCCAGCGCCCTGCCGGTGTTGGCGCCCGTGCCGCGCTGGGAGCGGCGCAGGGCGGTCAGGCCCTTGCCGAGCCGCACGTCCACCGGGTACTCCAGCGCGGCGGCCTCGGCGAGTTCCTCCGACCGCCGGGCGACCAGGCGTCGCCGCGTCCGGGCGTCGAGGGTCCGCAGCTCGTGGACGCCGAGGAGCGCCGCCTCGCCCGGCTCCGCGCCGAAGGCGCCCCGGTCCAGCAGCAGGCGGACGCAGTGCAGGGCGCGCAGCCCCACCTCCTTGGAGCGTTCCCGTTCGCCGAGCGCGAGGCCGAGGAGGTCCGTCACGCGTTCGAGGACGGGCCCGAGCGCCGTGCCCAGCGGGATGCCCACCTCGTCGGCGCCGCCCTCGCCGCGGTGCTCGGTGCGCCGGTCGTGCAGCACGGACGCGGCGGCCGACAGCGCCGCCGAGGAGAAGCGGGCGAACGGCTCGTCGCGGTCGGCGACCTCGTAGGTGTTCAGCCGGTGCAGCTCCTGCGTGAGGGCGCCGCCGCGCGCGCTGGCCCCGCCGCCGTCGTCCTTGCGGTGGGCGCTGGCGCGCAGCAGCTCCAGCGTCGTGTGCGGGTCGTACTGGGTGCGCAGTGTCCGCTTGGCCAGGGAGGCGGCCAGCAGCGCGACGCTGGTGGTCCTGATGTGCAGCGCCCAGGCGGTGCGCGCCGCCTGGACGGCCGCGTCGCACGCGGCGCCGGTCTGCCAGACGCCGCCGGAGTCGAGGGCCGCGGCGACGGCCTCCTCGGCGGCGGCGAGCTCGGCCTGGGCCCGGCCGAAGACCTGCGCGTTGCCGCGCAGGAAGGCGAGGGCGCCGGGCAGTCTGCGCGCGCGGTGCAGCCGGCCGGGCCGCCGCTCGCGCTGGACGTCGGGCCCCGGGCCGCCGAGCAGCATCTCCCAGATGTCCTCGGGGTCGACGACGAGGAGTTCGTCGGCGAGGCGCTCGATGGTGGTCATCGTGAAGTAGGGGCGGAAGCCGAGGTAGCTGACGAAGTGGGGGCGGGGGCCGCTCGGCCGCTCACGGCCGAACTCGGCGGCGGCGTCGCGGAAGCCGCGTTCCATGCCGGAGCCGATGATCGACCAGGTCAGGGGGGAGAGCAGCTCGGGGGCGACCTCGCGGAAGTTGTGTCCGCTGTGGAGCGTCACGCGCTCGCTCTGGGGGGTGTCCAGGGAGAAGGTGGGGAGGGTCGTCACGGCAGCTGCCCCCTCAGGCGCTCGAACTCGACGTCCAGGGACCGCACGAGGTAGTCGCGGTCGGGTGGCGGACTCAGGCGGCCGGCGGCGATCAGCGTCGTCAGGCACCGCAGGTCGAGGTCCCAGTGCGCGGTGCAGTAGTCGAGCACCTCCCGGTTCATGGGGAGGTCGAGCCACCGCGGCCGGAGCACGGCGGCGACCGTGCGGGCCAGGGCGGCGTTGCGGACGCGCTTCACGCGCAGGCCGTAGCGGGCGTTGACCAGGTCGAAGATCTCGGCGTTGGTGGGCGAGGCGGGGTCGACGGCCCACACCGAGGAGCCGCCCGTGCCGTGCTGGGCGCGGTCCAGGACGACGTCGGCGGCGAAGTCGGCCGGGGCGCACCAGTACCGGTTGTCGCCCGCGACGGCCAGCGGCCAGCCGGCGGCCATCAGCCGCAGCAGCTCGAACAGGGCCTGGGGCGCGCCGCGTCGTCCCTCGGTGGGCTCGCTGACGACGACGTGCCCCGCCCGCACGATGTCGACCGGCAGGCCGGAGGCGCGGGCGATCTGCTCGCCGTGGAGCTTGGCCCACTCGTAGAAGTTGCGGTGGCGGGCGGCTCCCGGGACGAGGTCGCTGCGCATCCGTTCCCGGGTGTCGCCGAGCGCGAGCAGGCTGGAGACCACGACCACGGTGCGCAGCCCGGGGCAGTCCCGGGCGAAGCGCAGGGCCCCGCGCAGCGGCGCGATGTGTCGGGCCTGGGCGTCGGCGAGGGAGAGGGAGAGGTCGAAGCTGCCGGCGGTGAGGACGAGGGAGGTCACCTCGGCGGCGAGTTCCCGCGCCGTCTCCGGCGGCAGGCCGAGGTCCGCGCGCCGGGCGTCGCCGAGGTGGACCTTGGCGAACGGTTCGACGTGGGGGGCGGGTTCGCGGGCGAGGCCCACCACGGGCAGCCCGCGTTCCGCGGCCCGCGCCGCGACGCGCGAGCCGATGTGTCCGCTGATGCCGACGACGAGCATGGTCATGTGGGCCACCCCGCGTAGTAGCTGTCGAGTCGGACGGGTTCGTCGGCCAGCGGCAGGCCCAGGGTCCGCACCAGGCTGCGGATGGACACGTCCTGGCCGAGGCCGGCGCCGGTGTAGACGGTCGGGGAGGCGAAGTAGCGCAGGCCGATGGCGGCGGCGTTGGTGGGGCTCTCGGCGAGGCGGTCGGCCTGCCGCGAGACGGCCTTGAGCCAGGCGGCGGGCGCCCTCACCGGCCGGGGGAACGCCGTCGGCTGGCGGCGGCTGGCCACCGCGGCCTCCCGGATGAACGCCTCGACGATCGGGGCGCCCGCCGCCTGGCCGATGTTCCGCACCTCCGGGGTGGCGGTGGGCTCGGTGTCGAACAGGTCGACGACCCGGGCTGCCACCAGGTCCCTCGGGCAGACGTCGAGGCGGGCGCCGGTGCTGTAGGGCAGCAGGGGCCACCGGCCGCCGGTGACCAGGCGGGAGAGCGGCACCTTGCGGGCCCCGTTGTCGCCGTCCACGGGGGCGAGGTCGCCGGAGAGCGCCGGGATCCTCGCGATGAAGGCGGGGACGTCGTGCCGGGAGGCGACGCGCGCGACGGCCCACTCGCCGCGCAGCTTGGCCCGCTCGTACTTGGTCAGGTGCTCGCGCTCCGGGAGCAGGTACTCGCCGACCTCGGCGCCGTAGTCGTAGCCGACGTAGAGGGAGCCGGCGTGGACCAGCTTCGCCCCGAGGGTGTGGGCGAGCCGGGCGGCGTGGGCCGCGCCGTCGATGTTCGTCTCCGCCAGCCGCGCCCAGGGCGCGGACCAGCTGACGTCGCCCGCGACGTTGAGCACGATCCGCACGCGGCCGGCGAGCTCGGCGAGCTGGGCGTCGGTCAGGCCCCAGTGCGGGAGACGGACGTCGCCCTGGCGGGACTCCACGCGGGCGCCGCTGCGCCGCGCCAGGGAGCTGGCCCTGGCCGCGTGGTCCCGCCCGCGGATCACCGCCACCACCGGGTCGTCGCCGAGCACGCCGCTGATCCTGCGCAGCAGCGCCAGGCCGAGGAATCCGGTCGCGCCGGACATCAGGACGGTCACGTCAGTGCCTCCAGCGCCGTGTCGGGGGCGGGGCGGGGGGCCGGCTCCCCGGGGTCCTCCCCGTCGGTGCCGGCCTCCGGGAGGGAGGCGAAGCGCAGCACGCCCTCCCTGCGGCCCAGCTTGGCCAGGGTCGTGCCGGGGCCGGCGTCGTAGAGGGTGTGGAAGCCGGCGTCGCGGACGGCCCGCACCGCGTCGGTCCAGCGGACCGGCAGCAGCAGCGCCCGCACCAGCAGTTCCCTGATCTCCTCGGGGTCGTGGTGCTCGGCCGCGTCCGCGGTGGACACGTACCGGGAGCGGCCACGGCGGAACGGCACGGACGCGACCTCGGCCCGCCAGGCGGGCAGCGCCCCGGCCATCAGCGGGCTGTGGAACGAGCCGCCGATCGGGAGGATCTCCGCGAGCAGCTCCGTCTCGCCCGCGACCTCCAGGGCGGCCTCCACGGCGCGCGGGTCGCCCGACAGCACGGTCTGCCGGACGCCGTTGTACCCGGCGACCTCCAGCACGCCGCCCGTGCGCGCGACGACGGTGCGCCGCAGCCACTCGATGGCGGTGCCGCGGGCGCCCATCACGGCGAGCATCGCGCCCGGCAGGCCGTGGTCGCGGCTCACCTCGCCCCGGCGGACGGCGAGGCGGTAGCCGTCCCACACGTCGATCATTCCGGAGCAGGCCACCGCCGTCAGCTCGCCCAGGCTGTGCCCGACGACCAGCGGCACCGCCGGCTCGGGGCCGAAGGCGGCCTGGGCGGCGGCGACGCCGAGCGCGTAGGTGGCCGGCTGGGCCACGGTGGTGTCGTTGAGGTCCAGGGCCTCCGGGTCCTCGCCGTGGGCGCGCAGGAACGCGTCGACGAGCGGGTGGGCGCGGTGGGTGTGCAGCGCCCGCACCATCGCCGGACGCTTGTTGCCCTGGCCGGGGAAGGCGACGCCGAAGCGGTCCGCGTCGCCGTCGCGGGGCACGTCGGGAGGGGTCATGACACGGACATCCCTCCGTCGATGGACAGCACCTGGCCCGTCATCGCGGCGGAGTCCACGAGCAGTTCGACGCCCCGCGCCACCTCGTCGGGCGTGACGAAGCGGCGGATGGGGGTGCGGTCGGCGAAGGTGTCGCGGACGGCGTCGGGGACGTCGCGGGTCAGCTCGGTGACCATGAAGCCCGGCGAGAGGGCGTTCACGGTGACGTGGCGTCGCGCGGACTCCAGCGCCAGCGAGCGGGTCATGCCGATCACGCCGCTCTTGGAGGCGGAGTACGCGGTCTGGCCGCGGCTGCCGATCAGGCCCGCCGGCGACACGACGTTGACGATGCGTCCCCAGCGGGCGCCGAGCATGCCGGGCAGCACGGCGCGGCAGGTGTGGAAGGTGCCGATGAGGTTGACCTGGATGGTGGAGGTCCACTCGCTGACCGACTGGGTGGCCATGAGGCCGTCGCGGCGGACGGCGCCGGAGTTGACCAGCACCGACACCGGGCCCAGCTCGTCGGTCACCTGCTCGACCATCGCGGTGACCGAGGACCAGTCGGCGACGTCCGCGCGCACGAGTGCCGTGGGGTTGTTCAGCTCCGCGGCCAGCTTGCGGGCGCTGTCCTCGTTCTCCACGTGGTGGAGCGCCACGCGGAAGCCGCGGGCGTCCAGGACGCGGGCGCAGGCCGCGCCCAGGGCGCCGGAGGCGCCGGTGACCAGGGCGACGCGGCTCGTCATCGCGCCTCCCCGGTCAGCACGCCGGTGCGGCCCGCGCCGTGGTCCGTTCCCCGGCCGGCGAGGTCGCCGGCCGCGTCCCCGCCGAGGTGCTCGACGAAGCGGTCGAGGGTGGCGACCGCCCCGGCGCCGGGCTCGGCCGCGGCGGCGAAGCGGGCCAACGCGGCGGCGCCCACCGCGCCCACCGCGTCCACCGCGTCCCGGCCCTCGGCGAGGCCGTCGGCGGCCGGGCCGATGAGCACGGCGGCGGCGGTGGCGTCGCTGTCCCTGGCCAGCAGGTGCTCCGTCCCCTCCGGCAGGTCGAAGGCGACCAGCAGCGCCGCGCTGGCCATGCCGCTCGCCACCGTGGAGGCGGCGACGGTGGTGAGGAGGGACAGGGCGTCGGCGCCGCCGATGTAGTGCATGCTGGGACCGCGCAGGCCGGCGGTGATGGCGACGTTGCACAGCGGGTTGTTGGGCATCCGGCACAGCCAGTCCGTCGGGTTGGCCGGGCGGATGTAGAACGTGCTGAGCCGCTCGACGAGGTCGGGCGCCGGCTCGCTCGCGTAGTCGGGGATCGGGATCGAGGGGTCCCAGTTGCTCACCGTGTAGAGGGCGACGTTCTCCCGGTCCAGTGGGGGTGCCGCGCCGTCGGCCGCCCGGTCGGCGGCTCGGTCCAGAAGCTCCGTGGCCGCGACGAACGGGGCGTACAGGGCCCGTTCCAGCAGTCGGTTCACCTTTCGCGGCGCCCTGGCCCTCGTCCGCTTCTCCAGGTCCGCCGGGAGGTCGGCGGAGCCGATCGCGGACAGCAGGACGGCGTCGCCGGGTGGCGTGCTCTTCATCCGTCTCTCACACCTTTCCGAGCACCAGGGACGCGTTGTGGCCGCCGAACCCGAAGCTGTTCTTCACGATCGTGCGCAGGGGCCGCTCGCGGGCCGTGCGCGGCACGTAGTCGAGGTCGCAGTTGGGGTCGGGGGTGGTGAGGTTGGCCGTCGCCGGTATCACGTTGTGGCGCAGCGCCTGGACGCACAGCGCCGTCTCGACGTCGCCGGCCGAGGCCATGCTGTGGCCGAGGGCGCCCTTGAGCGAGCTGATCGGTACCGACTCGGCGGCGGGGCCGAACGCCCGCCGGATGCCGAGCGTCTCGCACCAGTCGTTGTCCCGGGTGCTGGTGCCGTGGGCGTTGACGTAGTCCACGTCCTCGGGGTTGACGCCGGCGTCGTCCAGCGCCCTGCTCATCGAGTACTGCGGGCCGAGCGCGTCGGGCGGCGAGGCGACCATGTGGTAGGCGTTCTGCGAGAAGCCGAAGCCGTCCACGGCGGCCAGGGGCTGCGCGCCCCGCGCCGCGGCGTGGCCGGCGGACTCCAGGACGACGAAGGCCGCGCCCTCCGACAGCAGGAAGCCGTCGCGGCGGGCGTCGAACGGGCAGGACGCCTCGGCGGGGTCGCAGTCCCGCGCGGTCATCGCGTACAGGCTGCAGAACGAGAAGAAGTCGATCTCGCGCAGCAGGCAGTCCGTGCCGCCGGCCAGGACCACCTCGGCCTGGCCGGACTGGACGAGCTTCATGCCCGAGCCGATCGCCAGCCCGCCGCCGGCGCAGGCGCCGTACAGGCCGGTCGCGCGGCGGGCGCCCGCCGCGCGCTGGACGGCCGTGACGATCTCGGCGGCCGTGCCGATGACGGGTCGCTGGCCGGGGAGCGGCAGCTGCCGCTCCCCGTGGGTGGCGACGAGGGCGACGTCCACCGCCGCCGCCTCCCGCGTCAGGCCCGCCTGCTCCAGCGCCTGGCCGACGGCGTGCTCGCCGAACTCGACGGCGTGGGACCGCGTCGCCGCGTTGGCCGTCCTGCCGGGCACGGGGGCGCCGACGCGGGTGCCGGCGTCGAACAGCGGGAAGTGGTCCAGCCGCTGCCCGAACCGTTCGCCCTCCGCGACGGCCGACCAGGTCTCGTCCACCGACCAGCCCGCCGCGGTCACCACGCCGAGGCCGGTGATGACGACGCGGTCGGCCTCGTCCTCACGCATCGGAGCCGACCCGGTGGGCGATGAACTCGACGACGTTCGCGACCGCGAGCCGGCGGGAGACCTCGGCCAGGTCCTGGTCGGTCAGCTGGCCGCCGTTGCCGACGGCGTCGGGCAGGAAGCGGGCCAGCTCGGTCAGCAGCTGCTTGACCTCCCCGTCGTTGACGGCGATCCCGAACTCGCCCTTGAGGGCGAGAATCAGCTCCAGCAGGTCGAGCGAGTCGGCGTCGAGGTCGTCGACGAGGCGCGATTCGAGGTGAATATCGGCCTCGTCGACCTCCAGGTTCTTCGCCATCTGCACCCGCAGTCGGGAAAAGATCTCACCACGATCGACAGACACCACAAACCTCCCATGGTCGGGGAACTACTCCGTGGCCGACGGCCAGGGAACCAGCCGAACGGAAATCGCCGGTGGGCGTGGGGAACGAAACGCAGTGCAGCACGGCGGCGGGTGGCGGAACAATCCCAGAACCGCACTTGCCGCGGGCGCGGTGCGAAAGCCGCACATGCGGGAGGCGACCGGGATTTCCGGTCGTCACTTCCGCACTTGCGTCTTTGTTTCCGCCACGCCGCGACCTAGGGTCTGCCGCGAAAGCGCGGCGCGTTGTTGCGTGAAGTCGTTGCGTGAAGTTGTTGCGTGAAAAGGGTGAGAACCGACGCGGAGGGACGCATGCCAGACCGCAGGGCCCTGATCGGCCGCAGTTACGAATCGACGGGGCTGCGCGTGGACGCCGACGCCAGCAGCGCCTACGCCGAGGCCATCGGCGACGATCCGGCAGACCACCTCAGGCACGGCACCGCCTCGCCGTTCTACGCCGTGCGGCTGGTCGCGCCCCTGTGGCGGACCATCTACCAGTCGCCGGAGCTGAACACCCGTGACCAGCTGGTGCTCCACGCCGAGCAGCGCATGCGCGTCCACCGCGAGCTGCGGGTGGGTGACCGGCTCACGGGGCGGGTGAGCGTCACCGACGTCGTGGGCTTCGGCTTCAACGACGCGGCGATCGTCCACAGCGTGCTGCTGGACCGGGACGACCGGCCCGTGGTGTCGATGGACAGCACCCTGGCCGTGCGGGGCAGCACCGGCCTGCCGCCGGCCCCCCGGCGCGCCGGCCCGCCGGAGAGGGGCCCTCTCGCGACGCGGCTGCGCCGCGTGTTCGACGCGGGGGCCCCGGCGCGCTACGCGGACGCCGCGGACGACCACAACCCGCTGCACCTCGACGACGACGCCGCCCGCGAGGCCGGCCACCCCAGCCGCATCGTGCACGGCATGTGCACCCTGGCGACCGGGGTCAGCGCGCTGGTCGCCGCCCTGCGGAAGCGGCGGCGGGAGCGGCTGGTGGACCTCCACGCCAGGTTCAGCCGGCCCGTGCTGCCCGACAGCGCCGTCGACTTCGTCGCGCACACCTCCCCCGTGGCCCACACCTACGTCGTCGGGGCGAGCCTCGACGGGCGCCCGGTGTTGAAGAACTGCTGGCTGCGGCTGTCCGGGGAGGACTGAGGTCGTGAACGAGGCCACCACGCCCTCCCCCGGTACGGCCGGCGGGGCAGGCGGGAGCGGTGGGCCGGGCGAGCGGCTGACGGTGCCGCTGGACGGCTCGGTCCCCGCCGACCGGAACCTCCTCGGCGGCAAGGGCTGGGGCCTGCTGCGGATGCACCAGCTCGGCCTCCCCGTGCCGCCGGCGTTCACCCTCACCACGGCGGCGTGCCGCCGGTACGTCGAACACGGCGACCGCGTTCCCGACGAGCTGTGGGACCGGGTGCGCGCGGAGCTCGCCGTGCTGGAGCAGCGGACCGGCTCCCGCCTGGGCGGCCCCCCTCCCCTGCTGGTGTCCGTGCGGTCCGGCGCGCCGGTCAGCATGCCGGGCATGATGGACACGGTGCTCAACGTCGGGCGGACGCCGCCGAGGGAGCGCGCCCTCGAGGAGCTGCGCGCGGCCGTCTGCCGCGTCTTCGACTCCTGGCGTGGCGACCGGGCACGCGCGTACCGGGCGGCCCACGGGATCCCCGACGACCTCGGCACCGCCGTGACCGTCCAGGCGATGGTCTTCGGCGACCGCGACGACCGCTCCGGCACCGGCGTGTACGTCACGCGCGACCCCGTCACGGGCGAGCCGGCGCCGTTCGGGGAGTGGCTGCCCAGGGCCCAGGGCGAGGAGCTCGTCGGCGGCCGGACCACCCCCCGCCCGCTGGCGGAGCTGCGCCGCGCGCTGCCCGAGGTGTACGAGCGGCTGCTCGGCTTCGGGCGGCGGCTGGAGCGGGCCCACCGCGACGTGCTGGAGATCGAGTTCACCGTGGAGAGCGGCGTCCTCCACCTCCTCCAGGCGCGCACCTCCACCAGCACGCCGCTGGCGGCGGCGCGCTGGGCCGTCGACCTGGTGCGGGAAGGGGTCATCACGATCCCGCAGGCGCTGGCGCGGGTCGACGTCGAACGGGCCGCGAGCCCGCGGGCCGTCGGGGTGGGCGGGTCGTGGGCGCGGGTGGTGGCGACGGGCGTCGGCGTGGCGCCCGGCGCCGC
>NZ_JBQQBZ010000053.1:0-39089 GCF_052245655.1 Streptomyces sp. 4N509B
GGTCATCGGCCCGTGTCCTTCGGTCGTGGGAGGGGCCGTCACCGGCCCTGGAAGCGGGGGATCTCGCGGGTGAGGAAGGCGGTGACGGCGGCGCGGTGGTCCGCCGTCGCGCCCAGCCGCCGCTGGGCCGCTCCCTCCCGTTCGAGGGCGGTCTCGAGGGGGACGGTGGCGGCGCTCGCCAGGAGCTCCTTGATCTCGCGGAACGCCGCCGTGGGCCCCGCGGCCAGGCGTCGGGCGAGGGCGAGTCCCTCCTCCCGCGCGCGGCCCTCGGCGACGACGCGGTGGACCAGGCCCCAGCCGGCGGCCTCCTCGGCGGAGAAGGGGTCGCCCAGCATCAGCAGGCCCGCGGCGCGCGAGGGGCCGAGGAGCCGGGCCAGCGCCCGGCTCACCCCCGTGTCGGGGCCGAGGCCCACGCCGGCGAAGGCCGTCGCGAAACGGGCGGTCTCCGCCGCGACCCGGAGGTCCGCCGTCAGGGCGAGGCCGAGGCCCGCTCCGGCGCAGGCGCCCTCGACGGCCGCGACCACGGGCTGCGGCAGGGCGGCCAGGGCGCGCACCAGGGGGTTGTAGTGCCGGTCGATGGTGTCGAACGCGGTGTCGGGTCGGTCGGTGAGGGCGAGGGCGTGCTCCTTCAGGTCCTGCCCGACGCAGAAGGCGCGGCCCTCGGCGGTCAGGAGCACCGCCCGGACGGCGTCGCCCGCGTCCGCCGCCCGCTCCACGGCCGCCAGCAGGCCCTCCTTCATCGTGGTGTCGAGGGCGTTGCCCGCGGCGGGGCGGCGTAGCTCGATCACCGCGACGGCGCCGTCGAGGGCGTAGCCGACCTCGTGCCCCCGGGGCGCGGGGGCGTCGCTCACTGCCATGTGTAGAACCCCTCTCCGGACTTGCGGCCGAGTTCGCCGCGGGCGACCTTCTCGCGCAGCAGCCGCGGCGGCGCGAAGCGTTCGCCGAGGGCCGCGTGCAGGTGTTCGGCGATGGCCAGCCGCACGTCGAGGCCGACCAGGTCGGTCAGGCGCAGCGGGCCCATCGGGTGTCGGTAGCCCAGGCGCATGCAGTCGTCGATCGCCTCGGGCGCGGCGACGCCCTCCTCGACCATGCGGATCGCCTCCAGGCCGAGGGCCACGCCGAGGCGGCTGCTGGCGAAGCCGGGCGCGTCGCGGACGACGACGTCGGTCTTGCCGAGGGCGCGGGTGTAGGACCGCGCGGCGGCGAGGGTGTCGTCGGCGGTGTCGGCCGTGACGACGAGTTCGACGAGCGCGGAGGCGGGCACGGGGTTGAAGAAGTGCATGCCGAGGAAGCGGCCGGGCCGCGCGAGGGCGCTGGCCAGCTCGGTGACCGGCAGCGAGCTGGTGTTGGTGGCCAGCACCGTCCGCTCGGCCACGGCGCGTTCGGCCGCCGCGAGCACCGTGGCCTTGAGGGCGGCGTCCTCGTGGACGGCCTCGACGACGAGGTCGGCCCCGGGTGGGAGGGCGGCCAGGGAGGTGACCGTCGTGACGCGGCCCATCACCCGCTCGCGCGGCTCGGTGAGGGCGCCGCGCTCGGCGGCCCGCGCGAGGCCGGCGGCGACCCGGTCCCGGGCGGCGGCGGCAGCGGCCTCGTCGCGCTCCACCACGGTGACGGCCGAGCCGGCGGCCGCGAAGGACTGCGCGATGCCGGCGCCCATGCGGCCGCCGCCGACGACGCCGAGGACGCCCGGCGGGGCGGGGGCGCTCACGGCAGCCGCTCCAGCAGCATCGCGGCGCCCTGGCCCACGCCCACGCACAGGGTGGCAAGGCCCCGGCGGGCGTTGTCACGCTCCATGCGGCCCAGGAGCGTGAGCAGGACGCGGGCGCCGGAGCAGCCCAGCGGGTGGCCGAGGGCGATGGCGCCGCCGTCGGCGTTGACGCGGGCCTCGTCGAGCTTCAGGCGGCGGATGACGGCGAGCGCCTGGGCGGCGAACGCCTCGTTCAGCTCCACGGCGTCGAGGTCGCCGACGGTCCACCCGGCGCGGGCCAGGGCCTTCTCGGTCGCGGGCACCGGGCCGAGGCCCATGAGGTGGGGCGGCACCCCGGCCGAGGCGGCGGCGACGACGCGGGCCCTCGGGGTGAGCCCGTGGCGTCGTGCCGCCGTCCGGCTCGCGACGAGCAGGGCGGCGGCGCCGTCGGACAGGGGCGAGGCGTTGCCCGCGGTGACGACGCCGCCCTCGCGGAAGACGGGGCGCAGCGCCGCCAGTTTCTCGGCCGAGGTGGTGCGGCGGGGGCCCTCGTCACGGGTCACCTCGCCGTCGGGCGGCAGCGCCGGCACCGGCACGATCTCGCGGTCGAAGTGGCCGGCGTCCTGGGCGGCGACGGCCCGGCGGTGGCTGCGCAGCGCGAAGGCGTCGGCCTCGGCGCGGGTGATGCCGTCGAGTGCGGCCACCTCCTCGGCGGTCTCCCCCATCGACAGGGTCACCGGCGCCGCCGGCCCGGCCGTGTCCGTGTCCGTGTCCGTGGGAACGGCCCGGTCGGCGGCGGTGAAGCGCGGGTTGGTGAAGCGCCAGCCGAGCGCCGTGTCGTGGACCTCTCCCGGCCTGGCCCACGGCGTGCCGGGCTTGGCCATCACCCAGGGCGCGCGGGTCATCGACTCCACGCCGCCCGCGACCACGAGGTCCGCCTCGCCGGACCGCACGGCCTGGGCGGCGCAGGCGACGGCCGTGAGGCCCGAGGCGCACAGCCGGTTGACGGTGTAGCCGGGCACGCTGGCGGGCAGCCCGGCGAGCAGCGCCGCCATCCTGGCCACGTCGCGGTTGTCCTCGCCCGCCTGGTTGGCGGCCCCGAGGATCACCTCGTCCACCGCCTCGCCGGGGATCCCGGCCCGCCGCACCGTCTCGCCGACCACCAGGGCGGCGAGGTCGTCGGGGCGCACGGTGGCGAGCGCGCCGCCGTAGCGGCCCTGCGGCGTCCGCGCGCCGTCGCACAGCCACGCCTCCTCGGGCACGTCAGGCACCGCCGCCCGCCCCCTCGGCGGGCGCCGTCGCGGCGACGTGCCGCCGGGACTGGAGCACGGTGAAGCGGCCCAGGACGAACGCCGGGTCGGTGAGGGTGGCGCTGGCCGCCGGGTTGGCCGCGGAGCCGTGGAAGTCGCTGAACGTGGCGGACTGGTTGACCAGCACGCCGCCGGTGAGGTTCTCCGACAGGTGCACGCCCGCCGCGAGGGCCGTCTGCCTGGCGGCGGCGAGCACCGTCTCGTCGGTCGTGTGCACCACGGCCGTCAGCGCGCCGTGGCGCCGCACCGCGTCGCTCAGGATTCGCAGGCTGTGCTCGGTGGAGTCGGTGGCGATGACGAAGGAGACGGGGCCGAACCACTCGCGGGTGTAGGTCTCCTCGTCGGCGTCCGCCTCCAGCCGCGCCACCAGCGGCGTCCTGACGGTCGCCTCGGGGTACTCGGGGTGCTCCACGGCGCTGGACGGGTGGGCCGTGCGCCCGAGCCCGGCCGCCTCCTCCAGGCGCTTCAGCACGGCGTCGCCGACGATCGCGCCGAGGGTGGCGCTCGCCCGCCGCGGGTCGCCGAGGAGCCGGTCGAGCGCGGCGCCGAGGTCGGCGGCGAACGCGTCGACGGTGCGGAGCCCCTGGTCGGTGGTCAGGCCCTCGCGCGGCACCAGGATGTTCTGCGGCGTGGTGCACATCTGCCCGCTGTAGAGGGCGAGGGAGAGGGAGAGGTTGCGCAGCAGGCCCGTGTAGTCGTCGGTGGAGTCGACGACGACGGTGTTGAGGCCGGCCTTCTCGGTGAAGACGGCGGCCTGGCGGGCGTTGGCCTCCAGCCAGTCGCCGAACCGCGTCGATCCGGTGAAGTCCACGACGCGCACCTCGGGGTGGGTGGCCAGCACGGTGGCCGTGCCGTCCTCCGGCCGCTCGGCGGCGAGGAGGACGACGTCGGGGTCGAAGCCCGCCTCCGCCAGGACCTCGCGGGCGACGCGCACGGTGATCGCGAGCGGCAGCACCGCCCGGGGGTGCGGCTTGACGATCACCGGGTTGCCGGTGACGAGGCTCGCGAACAGGCCGGGGTAGCCGTTCCAGGTGGGGAAGGTGGTGCAGGCGATCAGCACCGCGACGCCCCGGCCCACGGGGGTGTAGGTCTTCTCCAGCGCCAGCGGCTCGCCCCTGCGCTGGGGCTTGACCCACCGGGCCGTGCCCGGGAGGCGCGTCTGCTCCCGCCACGCGTACGCGACGGCTTCGAGGCCGCGCTCCTGGGCGTGGGGGCCGCCCGCCTGGAAGGCCATCACGAAGGCCTGGCCGGTGGTGTGCTGCACCGCGTGCGCGATCTCGAAGCTGGCGGCGTTGAGCCGGGAGAGGATCTCGGCGGCGACGCCGGCGCGGGTGTCGGGGCTCGCGGCCCGCCACGCGGCGGCGGCGGCCCCGGCGGCGGACACCGCCTGCTCGGGCGTGACGCGTGGATAGTCGACGCCGAGTTCGAAGCCGTAGGGCGAGACCTCGACGCCGCGCACCAGTCCGTCGCCCGGATGCCCCGGCAGCTCGAAGGGGCGGCCGAGTAGCGCCTGGAAGGCGGCCTCGCCGCGGGGCGGCGCCTCCTCGCCGTAGGCCGAGGTGCTCGGCATCTCGACGTAGGGCGAGAAGTGGCCGCGCTCCTCGATGGCCGTGGTGGCCCGCCGGAGCAGTTCCTGGTGCTCGGCGAAGAAGTCGGTCGGGGCGGTGGTGGGGTGGGGCATGTCGGCGTCACCTTCCTGCGCGGCGGGGGGACGGGTCACAGCTCGGCCAGCAGGGTCGCGGGGCGTTCCACGCGGTCGGCGACGAAGCGCAGGAAGCCCCCGGCGACGCCGCCGTCGCAGACCCGGTGGTCGAACGTGAGGGAGAGCTGGGTGATCTTGCGGACGGTGAGGGCGCCGTCGACCGCCCAGGGGCGGTCGAGGACGCGGCCGACGCCGAGCAGCGCGGCCTCGGGGTGGTTGATGATGGGGGTGGCGCCGTCGACCCCGAAGACGCCGTAGTTGTTGAGGGTGAAGGTGCCCGAGGTCAGGGACTCGGGGGGCAGCTCGCCCGAGCGGGCGAGGTCGGTCAGGCGGGCGATCTCGGCGGCCAGGCCCGCGGTGGTCATGCGGTGCGCGTCGCGCACGACGGGGACGACGAGCCCGCGCTCGGTCTGGGCGGCGAAGCCGAGGTGGATCCGGTTCAGGCGGACGATCTCGCCGCGCCGGGTGTCGACCGTCGCGTTGAGCTCGGGGAACGCGCGCAGGCCGGCGACGCAGACGCGGGCCAGCAGCGCCAGCAGGCCGATGCGGCTCTCGGGTGCCGCGGCCCGCAGCTCGTCCCTGGCGCGCAGCAGCCCCGTCGCGTCGACGTCGACCCAGGTGGTGGCGTCGGGGATCTCGGTCCTGCTGCGGGAGAGCTTCTCCGCGACGGCGCGGCGCAGGCCGCGCAGCGGGACGCGCTCCTCGTCCGCCGACGGCCGGGCGGGCGGGGCCGTGGGGGCGGGGGCCGGCGCGGCGCGCTCGGCCGGGGCTCCGCGCGCGATGGCCCGCTCGACGTCGCGGCGCAGCACGACGCCGTGCGGGCCGCTGGGTGTGAGCCGGGCGACGTCGATGCCGTGGTCCCGCGCCAGCCTGCGCACCAGCGGGGAGATCACGAGGGGGGCGGCGTCCGGGGCGGCCTCGGGGGCGGACTCTGGAACGGCGGCGGTGTCGCCCGGCGCCGCGGTGCTCCGGGCCGGGGTGGCGCGCGCGGGTGAGGTGCCGCGTCGCCTGCGGGGCGCGGGGGCGCGGGCGGTGCCGTAGCCGACCAGCACGTTGCCCGATCCGTCCGGGGATCCGTCCGGCGTGTCCTCGCCGTCCGGGGCCGCCTCGCCGTCGCGCCCGGCGGCGCCGTCGGCGTCCCGGGGCGCGGGTGGGTCCTCCTGCGGGGGCCGGACGGAGATGAGGGGTTCGCCTACCGCCACGCGGGCTCCCGGCTCGGCGTGGAGGGCGAGCACGGTGCCCGCGTAGGGCACGGGCACCTCGACGGCGGCCTTGGCGGTCTCGACCTCCACCACGACCTGGTCGACCTCGACGGTGTCGTCGACGGCGACCCGCCACTGGAGGATCTCGGCGTCGGTCAGGCCCTCCCCGAGGTCGGGCAGGCGGAAGAGCCGCTCGGTGAGGATGCCGGTGGTGGTCACGCCGCCCTCCTCGCCAGGTGGAGGACGTCGGGCACCTCGTCGTACTGGAGGCGGTCGACCGCGTCGAGGACGCGGTCGACGGCGGGCAGGTGGGCGTGCTCCAGCTTGGGCGGCGGGTAGGGGATGTCGAAGCCGGCGACGCGCAGCACGGGCGCGGCCAGCGAGTGGAAGCAGCGCTCCTGGACCCGTGCGGCGACCTCGGCGCCGACCCCGGCGAACCCCTGTGCCTCCTGGACGACGACGCACCGGCCGGTCCTGCGCACCGAGGCGGCGACCGTCTCGTCGTCGAACGGCACGAGCGTGCGAAGGTCCACGACCTCCAGGTCGACGCCGTCGCCGGCCGCCGCCTCCGCCGCCTCCAGCGCGACCGGCAGCGCGGGCCCGTAGGCCACGAGCGTGGCGTCGCGCCCGCGGCGCCGGACGGTGGCACGGCCGAACGGGTCCGTGGCGCGCCGCCGCGGGTCGGCCTCCTGCTTGGTCCAGTACAGCTTCTTCGGCTCCAGGAAGACCACCGGGTCGGGGTCGGCGACGGCGTCGCGCAGCAGCCAGTAGGCGTCGGCGACGGTCGCGGGGGTGACGACCTTCAGGCCCGGGGTGTGGGCGTAGTAGGCCTCGCTGGAGTCGCCGTGGTGTTCGACGCCGCCGATGCCGCCCGCGTAGGGGATGCGGATCACCATCGGCAGCCCGACCCGGCCGCGGGTGCGGTTCCTGAACTTCGCGACGTGCGAGGCGATCTGCTCGAAGGCCGGGTAGGCGAAGGCGTCGAACTGCATCTCCACCACGGGCCGGAAGCCGCCCATCGCCAGGCCCACCGCGAGGCCCACGATCCCGGACTCGGCGAGGGGGGTGTCGTAGCACCGCTGCTCGCCGAACTCGCGGGTCAGTCCGTCGGTGACGCGGAAGACGCCGCCGAGCGGGCCGACGTCCTCGCCGAGGACCAGCACGCGCTCGTCGTCGCGCAACGCGTCGCGCAGGGCGTCGTTGAGGGCCCGCGCCATCGTGACCGTCGCCATGTCACTGCTCCCTGGCGTTCAGCTCGGCCGCCAACTGCCCGCGCTGTTCCAGCAGCTGGGGCGTGGGGTCGGCGTAGACGTGGTCGAAGAGTTCGAGGAGGTCGGGGGTGTCCTCGGCGTTCATCCGGGCGCGCAGGCCGGCCGCGCGGCGCTCGGCCTCCTCGCGTGCCGAGGCCACGTCCTCGTCGGTGATCAGGCCCCGGCCGCGCAGGTGGGCCTCCAGCCGGTGCAGCGGGTCGGCGGCGCTCCACCGCTTCACCTCGGCCTCGTCGCGGTAGCGCGTCGCGTCGTCGGCGTTGGTGTGGGGCTCCATGCGGTAGGTGTGGGCCTCCACGAGGAACGGGCCCCGGCCGGCGCGGGCGTGCTCGACCGCGGCGGTCAGCACCGACACGACGGCCACCAGGTCGTTGCCGTCGACCTGTTCGGAGGGGACGCCGTAGCCGACGCCCTTGTAGGCGAGGGCCGGCGCGGCGGTCTGGCGCGCCAGGGGGACGGAGATCGCGTAGCCGTTGTTCTGGACGAGGAAGACGACGGGGGCGTGGAAGACGGCAGCGAAGTTGAGGGCCTCGTGGAAGTCGCCCTCGCTCGTCCCGCCGTCCCCGACCAGGACCATCACCACGCCGCCCTCGCCCCGGCGGCGCAGCGCGTCGGCCAGGCCGACGGCGTGCGGCGCCTGGGTGGCCAGCGGCGTGCACTGGGGTGCCACCCGGGTCGCCAGCGGGTCGTAGCCGCAGTGCCAGTCGCCGCGCAGCAGCGTCAACGCCTCGACGGGGTCGACGCCGCGGGCCATCACCGCGACGGTGTCGCGGTAGGTCGGGAAGAGCCAGTCCTCCTCCCGCAGCGCGAGGACGCTCCCGATCTGGCAGGCCTCCTGTCCCCGGCTGGAGGGGTAGACGGCGAGGCGGCCCTGCTTGGTGAGGGCGGTGGCCTGTGCGTCCAGGCGCCTGCCGACGACCATGCGCCGGAACGCCTCGCGCAGCAACTCGGCCGGGGGCTCGGCGTATCCGGCGGGCGCCCGGCCGGCCGCGCCCCCGGTCTCGGTGACGAATCGGACGGGCGCGGTGGAGGGCAACAGCCCCCGCACCGTGCGCCGTGAGGTCTTCGCGGTCATCCAGGGCACCCGCCTTCCGTGACGACGTGGCACCGCGATCGTCCGCCCGGCGCGTATATCTGCTCAAGATGCGGTAATAAATGGCGACATCCTGCTGGTACACCACCGGGGAGGTGAGCAACATGTCGCCCGATTCCCCCGAAGGAGGCCACGACGCCGGACGTTCTGCCGTACCGCTCGACACGACGGACCGGGCCCTCATCGCCGGGCTGCTCAGAGACGGCCGCATCTCGATCCGGGCGCTGGCCGACCGCGTCCACATCTCCCGTGCCAACGCGTACACGCGCATCGGCCGGCTGATGTCCGAGGGCGTGATCCGCGGCTTCGCGCCGCGGCTCCATCCGCAGCGCGCGGGCCTGGGCACCAGCGCCTACGTCATGATCACCATCGAGCAGAACACCTGGCGCACCGTCTCGCGGGAGTTGTCGCAGATCCCCTACGTCGAGCACTTCTCGCTCGTCGGCGGGGACTTCGACATCCTCGCGCTGGCCCGCACCCCTGACAACGACACGCTGCGGCAGGTGGTGCTGGAGCACATACAGGAGGTCCCGGGGGTTCGTTCGACCCGGACGTGGCTGGTCTTCGACGAGGCGCCGGGGCGCGGGGTCGAGTGGGAGTGACGCCCGTCGTGGGCGGCGGCGGTGACGCGAGGGGCGGGGGTGCGCCGCCTCGACCCCCTTGGCAGCACCGATTAATTATTATTAAATTCTTCCGGGCGGCCGACCGCCCGTCCCGCCGACCCCGGACCTCCGTGGAGTGAACGTACCGTGACCCACCCCCCTCAGGGCCGTTTCCAGGGACGGTGCGCTCTGGTCACCGGCGCCGCCTCCGGCATCGGAGCCGCGACCGCCGCGCGCCTGGCCGCCGAAGGCGCCAACGTCGTCGTGGCCGACGTCGCGCGGGACGCCGGACGCGAGACGGTGGAACGCCTCCGGGCGGCGGGAGGGACGGCGCTCTTCCAGCACTGCGACGTCTCCCGGCCCGCGTCGTGGGACGCCGCCGTCGCCGCGGCGCGCGACGCCTACGGCCCGGTGCACGCGCTGGTCAGCAACGCCTTCACGGTGCGCGTCGCGCCCGCGCACGCCATCGACGCCGAGGAGTGGAACCGCCAGCTGTCGGTCAGCCTGACCGGCTCCTTCCTCGGTTTCCGCGCCTGCCTGCCCGACCTGCGCGCCACCGCGGGAAGCGCCGTGATCGTCTCCTCCGTGCACGCGATGGTCGGTCTGCCGGGCCGCCCCGCGTACGCCGCCGCCAAGGCCGGGCTGACCGGTCTGACCCGGCAGCTGGCCGTGGAGTACGGGACCGAGGTGCGGGTCAACGCCGTGCTGCCCGGCCCCGTCCTCACCCGGGCGTGGGACGGCGTCGGCGAGGAGGACCGCCGCGCCAGCGCCGAGCAGACCGCGATGCGGCGGCTGGGCAGACCCGAGGAGGTCGCCGCCACGATCGCGTTCCTGCTCAGCGACGACGCCTCGTTCGTGACCGGGGCCTCGCTCGTCGTGGACGGCGGGTGGAGCGTCCTGAAGACCTCCTCCTGACCCGGACCTCCGCCCCGACCCGACCCCCTGGAGCACCGCACTTGAAGATCACACGCGTGGAGACCTTCGCCGTCCCACCCCGCTGGCTGTTCTGCCGCGTCGAGACCGACGAGGGCGTCGTCGGGTGGGGAGAGCCCGTCGTCGAGGGCCGGGCGGCCACCGTCCGCACGGCCGTCCACGAGCTGGCCGAGCTCCTGGTCGGTCGCGACGCGCTCCGCATCGAGGACCACTGGCAGGTCATGACCAAGGGCTCCTTCTACCGGGGCGGCCCCATCCTCTCCAGCGCGGTCGCCGGGCTCGACCAGGCGCTGTGGGACATCGCAGGCAAGGCCCTCGGCGTCCCGGTCCACGTCCTCCTCGGCGGCCCGGTCCGCGACCGCGTCCGGGCCTACAGCTGGGTCGGCGGGGACGACCCGGGCCAGCTCGCCGAGGCCGTCGCCGCGCAGGTCGAGGCGGGCTTCACCGCGGTGAAGATGAACGCCTCGGGCCGGATGAACCGGCTGGCGACCACCACCGACCTCGACGGCGTCCTCGACCGGGCCGGGACCGTCCGCGACGTCCTGGGCCCTGACCGGGACTTCGCCCTCGACTTCCACGGCCGTTTCACCGCCGCCAACGCCCGCAAGGTGCTCGCCCGGCTCGCCCCCCTCAACCCGCTCTTCGCCGAGGAGCCCGTCCTCCCCGAGTACCCGCACCTGCTGCGCGAGCTGGTCGACGCCTCCCCCGTGCCCGTGGCCCTCGGCGAGCGCCTGTACTCGCGCACCGACGCGCTTCCCGCCCTCCAGGCGGGCATCGCCGTGCTCCAGCCCGACCTCTCCCACGCCGGCGGCATCTCGGAGGTGCGCCGCATGGCCTCCCTCGCCGAGACCTTCGACATCCAGATCGCGCCGCACTGCCCCCTGGGACCCGTGTCGTTGGCGGCCAGCCTCCAGATCGCGTTCTCCGTGCCGAACTTCCTGATCCAGGAGCAGAGCATGGGCATCCACTACAACACCGGCGCCGAGCTGCTGGACTACGTCCTCGACCCCGAGGTCTTCCGCTTCCACGAGGGCCACTTCGCCCGCCCCACCCGCCCCGGACTCGGCGTCGAGGTCGACGAGGCGGCCGTGCGCGCCGCCGACGGGGCGAGTCCCGACTGGCGCGGCCCGGTCTGGCGCCACCCCGACGGGTCCTTCGCCGAGTGGTGACCACCCGCCACCCGGCCCTGCCCTGAAAGCCCCATTTCCACCAGCCACCGGAGGGACCGTCAGCCATGGACGCACCGAGCTTCACCGCCCACCTGCGGCGCGACCGGCTCGTCGCCATCGTGCGCGGCCGTGACGCCGAGGCGTCGCTGCGCGCCGTCCTCGCCCTCGTGGAGGAGGGCGTCGGCCTCGTCGAGGTGTCCCTCACCACCGCCGACGCCGCCGGGGTGATCGCCCGCGCGGCGCGCGAGCTGGGCGGCGACGCGCCGGTCGGGGCGGGCACGGTCGTCAGCCGGGACGACCTGCTGCGCGCCCGGGACGCCGGGGCGCGGTGGTTCGTCACCCCGGCCCTCGGCCCGGGGTTCGAGGCGGCGGCGGAGCAGCGCCTGCCCGTGCTGGCCGGCGCGTTCACCCCGACCGAGGCGCTCACGGCGACGACGCGGGGCGCCACCGCCGTCAAGCTGTTCCCCGCCTCGCTCGGCGGCCCCGCCTACCTCGCGGCGCTGCGCGACCCGTTCCCCGACATGCCCGTCGTGCCGGTCGGCGGCGTCGACGCGGCCGCGGCGGCCGCGTACCTGGCCGCCGGCGCGCTCGCCGTGGGCGTCGGCGGCCCGCTGGTGGCGGACGCGGCCCACGGCGGCGACCTGACGGCCCTGCGGCGGCGGGCGCGGGAGTTCCTCGCCGTCGTGGGCCGCGCCGGGGAGGCGTCGTGAGCGGCCCGGCGGTGGACGTCCTCACCTTCGGCGAGGCCATGCTGTCGCTCCAGGCCGAGGGCGCGCTGAGCGTCGGCGGCGCCGCCCGCGTCACCGTGGCCGGGGCCGAATCGAACGTCGCAGTGGGGCTGGCGCGCCTCGGGCACCGGGTGAGTTGGGCGGGCCGGTTGGGGGCCGACGAGCCGGGGCGGCTGGTGCGGCGCGCCCTGCGCGGCGAGGGCGTCGAGACGCGCCACGTCACCACGGATCCCGAGGCGCCCACCGGGGCCATGCTGCGGGAACGGCGCGTCGCCGACATCGCCCGCGTGCAGTACTGGCGCGCCGGCTCCGCCGCCTCGCGGCTGCGGTTCGCGCACCTGCTGCCGGCGCTGGAGGACGGCGCCCGCGTCCTGCACCTGACCGGCATCACCTGCGCGCTGGGCGACGGGCCGCTCGGGGCCGTGCGGGAGGCTGCCGACCACGCCCGCCGGCGCGGCTGGACGGTCGCCCTCGACGTCAACCACCGCGCGCGGCTGTGGACGGCCGCCGACGCGGCCACCGCCCTGCGCCCGCTGCTGGGCTCGGTCGACGTGCTCATCGCCTCCGAGGACGAGATGCCGCTGGTCGCCGACGTCGACGGCGGCCCGAGGGAGGAGGAAGAGGCGCGGCGGGCCCGGCGGCTGTTCGACGCGGGAGTGGGCGAGGTCCTCGTCAAGCGGGGCGCGGCCGGGGCGACGCGGTACGCGCCCGACGGCCACCCCGTGCACTGCCCCGCGCAGCCCGTCCCCGTCGCGGACACCGTCGGGGCGGGAGACGCGTTCTGCGCGGGCTACCTCTCGGGGCTGCTGGACGGGCTCGACCCGGGCCGGCGGCTGCGCCGCGCCACCACGACCGCCGCGTTCGCGGTGGCGACCCCGGGCGACTGGGAGGGTCTGCCGCACCGCGACGAGCTGCCGCTGCTCGACGCCGAGCCGGGCAGCGCCCTCCGCTGAACCCGCCCCCGTCCCCTCCCCCGCCGTCGCCCGGGAAGGCGCCCGCGTCGGCCGCCCCGGACCGCGCGTCGACGAGGGTGCCGGCCGGGACGGCGCGCCCGTGGTGGGCCAGCAGATCCGCCAGCAGCGCCCGCACCTTGGCGCCGGGCTGGTGGAGCTGTGCGGCGGGTTCGGACCGGTCGGCACGGCGCGGGTGATCGCCGAGGTCGGTGACCGCGTTCCGGTCGGGGCCATCGGCTACGGCAGCGAGTCGCTGGCCGCCATCTCCCGCTTCCACCTGGCGTTCCTGGCCGGCCAGGTGCAGTCGGAGCTGTTCGTGGTGCTGGTGCCGGGCGCCGACCCGGAGCGGGACCGGGCCGTCTTCGACAACGGCGGCGGCGCCGCGTTCACGGTGGTGGCGGTGCCGGACGTCGAGGCCGCCGAGCGGGTCGCGGCGGGGGCACGGGTCGGGCTCGTCGAGCTGTTCGGGGGCCTCGGCGCCGACGCCGCGGCCCGCGTCCACGCCGCCGCCGGCGGGGCACCGGTCGGCTCGATGGTCTACGGCATCGAGTCGATGGACGCGGCCTCGGCGTTCCGCTCCGCCGCCGGCCAGGCGGCCTGACGGCCCGCGCGGCGGGCTCCCTGCGGGAGCGGCCTCCTCAGGACTTGCGGCCCATGCCGCCGGCGATCAGCAGCCCGGCGTCGTCCAGCGGCTGGCTGACCGGCCGGTCGGGGCGCCACAGCGGGGCCGGCACGACGCCCGGCTCCAGGAGCTCGAAGCCGTCGAAGAACGCCGTGATCTCCTCCGTCGTGCGGAACTGGCCCCGCCCCAGGGCGCCCACCAGCAGCTCCTCCAGGGCGCGCGCCTCGGGGGAGCTGTTGCAGAAGTGGGAGAGGAACAGGTGGCTGCCGGGTGCGAGGCGCGCCTTGTAGGCGTTGATCACGGCCGTCGGGTCCTCCTCGTCGAGCACGTGGTGGACCACGGCGAGCATCACCAGGCCGACGGGGCGGGAGAAGTCGAGGAAGTCCGCGACGTCGGGGTGGTCGAGCACGCCCGCCACGTCCAGCAGGTCCGCCATGACGACCCTGGTGCTGGCGTTCCGCGCCAGCAACGCCTCGCCGTGGACACGGACGACGGGGTCGTTGTCGACGTACACCACGCGGGCGTCGGGGTTGACGGACTGCGCCACCTCGTGGGTGTTCTGCACGGTCGGCAGTCCCGAGCCGAGGTCGAGGAACTGGTCGACGCCCTGCTGGGCGAGGAAGCGGATGCCGCGTATGAGCAGTTCGCGGTTGATGCGGGCGCTCTCCACCGCGGACGGCATGATCCTGCGCGCCTCCTCGTTGACGGCGCGGTCGACGGGGTAGTTGTCCTTGCCGCCGAGCCCCGCGTCGTAGACCCGGGCGATGCTGGGCCGCGTGGTGTCGATCTCGGGCAGCGGGGGCTGGTCCCGCTCGGCGGGAGTGGCCCAGCTCCAGTCGTACGGCTGCTCGTCCTGCGGGGCGCCGGCGGGTCCCTCGGGCATGCTGTTTAACTCCCTTGGCTCGTGAGGAGCGTCGCGGTTCGGTGTCCGGGGGAAGTCTCACACGGAACGCCGCCGGCCCCGCTCCTCGCCCCGCCTCCAACAGCCCCGCGCCGTCAGCCCGTTCGCCGCTCGCCGCCCGCGCCGCGGTCGCCGCCCTCGCCGCGCAGCAGCGCCACGCACTCCTGCTGGAGGGCGAGGTCGTGCCACATCGGGTGGTGCGGCGCGGCGTTGGAGCAGACCACCGAGCCCCAGGCGCCGACACGGGCGGCCTCCGCGACGGCCAGCCGGCAGAACGCGGCGCCCACCGGGCCCTCCTCGAAGGAGCCGTGCAGCGGCGTGTACCCGACCCAGCCCTCGCCCAGGACCAGCGGGACGCCAGCGTCCGCCGCCCAGTCCGCGGCGGCGGCGATCCAGGTGCGCAGCTTCTCCACCATCGCCAGCCGGTGGACGGCGTACCGGTCGTACAGCCAGGCGTCGAAGGCGTCGGGGTCGCACCAGTCGTGGACGTACACCTCGCGCCGGCCGACGACCGTCGCCTCCAGCCGCCACCGGTCCTGTGCCGGCGGCAGCCAGTCCGCCAGGTCGGGGGCGCCGGGACGCAGCAGCTCGCGGCGGGCGAGGTCCTGGGGGAAGGGGCGTGCGGTGTCGCGGAGCGCGAAGGTCTCCAGCATTTCGTCGAGCACGCCGTAGACGTAGGGGTGGAAGACGGCGACGTCGACGTCCCGCGGGACGCCGCGCAGCGAGCCGACGGGCACCTGGGCGTAGTTGACGGTGACGGGCCGGTCGGGGTGGCGCTCGCGGAACCGGGCCAGGCCGCGCTCCAGCCGGGGCCGGAGCGCCACGACGGTGTCCCCGGCGGGCAGTCCGTCGGTGAGGTGCCCGGCCTGCACCTCGTTGTGGAGTTCGGTGAAGGCGACGCGGTCGTCGAGGCCGTCGTGCGCGGCGAGGAAGTCGACGAGGTCGGCCAGGGCGTCGGCCAGCGCCTCCGCGCGCCGTTCGGGGTCGATCCGCGTCACGGCGTCGAACCAGGCGCGGTCGGCCGCGAACGACGGGCTCTGCTGGTACTCCCAGCTGGAGAGGATGACGTAGCAGTCGTGCCGGCGGGCCGCCCGGAAGAGGGCGAGCAGCTGGGCGCGGCCGTCGATCTCGGTGGGGCCCGCCACGTCGTACCAGCGCACCCGCTGCCCGTACGCCCCGCCCAGCGGCCCCAGGCGCAGGCGGGTGGTGTCCAGCCCCGAGCCGAACAGCAGCAGCGGCATGGCGCAGATCCGGACGGTGTTGTAGCCGCGTTCGACGGCCTCGGCGAAGGCGCGGTCGAGGTCGTGGAACGGCTCTCCCGGGCCGGTGCGGGTGTACCAGCTGAAGTCCCACAGCGAGATCGTCAGCGTGGCGGGCAGGTGGGCGGGGGGTGCGGTGGGCACGTCGGGTCCGGACCTTTCCTGGGGAGGGACGGGAGAGACGCTGTCAGCTCTTGACGGCGCCGGCAGTGAGTCCTTCGAGGAGCTGCCTGCGCAGCAGGAAGAACACCAGCAGGCTCGGCACGGCGGCGAGCACCGCGGCCGCGAGCACCAGGTCGTACTGGCGCCCGGTGGCGCCGAACAGCGCCTGGATGCCGAGCGGCAGGGTGTAGTCGCCCGGTTCGCTGACCACGATGAGCGGCCAGAGCAGGCTGTTGTAGCTGGCGAGGAAGGACCACACGCCGAGCGCGCCGAGCGCGGGCCGCAGCAGCGGCAGCACGATCCGCCGGAAGACGGCGAACTCGGTGCAGCCGTCGACGCGGCCGGCGTCGAGCAGGGCGTCGGGCACGGCCTGCTCGGTGTACTGCCGCATCATGAAGATCCCGAAGGCGGGCGCCACCCAGGGCACGACGAGCGCGAAGTACGGCGTGGTCAGGTGCGCCTTGGCGACCATGACGAACAGCGGCACGACGATCACGGCGAACGGCACGGCCAGCGAGCTGAACATCAGGTTGAACAGGAAACGCTTCCCGCGGAAGCGGTACTTGGCGAAGGCGAACCCGGCCAGCGAGCACAGCCCCACGGACACCACCGTGGAGATCCCGGCCACCACGGTGCTGGTCACGAACCAGCCCCAGAACGGGTGCGCGTCCAGCAGGCCGCGGTAGTTCTCCAGGGTCGCCGGCAGCGGCAGAGGCTGCGGCGGGTAGCTGAAGATGTCGCTGCGCGCCTTGAACGAGGCCGAGAGCGCCCACAGCAGGGGCAGCGCGAACACGACCAGCAGGCTGGTCAGGAACGCGTACAGCAGCACCCGGCCGCCGCGTCCCGGTCGGTGTCCCGCCGCGTTCGGCGGCCGGCGGGCCGCGCGCGACGGCTCCTCCCGCGTCGTCGCCTCGGCGTGGCTGGCCGTGGTCGTGGCCGTCACTGGTCCCTCCCGACTTTCAGGGCCCGCATGG
Source organism: Streptomyces sp. 4N509B (assembly GCF_052245655.1). Classification (NCBI taxonomy): domain Bacteria; kingdom Bacillati; phylum Actinomycetota; class Actinomycetes; order Kitasatosporales; family Streptomycetaceae; genus Streptomyces; species Streptomyces sp. 4N509B. The sequence goes on from NZ_JBQQBZ010000053.1 coordinate 16,566, forward strand.
CGAGCAGGCCGAGTGCGAACACCACGAGGAAGAGGAGAACGCCGGCCGCCGCCGCGTAGCCGAGCTGCTGGCGCTGGAAGCCGGCTCGGAAGATGAACATCGCGACCGACAGGGTGGACTCGCCGGGGCCGCCCTGGGTGAGCAGGAACGGCTCCTCGAAGATCTGGGCCGTGCTGATCAGCACGGTGACGGCGACGAACGCGGTCACCGGGCGCAGCGAGGGGAGCGTGACCTCCCAGAAGCGCCGCACCGGTCCGGCGCCGTCGATCGCCGCGGCCTCGTGGAGCTCCTTGGGGACGTTCTGGAGGCCGGCGAGGAAGAAGATCGTCAGGTACCCCGTCCACCGCCACAGCACGAGGATCACGACGGTGACGCGGGCCCAGGTGGGGTCGCTGAGCCAGTCCACGCCGCCGAAGCCGAAGACGGCCTCCAGCAGGCCGTTGACCAGCCCGAACTCCCGGTCGAAGATCAGCCCGAAGACGAGGGCGACCACGATCGGGGAGATCACCACGGGCATCACGTACGTCAGCCGGAACATGTCGCGCCCGCGCAGCCCGCGGGCGTTGAGGGCCTGGGCGATCAGCAGGGCGGCGGGCACGACGACGAGGAGGGTGAAGACGACGTAGAGGGAGGTGTTGCGGACGGCGGTCCAGAAGCTGCTGTCGCTCAGCAGGTCCCGGTAGTTGCGCAGGCCCACCCAGCGGGGCGTGCCGAGGCCGGCCCACTCGGTGCAGCTGAGGTAGAGGCCGACTCCGATCGGCACGAGCAGGAAGAGCCCGTAGAGCAGGTAGAAGGGCGAGATGAAGACGTACGGTGCCAGCTCGCGCTGGTGGCGTAGCCACCACGAGCGCCGGGGCACGGCCGTCGTGGCGGCGGGCTGGCGGTGCCCGCCGAGGAGCGGGCGGGAACGGGTGGTGTCGCCGGCGGCACCGCCGGTCGGGGTGCCGGTCGGGGGTGGAGGGGTCATCGTTTCACCTGCTGTCGGTAGGCGCCGAGGCCGTCCTCGATCGCGGCCTCGGGGGACGTGCGCCCCATCAGCGCGTCGAGGACGGGTCCGCCGAGCACGTCCGTGAGGATCTGCATGCCGGCGTCCTGGTGGAACAGGGGCAGGTCGGCGGCGGCCCGACCGTAGACGTCGAAGACCCGTTGGCCGAGGAACTCGTCCTCGATGGCGAGGAGTTCGGGGTCCTCGTAGAGCGAGCGCAGGGTGGGCAGGTAGCCGCCGGAGCGGTAGCGCAGGAGCTGCCCGTCGCGGGTGAGGTAGACGCGCCGCAGCAGTTCGAGGGCGGCGGTGGTGTGGGGCTTGTCCTTCAGCACGGTGAAGGCGGTCCCGCCGAGGGTGGAGGCGATGTGGCCGCCGCCGGAGAAGCGGGGCAGGGTGCGCATCCGCCACCGGCCGGCCTGGTCGGGCACGTTGGTCTGGAGCCCGTAGGCGTTGTACCAGTTGGGCATGGCGGTGGCGGCGAGGCGGCCGGACTTCAGGGCGGCGGCGCAGGCGCTGCCGTAGGGGTCGGGGAGGGCGAGCAGGAATCCGCTGCGCACGCCGCGGACCATGAACTCCAGCACCTCCAGCGCCTCGGCGGACGGCAGCGTGATCTCGCCGCGCTCGTCGAACAGGCCGCCGCCGCGCTGGAGGAGGAACTGGAGGAAGGCGTTGACGATCGAGCCGTTGTCGCCGGTGGAGACCATGCCGAGGCTGATGTCGTGGTCGGTGGCGAGGCGCTCGCCGTGGTCGGCCAGCTCCTCCCACGTCGCGACGTCCTCGGGGACGCCGTGCTCCTGGAAGAGGTCCTGGCGGTAGTAGTAGACGGAGATCGAGTTGTCGGAGTCCAGGCCGTAGGGGACGCCCTCGACCGTGTAGGGCGCGAGCTTGAGGAGGTCGTCCCCGAGCGGGCGGACCGTCTCGGTCAGGTCGACGAAGAGGTGCTCGGCGATGCCGGAGACCATGACGCGCGGGAACTGGTCGATGACGACGCCCGCGAGGTCGGGGGTGTTCCCGTCGGCCACGGCCTGGGCGATCATGCGGGTGACGATGTCGCCGGGGGCGGCGTTGGTGACGTCGACACGGAAGTCGAAGCGGGAGCCGCGGGTCAGGGCCGCGTCGCTGACGGCGTTCTGGTAGGTGGTGACGTAGCCGGGGTCGTGGGTCCACAGGCTGATGTCCACCGGCCCGGAGGTGACGGGCTCGGCGTCGGCGGTGCCGCACGCGGTGAGCGCGGGGGCGGCCAGCAGGCCGAGCCCGAGGCCGGCGCCGCCGCGCAGCAGGGCCCGGCGGCTGGGTGCGCCGGGGCGGCCGAGGTCAGGCATGGCGAACCTCCTTCGGTGCCCGGAGGCTGATCCGCCGGGAGGGCACGAGGGTCACGGCGTCGACGGACGTCCCGGCGCGGGCGGCGGCCAGGCCGTCGCGGGCGGCGGCGTCCACGTGGACGCGGCTGTCGTGGGCCAGCGGCAGGACGCGCAGTTCGACGCCGTGCCGGACGGCCTCGGCGGCGACGTGGCGCAGCCCGATCTCCCACGCGGGGCCGTACCAGAAGTGGTCGGCGACGAGCCGGCCGCCCACGTAGGCCCGCGCCACGTCCCCGGTGTACGTCACGCGCAGCAGCACCTCGCCCGCGTCCTCGCTCTCGTCGAGGATCTCGGGAGGGATGGTGACGTGGTGGACGGAGGCCCGTGCGAAGTCGGCGTCCCGCGGGGCGGAGGCCCGGCCGTGGGAGCCGCCGGTGCGGGCGGGGGCGGCGACGGCCTCGGCGCGCACGCACGTGACGGTGGGGACGGGCGGGGGCGGGGGCGGGCCCAGCGACCAGCGTGTGAAGGCGCCGTCCTCGACGCCGGGTCCCGCGTCGGCCAGGGCGGCGGGCGCGGGCAGGAGGGAGATCTCGGGGGCGGCGGTCGTGTGGACGCGCAGCTCCTCGCCGTCGACGAGCACCAGGTCGTCGCAGAGCACCAGCCGGTCCTGTCCCCAGACGTGGACGCGGTTCGCGCGCAGGGCCTGTTCGGCGGTGAGCACCAGCACGCGGACGGGGCCGCGCGGGCCGTGGGCGGTCAGCAGCGCGTCGGTGCCGGGGCGGTGCACGGTCACGAGCGTGCCGTCGGCGAGCTCCCGCACCCGCGCGGCGCCCGTCGGGTCCTCGACCGTCGTCCCGGCGGGCAGCAGCAGGCGGGGCGCGACACCCTCGGTGGCGGCGAGCACGGCGGTCGGTGTGCCGTCGACGTCGAGGCGGGCCAGGGGCTGCGCGGTGGCCCAGGTCAGGCGGAGACCCGATCCCAGCTCGTAGCCCAACGGCCAGACGAAGCAGGCGCCCGACGGCACGGTGACGGGCTCCTCGGGGAGGGTCAGGGTGTGGTCGTCCGCCAGGGTCACGCGGAAGCGCACGCCCTCGTGGTCGGGCAGCGGCTCGTGCGGCTGGTGGTTGGTGACGAAGAGGAAGCCCGCGTCGCCGCGCGAGCGGACGGCCCACCGCAGCGTGGCGCGGTCGTCCAGGCCGTCGGGCTGGACCTCGGGCAGCGACGGCGCCATGTCGGCGAGGTCGGCGCCGGAGTCCCGCAGGAGGAGGTGCTGCTGGCGCAGGGCGTGGAAGGAGGGGCGGACCTGGCCGTACTCGCCGAGCGGCGCCTGGAAGTCGTAGGTGACGGTGGGCAGGTCGTTGGGGTAGCCCGTGGCGTGCGACTCCTGGTTGGGGACGCGGTGTTCCTGGCGCTGCGAGCAGCCGTGGTAGAGGTAGTAGCCCTGCCACACGGAGCCGCTGCCGAGCTTGGTGAGGGCCAGCGCCGTGACGTCGCGTTCGGGGACCAGCGGCCGGCGGTGGTAGGCGATGGCCATGCCGCCGCCGAGCTCACACGTGGCGTACGGGTAGCGGCGGTCGTCCGGGCCGCTGCCGGCGGGCGCGGCGTCGCGGAGGTCGGCGCCGATGGCGTGGTCGTCGCGGATCGGGGTGAAGAAGTAGTGGCGGCGCATCTCCCGGGCCCAGCCGGGGTGGGCGTCCTCCCAGAACGCCTCCGGGTAGCCGCCGTACAGGGGCAGCAGCACGTCCGGGGGGATCTGGGCGGCGCCCCACGCGGTGGCCGTCCACAGCGGCGGGGTGATGCCGGCGGCCTCGGCCATGCGCCGCAGGGTCGCGAGGTGCTCCGGCTGGTCGTAGAGCTCGTTCTCCACCTGGACGGCGATCACGGGGCCGCCGTCGCCGTGCCACAGTCCGCGGAGTTCGTGGGCGACGCGCGCGTAGTACGGCTCCACCAGCGCGAGGTAGGCGGGGTCGTCGGTGCGGGGGACGCATCCGGTGTCGGCCAGCCAGTCGGGGAAGCCGCCGTTGCGGCACTCGCCGTGGGACCAGGGCCCGATGCGGACGGCGACGGCGAGGTCGAGGTCCGCGCAGAGCTCGACGAAGCGGCGCACGTCCAGCCCGCCGTCGAAGCGGTACCTGCCGCGCTCCTCCTCGTGCTGGTTCCAGAAGAGGTAGGTCGCGACCAGGTCGACGCCGCCGGCGCGCGTCTTCAGCAGCTCCTCGCGCCACTCGTCGGCGGGGTACCGGCTGAAGTGGAACTCCCCCATGACGGGGATCCAGGGGCGGCCCGCCCGCGACAGGCGGCGGCTGTCGACGGTGAGGGGCTCGGGTGCCCCCCGGGGACTGCCCATCGCGAGGTGGCCGGCGAGCGGCGCGGGCGGTTCCTGGGCACGCAGCGACAACATGACAGGTGGCTCCTGCGGGGCGGCTCGGTGAAGTGGGTTCATCGTGGGGGTGCTCCGCAGCACTGTCAAGATGTATTCATATTTAATTCGCAGGGCTATGATGCCTCCGCGGCCCGGTCGACCCGGCCGCGTTCCGCCCCCCGCAACGGGCCCCAGGGAGAGTTGACATGGCGTCTTACAGCGGTCGCGGCGTGCACGGGCAGGTGGTGCACGCGCTCGGCGTCCGCATCGTGGGCGGGGAACTGCCCGAGGGCGCGACGCTGGACCTGCGGGTGGTCGGCGAGGAGCTGGGCGTCAGCATCACCGTCATGCGGGAGTCCCTGAAGGTGCTGGCCGGCAAGGGGCTCGTCGACGCCCGCCAGAAGCGCGGCACCTTCGTCCGGTCACGCGGCCACTGGAACCTCCTGGACCCCGACGTCATCCGCTGGCACATGGACGGCGGGGTCGGCGAACGGCTGATGCGGAACCTGGCCGACGTGCGCTCCATCGTCGAACCGGCCGCCGCCCACCGCGCCGCGCTCCACCGGACCGAGGCCGACCTCGACGCCCTGGAGTCGGCGCTCTCGGCCATGGCGGGCGCCCGCGCCGACTCCCTCGCGGCCGCCGAGGCCGACACCTCCTTCCACCGGGCGCTGCTGGCCGCGACGGGCAACGAGATGCTCGCCCGCATGGACCTGCTGCTGGAGCCCGTGCTGCGGGAACGTGACCGCGTGGTGCACGCGCACGCCGGCGCCCACGACCCGGTGCCCAGCCACCGCGCGGTGCTCGACGCCGTCCGCGACCAGGACCCGGCGCGCGCCGAGCTCGCGATGCTCGACCTCCTCGCCATGGCGGTGCGCGACCTCGACGAGGTCGCCGGCTACACCACGCGGCGGGCGCCCGCCACGCCCCGGACACCCGCCGCGAGGACGCCGCGGGACGACGAGCGGGGCGTGCGGACCGAGGGCCCGTGAACCGAGCGCCCGTGGAACTGCGGTCCGTGGACCGAGGGCCCGTGGACCGACGCCCGCCCACGCCGCCCCCGAGCGCGTCGGACCGTCACCCCCGGCGTCGCGTCTCCTCCTGGAGGAAGGCCCGGAAGGCTCGCGGCGGCCGGCCGGTGACGCGCTGGACGGTGTCGGTGACGCGGTCCTCCGCCCCGTCGGCGATGGCCCGGTCCAGTTCGGCGAGCAGGGAGGCGAACTCCACGGGCATCAGCGCGGCCAGGCGCTCGCGCAGCCGCTCGGGGGAGACGCGACGGTGGACCACCCGCCGCCCCGTGACATCGGTGACGACACGGGCGACGTCGTCGTAGCTGAGCGCCTCGGGACCGGTCAGCACGAGGCCGGCGTTGGGCGCGTGCTCGTCGGTCAGGGCGTGGAAGGCGACGGCCGCGATGTCCTCGGCGTCGACGAAACCGACCTGGCCGCTCCCGGTGGCGGTCTCGACGACTCCCTCCTCCCGGATGCCGTCGGCGTGCGGGTGCGCCCCGGTGAGGTTCTGCATGAACCACGAGGGCCGCAGCACCGCCCACTGGTCGAAGAGCTGGGGCAGCGCCCGATGCACCCTTCCCACGGCCGGGCCACCCTCGGGGATCGCCGAGGAGCCGAGGAGCACCGCGCGGCGCACGCCGGCGTCGCGGGCCCGCCGGAGGAAGGCGAGCATGACCGCCGACGGGTCGCTGTCGCCCGGCGGCGGCACGAGGTAGACGCGCTCGACGCCGTCGAGGGCGGCGGCGTGGGTGGCGGGCTCGTACCAGTCGAAGCGGACCGGCCGGGCGCCGGGAACCGCGGTGGCGGTGCGACTGGCGGCCCTGACGCGGTGGCCGGCGGCCGTCAGCCGGGCGGCGGTGCGCCCCCCGGTGGTGCCGGTGGCGCCGACGACCAACGTGGTGGGCCCGGACTCTGACACGGACACGGGCGCCGGCGAGGGCGCGGGAGCGGGAGCGGGAGCGGGAGCGGGCAGGGACATGGGTATCCTCGTCTCGTCTGAATCCGGACCCAGAGCCCGGTTCACGATACGGACCCTGGGTCCGCTTCGCAATCGGAGGAGCAGCGTGCCCGAGCGCAGACCCCGCAAGGACGCCACCCGCAACCGGCAGGCGCTCCTCGCCGCCGCCGACGAGCTCTTCACCCGGCGCGAGAGCCCCGAGGACGTCACCATGGCCGACGTCGCGGCGGCGGCCGGCGTCGGCAAGGGCACGCTCTTCCGAGCCTTCGGCGACCGCACCGGGCTGCTCCGCGCGCTGTACGAGGCGCGGTTCGAACCGCTCAGGGAGGCCGTCGAGTCGGGCCCGCCGCCCCTCGGGCCCGCCACTCCCCCGCTTCGGCGCGTGCCCGCCCTGCTCGACGCCGCCCTGTGCTTCAAGCTCGACAACCGCCGCCTCGCGCTGGCGCTGGAGGAGTCCGGGGGCACGAGCCCCTACCAGGCCGAGCACTACGGGCACTGGCACGGTCTGCTCCAGGCCCTGCTGGACCAGATCCCCGGCGTGGCGGACGCCGGATTCACCGCCCACGCGCTGCTCGCGGCCACCCGCGCCGACCTCGTCGAGCACCTCGCCGGGCGCGAGGGCGTGCCGCGCGAGACGCTGCGGGCGCAGCTGGCGAACCTCACCGCGAGGGTCCTGGCCCCTCACCCGCCCCGGGACTGACCGGCGCCCGGGGCGACGGGGCCGGCCTTCGGCAGTGGCCTCACGCACGGCTGTTGGGCGGCGCGAACGGTCCGCGCCCCGTTCTCCGCCCACCACCGGCCTCGACGGCGGGTGGGCGGATAACGAGGCGCGGGCGCGGCGACCCTCGGTCAGCCGACGACCAGACTCACCACGCAGACGGCGGCGAAGCCCGTGAGACCGACGAGGGACTTCATCACGGTCCACGACCTCAGGGTGTCGGCCACGGACATCCCGAAGTACCGGTTGGCCATCCAGAAGCCGGAGTCGTTGATGTGGGAGAACGCCGCGCCGCCGCAGGCGATCGCGATGGTCGTCAGCGCGATCGTGGCGGAGCTGGCGTTCAGCGACTCCGCGATGGGCGCGCTGAAGGTCGCTCCGGTGACCATCGCGACCATGCCGGAGCCCTGGCAGATCCGCATGATCGACGAGACCAGGAAGCCGAAGACCACCAGCGGGATGCTGGCGTCCTTCATGGCGTCCGCCAGCACGTCGCCCATCCCGGACTCGACCAGGACACCGCCGAAGGCGCCGCCCGCCCCGGTGACCAGGATGATCTGTCCGGCCGGCGCCAGGGCGGCGGAGGTCAGCGCGCGGATCTCCTCGCCCGTGGCGCCGACCCGGACGCCGAAGAACCAGAGGGTGTAGAGGGCCGTCAGCAGCAGGGCGATGACCGGGTGGCCGACGAACATGAGCGTGGTCGACAGGGCCGACCCCTCGGGCGCGGCCTTCTCGCCGATCGTGCCGAGGACGATCAGACCCAGCGGCAGCAGCAGCGCGCCCAGCACGGACCGGAAGCTCGGCAGCGGCGTGGCCGCCTGCTCCTCGCCGGTGGCGTCGTCCCCGCCGACCTCGCCGTTGGCGTCGCCCGGTCCCCCGGTGGCCACGGCACCGGAGCCGCCGCTGCCGCCCTTCGCGCGGCCGAGGGTGGCCTTGCTCTCGGCCAGCAGGTGGGTGGGGACGGGCACGTGGATCCGCCGGGAGATGTACCGGCCGAAGATCGGCCCGGCGACGGTCACCGCGGGGATGCCGCAGATCACGCCGAAGAGGACGACCAGGCCGAGGTCGGCGTCGAGGATGCCGGAGGCGGCGAGCGGCCCCGGGGAGGGCGGCATGAACGTGTAGGCGCAGCTCAGCCCGGCGCACATCGGGATCCCGTAGTACAGCAGGGACTTGCCGGTGCGCTGCGCGATGCCGTAGAGCATCGGGACGAGGATCACGATCGCGACGTCGATGTAGACCGAGATCGCGACGAGGAAGCCGGCGGCGCCGAGGCCCCAGGCGATGTTCTTGTCGGAGAAGCGGCCGACGAGGGTCGTCGCGATGCGTTCCGCGGCGCCGGCCCGTTGCAGCACGGTGCCGAAGATCGCGCCGAGGCTGATGATGATCGCCAGCTCGCCGAGCTCGCCGCCCATCTCCTCGACCACGAGGTCGATGAGGTCGACGGGGTTGGTTCCCACGAGCAGGCCGAAGGTGAGGGTGGTCACCAGCAGGGCCAGGAACTCCTGGACCTTGAATCTGATCACCAGCAGCAACAGGAACGCGATCGCCACCACCGCGGCTATCAGCGTCCAGGTGGAACTGTCCATCTCATCTCCATTGATGTGGTCGTGCGGGGGTCACCGAGGGCGCGGAACGGTGCCGCGGATCGTCTCGGCCTGGAGGAAGCGGAAGTCGCAGCCCTCCTCGGCCTGGGTGACCTGTTCGGCGAAGAGGCGGCCGTAGCCGCGGCCGGGGGTGGGGAGGGGGCGGGCCGGCGCCTGGCGGGCTCGGTTCGCGAGCTCGGCCTCGTCGACCTCCAGCTCCAGCAGCCGTTCGCTGACGCTGAGCCGGATCACGTCGCCGGTGCGGACGTGGGCGAGCGTGCCGCCGAGGGCCGCCTCGGGCGAGACGTGCAGCACGATCGTGCCGGCCGCGGTGCCCGACATGCGGCCGTCGGAGACGCGCACCATGTCCTTGACGCCCTGTCGGGCGAGCTTGCGTGGGATGGGGATGTATCCGGCCTCGGGCATGCCCGGGGCGCCCACGGGGCCGATGTGCTTGAGGACCAGCACGTCGTCGGGGTGCACGTCGAGGTCCTCGTCGTCGATGCGCGCCGCGAGGTCGGCGGCGTCCTCGAAGACCACGGCCCGACCGCGGTGGTCGAGCAGCTCGGGGCTGGCCGCCACCTGCTTGATGATGGCGCCGCCCGGCGCGAGGTTGCCGCGCAGCACGGCGATGCCGCCCTCGGGGTAGATCGGTTCCGTCCGGGGGCGGATCACGTCCTGGGGGAACGGCTCGGGCGCGTCGTCCAGCTCCTCGCCGAGGGTGCGTCCCGTGACGGTGAGCGCGTCGAGGTTGAGCAGGTCGCGCAGCTCGCGCAGCAGCCGGGGGACGCCGCCGGCGCGGTGCAGGTGCTCCATGTAGTGTTCGCCGGCCGGCTTGAGGTTGACCAGCACCGGCGTCTCGCGGCTGATCTGGTCGAAGCGGTCCAGGTCCAGCGCGTAGCCGAGCCGGCCGGCCACGGCGGCCAGGTGGACGAGACCGTTGGTGGAGCCGCCGACGGCCAGCAGCACGCGCAGGGCGTTCTCCAGCGCCTCGACGGTCAGGACGCGGTCGATGGTCAGGCCCTCGTGGGCCATCTCCACCGCGCGCCGGCCGGTGAGCTCGGCGATCCGCGTGCGGTCGGCGGTCGGCGCGGGGGGCGTGGCGCTGCCGGGCAGGGCGATGCCGGCGGCCTCGGCGACGCAGGCCATGGTGCTGGCGGTCCCGGCGACGGAGCAGGTGCCGACGCTGCCCACCAGGCGGCCGTTGACCTCGGAGATCTCGGCCGCGTCGATCTCGCCGGCCCGGTACCGGCCCCAGAACGCGCGGCAGTCGGTGCAGGCTCCGACGGTGCGCCCGCGGTGGGAGCCGGTGAGCATCGAGCCGGTGACGAGCTGGATCGCGGGCTTGCCCGCCGAGGCGGCGCCCATGAGCTGGGCCGGCACCGTCTTGTCGCAGCCGCCGATGAGCACGACGGCGTCCACGGGCAGGGCGCGGATCATCTCCTCGGTGTCCATCGACATGAGGTTGCGCAGGAACATGCTGGTGGGGTGCGAGAAGCTCTCGTGCAGGGAGATCGTCGGGAACTCGACGGGCAGCCCGCCGGAGAGCATCACGCCGCGCTTGACCGCCTCGACGAGCTGCGGGACGTTGCCGTGGCACGGGTTGAAGCCGCTGCCGGTGTCGACGATGCCGACGACCGGGCGGTCCAGGGCGTCGTCGGTGTACCCGGCGCCCTTGATGAAGGCCGTCCGCAGGAACAGCGCGAACTCCTCGTCCCCGTAACTCACCAGGCCGCCCCGCATGCCCCGGGGGGAGGTCCCGCCGTCCGTCATCTCTGCCGCCCTCATTATTGATAATCTCGTCGATATTGGCGCGGGCATGTAATCACGCCACCCCGACGGTGGACAAGTCCCATGTCAGAATGTGCGGCGATGGACGCGACGCCAGCGAGGGAGGGCAGGCCCGTGGCGGAAGGGGACGTGCCTCTCCCCCGGACGGACCCCGGGCAGGACGTGGCAGGGCGGCTGGAGGAGGAGATCGTCCTCGGCCTCCGCTTCCCTCGTGAACGGCTCGTCGAGGACGAGCTCATGGAGCGGTACGCCGCCAAGCGCCACGTCGTGCGCCGCGCCCTCCAGGACCTAGAGCACCGCGGCCTGGTCGAGCGGCGACCCAACGTCGGGGCGTACGTCCGCGCCTACACCGCCAAGGAGGTCCGCGACATCTACGCGGTCCGCGAGCTGCTGGAGACGCACTGCGCCCGCGGCATCGTCCTGCCCGTGCCCGAGGAGCGGCTCGACGCCCTGGTCGCGATCCAGCGGCGGCACGACGCCGCCGTGGAGGCGGACGACCTGCGCGGCATCGTGCACGCGAACACGGCCTTCCACCAGGCGCTCTTCGCCCTCTCGGACAACGACGCGCTGGTCGCGGCGATCCTCCGCCACGCCCAGATGACCCTCGCCATCCGGTCCGTGACCGCCACCTCCCCCACCTCCCAGGTCGTCTCGCAGCGCGAGCACTGGACGATGATCCGCGCGCTGCGCGAGGCGGACCCCGAGCTGCTGGCGGAGACCTGCCGGGCCCACCTGCTGCCCTCCCGCGACGCCTACCTGCGCCGGGTGGAGGCCGCCGCCTCCGGGCGGCGCGGCGAGCCCGCGCACGGCTGAGCAACGGCGCGTCCGCGCCGGCACCCGAGCGTCTCCGCCAGTGTCAGTGGCATCCGTTACGTTCCGTGGCATGACCTCACACGCCGGGGATTCCCTCGGGCCACCCGTCGCCGACTCATGGGCGAGGATCGACGCCTGGCTGGCCCGGCACGCGCCGGTCAGCCGTGGACTGTTACGCCCGCCCGCGACGCCGACGGACGTCGAGGCCGCCGAGCGGCGGCTCGGTCTGACCTTCTGCCCCGACCTGGTCGCGTCGCTCCTGTGCCACGACGGCACGGAGCGTGGGGCGGGCGCGCCGGTGCTCAGTTTCTGCGGACCGTTCGCGGGTCTGGCGGAGCTGGTGCGGGACGCGGAGCTGCTGCGCTCGGTGAACGACCATGTGTACCCCCAGGACGGGGACGCGGACGAGGAGGGCGAGAAGGAAGGAGCCGAGCTGGCCGCGTTCTGGCGGCGCGAGTGGCTGCTGGTCACCCGGGGCATCGGCTGGGAGGCCCAGGACGGGCTCTTCGTCACCTGCCGGGAGGGCGAGCACTACGGCCGGGTGGGCCGGTTCTTCAACGAGGACGCCCCGTCGTTCACCGAATGGGCCTCCCTACGGCAGGTGGTGGCCGCCTTCGCCGACGCGCTGGAGCGGCGGCTCCCGGTGCGCGGCCAGGTGCCCGTGGCGTTCGAGGGACGGCTCCTGTGGGACACGGAGACCTCGGTGGTGCCGCGCCCGCGTTCCCCGCTCACGCTCGCGGGCGAGACGCCGGAGCCGACCGCGCCGCCCCCGGCCCCCATCCCCGCGCCGCCGCGCCCTCGGCAGCACGGGGCCTCCATCGAACTCATGGTGGTGCGGCGCGGGGCTCCCGCTCCGCCGGAGCCGTACCAGCCTGGGCTGGTCTTCGCCGCAGGGCTGGGGCCGGACGAGCTGTTGCGCCGGATCGGGGTGCGGCCCGAGACGCTGCGCGAGCGCTCCCGGCGGCAGGCCCGGCACGCCGCGGCCGGCGCGTGGGCCGCCCGGCTGCCGCTGATGCGCGCGGGTACCGCCCGGGAGTGGGCGTTCGCGCTCGATGAGGCGGGGGAGGCCCAGGGGAGGAGGCCGGAGGTGCTGCGGCGGGTCTCGGCGGGCACCCGCGCCGTCGCGCTGTGGAAGGACGGTCCCGAGGTGCGGCTCGTCGCGTACGGGGACGGGACGCCCGCCGGGGACGTCGAGGTGTTCAGGTCCCGGCCGGGCGGCGTAGGGAGGCGGACCATCGGTGCCGCGGCCCGAACGGTTCAGTACGGCGTTGGCGACCGCTGGCCGGACGCCTCCGCCGCGTACACCCGCCTGGTGGCCTCGCTTGAGGGCCGCTTCGGCATAGCCTTCGACCCCGAGCTCGCCAGCGCCCAGGAGTTGCTCAGCGGGCTGGTGCTGCCGCTGCTCCCGGACCTCCCAGAGCCCGCCCGCCGGCGCCCGCTGGTCGGCCGCGACTTCGACCTGGCCGACCTGGTGGCACGCACGGAGCCGGAGGTGTTGCGAGCCGCGCTGACGGCGCAGCTGCGGCGGCTGACCGGGGAGACGGGGCTGGGGGCGCATCCCGAAATCCCGCCGGCCCTGGACCGCCTCGCGCGCGGCGAGGCGGTCCCCCTCACCGACGACGACCCTCTCGGCGTCCGGCTGCGGACGGTGTTCGCCGAGGCGCGGGCGGCCGAGCCCCCGCGCGGGCGCAGGAGGGGCGGAGACGAACCGCCGCTCCTGGTCACCCAGGACGAGGGCCTGGCCTGGCAGCAGCGCGCACGGGCCGGCTCCGCCCTGCGCCACGTCGCCGAGCTGCCCGCTCCCCTGGCCGCGCCAGCGGTCCTCAACGCCCGGCTGTCCGCGGACTGGCGAAGGGAGTTGACGAGCGACCTCGCAGCCGCCCGATCCGCCCTGGGCGGGTAGGGCCGGGACGGACGGTGCCGTGCACGGGCCCCGTGCGCGGGGAGTTGACGTCACACGGCGTGGTCTCATACTGCCGAGCAAGGGGGCTGGGAGCGCTCCTTCGTCGGACCGTTCTCGACCGATAGGCATCTCATGGACCACAGACCCGTTGCCCGTACCCGAGCCGTCCTGTCCCGCGCCGTCACCGCCTCCGCGCTCAGCGGCCTGCTGCTGGCCGGCACCCTGGCCGGCGACGCAGGCGCGCACGGCGCCACCACCTCCCCGCCCTCGCGTGCCTACGGGTGCTTCGAGCGGTGGGGCACCGACCCCGACCCGGCCATGGAGTGGCGGGACCCCATGTGCTGGCAGGCGTGGCAGGCGAACCCGACCGCCGTGTGGGACTGGGGCGGCGTGAACCGCACGGGCGTGGGGGGCGACCATCGGGGGGCGGTCCCCGACGGTCAGCTCTGTAGCGGCGGGCTGGCGAGGAACGGCCTGTACGCGGCCTTCGACGAGCCCGGCCCGTGGCACGCCACCGTCCTGCCCCGGCGGTTCCTGCTGACGATCTCCGACCTGGTCCCGCACGGCGCCGCCTACGTCCAGGTGTACATCTCCAGGCACGGTTTCGACCCGACCACCGAGCGGCTGGGCTGGGACGACCTCGAACTGGTCGTCATGACCGGCTCCTATCCCGGCCCCGGGTCGGGCGGCGTCTACCAGGTCGAGGTGGACGCGGGGAACCGCACCGGGCGGCACGTGGTCTTCACGCTCTGGCAGGCCGCCGACCGGGACGAGACGTCGTACCTGTGCAGCGACGTGATCTTCGAGTAGGCGACGGCCGACGACCGCGCGGGCAGCAGGCCGGGGAGCCGCACGCACAGCGAGGACGGCACGCCCCACCGCCCGGGGGCCCGCGCGCTCCCCGGCGGGTGTCAGTCCTGCCGCTCCACCGCGAACGACGTGCAGCCGGGGGCCCCGTCCCCCGTCGGGGACACATCTCCGTGGAGGCGGTCCGGCGTGCCCGCGGGTACCTCCGCCTCCAGGTCGACGAAGGAGAAGTCCTCCGGCTCGTCGATCCAGCGATCGCCGCGCAACACCATGACGCCGTCGCGCAGCGACCCGACCATGCTGAAGCTGCCGCTGGGCGTGCCCGGGTTGTCAGGGTGCGGGGAGAAGACGAACAGCGCCTCCAGCGCGTCCCCGCCCGGCGAGGTGATGGTCAGGTCCAGCGCGACCAGACCCAGGGCGCAGCGGTAGCTCCCCTCCCAGACCCCGACGACCGACGGCTCCTCCTCCGGGCTCGGCGTCGGGCTCCGCGTGGGGCTCGGTAACGGTCTCGGGTCCGTGGCGGGCTGGGACGCGGGAGCCGACGCGCCGGCCGACTCCGAGGCGGACGACGAAACGGACGGCGACGCCGACGCGTTCGCGTCGCCGCCGACGCGCGGTACCAGCCACGTCACCAGGCCGACGACGGCGGCCACGACGACCACCGCCAGGCCGATCACGGCAGGCGTGGCGCGCCGGGGCTGCGGCGACGGATCCCGCGCCGGCTCCGTCGGCGTCCGCGCCGCCGGCGGCGGGCTGGCCGCAGCTGCGGCGGCGACGGGCCCGGCCAGCGGCGCGGGCAGCCACGGGGCGCCCACGAACTCCGCCAGCTCCTCGACGAGCTCGGACACCGAAGGGCGCCCCGCCGGCTCCTTCGTCAGGCACCGCGCCACCAGTCCCCGCAGCCGGGGCGGCAACCCACTGAGGTCCGGTTCCTCCGAGGTGGTCCTGAACACGGCGCTCATGCCCGTTCCGAACACCTCGGTGCCGGTCGCCACGAACGCCAGCACCGCGCCCAGCGCGAACACGTCCGTGGCCGGCACGATCCCCGCCCCCGTCAGCTGCTCCGGGGCCATGTAGCCGAGCGAGCCGGCGACCGTCACCGACGCGGTGTCGTTCCCGTGGGCGTCGACGTGTCCGGCGATGCCGAAGTCGATGACGCGCGGTCCGTCCTCCGCGAGGATGACGTTCGACGGCTTGAGGTCGCGGTGCACGACGCCCGCCGCGTGGATCGCCTCCAACGCCTCGGCGAGGCCGGCCGCGAGGGCGAGCACGGCGGTCTCGGGCCAGCCGCCCCGACTCCTGACCGCCTCGTCGAGCGAGAGGCCGGGCACGTACGCGGTGGCGAGCCACGGCGGATCGCCCGACGGGTCGGCGTCGACCACGCCGGCCGTGAAGACGCCGTTCACCCGGCGGGCGGCGTCCACCTCGCGACGGAACCGCCGTCGGAACGCCGCGTCGTCGGCCAGATCCTCCCGGATCACCTTGACGGCGACCATCCGACCACCGCGGGACTGACCGAGGTAGACGGACCCCATCCCGCCCTGGCCCAGCCGCCCGACGATCCGGTACGGCCCCACCCTCGCCGGATCCCCCGGTGCCAACGCTCTGAACGTCACCTGTCAGTTGTACCCGGTCCGAGGCCGTGACGGGCACGGCGGGACCCCGGGATGTCCAGGGGATGGCGGCGGGCGCCCGCGACGGGCGAGCCCGGCCTCGTGCGGATCGTGGTCACCGGGGTTCCTGGTGGGAACGATCCCTCCACAGCGTCCTCCTCCTCTCACTCCGGCGGTACGGGCGAAGCGGCGTCACGACGGGAGCGGTCACGTGAGCGACAACAGCCGGATGGACGCGTTCCGGGCGTGCGTGGGCGGCTTCGCCTTCGGCGGCGACTACAACCCCGAGCAGTGGGACCGGTCCGTGTGGGACGAGGACGTCGCCCTCATGCGGCGCGCCGGGGTCAACCTGGTCACGCTCGGCGTCTTCGCCTGGGCGAGCCTGGAGCCGGAGCCCGGCCGGTTCACCTTCGACTGGATGGACGAGGTGATCGACCTCCTCCACGCGAACGGCGTCAGCGTGGACCTCGCCACCCCGACCGCCGCTCCCCCGGTCTGGCTGACCGACGGCCACCCGGAGGTCCACCCCGTCATGGAGGACGGCGAGACCTTCGGCTTCGGCAACCGGCTGCACTTCGACCCCACCTCCCCCCGGTACCGCGAGCACGCCGCCCGCATCACCACCGCGCTGGCCGAGCGGTACGCGCACCATCCCGCTGTCGTGATGTGGCACATCAGCAACGAGTACGGCCCGGTGCCGTACACGCCGCAGAGCGCGATCGCCTTCCGCGCCTGGCTGAGACGGCGGTACGGCACGCTGGCGGCGCTCAACGACGCCTGGTACACCCGCTTCTGGTCCCAGGTGTACACCTCCTGGGACCAGGTCAACCCGCCGGAGATCCCCCGCTCGTGGTCCAACCCGACACGCCGCCTGGACTACAAGCGGTTCGTCTCGGACGCGCTCCTGGAGTGCTTCGTCATGGAGCGGGACATCGTCCGCGCCCACCGCGACGACGTCCCCATCCTCACCAACTTCATGCGCTTCTACCGCCACGCCGACTACTGGCGGTGGGCGGCCGAGGAGGACGCCGCCGCGCTCGACATCTACCCCGACCCCGGCCACGCCGACAGCCACGTCTCCGCCGCGCTCAACTTCGACCTCATGCGCTCCCTGCGGGGCGAGCCGTGGCTGCTGATGGAGCAGGCCGCCAGCGGCGTGTCGCAGTGGCGGGTCAACAACGTCAAGCGTCCCGGCCAGCTGCGCCTGGGCTCCTACCAGGCGATCGCGCACGGCGCCGACAGCGTCCTGTTCTTCCAGTGGCGCGCCGGCCGTGGCGGGCACGAACGCTTCCACTCGGCGATGCTGCCGCACTCGGGCACCGCCTCGCGCACCTGGCGGGAGGTCGAGGCGCTCGGCAGGGAGCTGCCCGCGATCGCCGAGGCGGTCGGCACGGTCTCCCACGCCGAGATCGCCGTGCTGTTCGACTGGAACGCCTGGTGGGGGCTGACCGAGACGCACGGCCTGCCGCGCAACGACTTCGACTACCCGGCCGTCGTCACCGACCACTACCGCCCGCTCCTTCAAGCCCACCACGCCGTCGACATGGTCAACTTCGCCTCGGACCTCAGCGGCTACCGGGTCGTGGTCGTGCCCAACGCCTACCTGGTCGACGACCGCTTCGTCGAGGAGCTCACCCGCTTCGTCCACGGCGGGGGAACCCTGGTCTGCTCCTTCTTCTCCGGCGTCGTGGACGCCGACAACCAGGTGCGCCAGCCCGCCTACCCGGGCGCGTTCCGCGAGCTGGTCGGCTGTTACGTCGACGAGTACTGGCCGGCGAGGGAGGGCGAGACGTTCGACGTCGCGTTCGCCGACGGCACCACCACCCGGGCGGACTTCTGGCAGGACAGCATCCACCCGGAGACGGCCACCGTGCTGGCCTCCTACACCTCGGGGCTCCTCGCGGGCCGGCCGGCGGTCCTGGACAACGCCGTCGGCGCCGGGCGCGTGCGGTACGTCGGCACCCGGCTCGCGCCAGAGGCGCTGCGCGACCTCCTGGTCGCCGCCGTCGCCGACGCCGGGGTCACCCCGCTCGTGGCCGGGGCGCCGCCCCACGTGGAGGTGGCCCGCCGCCACTCCCCCGACGGGCCCCACGCGTACCTGTTCCTGCTCAACCACTCGGAGACGGAGACCGCGCGGGTCGCCGTGCCGGCCGACGGCCTCGACCTGCTCGCCGGCGCCCCGACCGGCGGCACCGTGGCCCTCGGCCCGCTGGGGGTGGCCGTGGTCAGGACCGGGTGAGCCGTCGTCCCGACCCCGACCCCGGGCTCCGGCCCCGCCCCGGCCCCGGGCGCCGGCCCCGCCCCGGCCCCGGGCGCCGGCCCCGGGCGCCGGGCCCGGGCGCCGTTCGGGGGGAGCGCTACTCGGCCACGAGCTCCCGCTTGAGGATCTTCCCCGTCGCCGTCATCGGCAGCGACTCGCGGAACTCCACGATCCGCGGGTACTTGTGGCCGCCCATGTTGCTGCGGCACCAGGCCACGAGGTCCGCCTCGCTGAGGCTCGCGCCCGGCCTGCGGATGACGAAGGCCTTGACCTCCTCGCCGTTGCGCTCGTCGGGCACACCGACGACGGCGGCGAGGCTCACCTCGGGATGGGTCAGCAGGGTCTCCTCGACCTCCCGGGGGTAGACGTTGAAGCCGCCCCGGATGATGAGGTCCTTGGTGCGGTCGACGATGTACAGGTACCCGTCCTCGTCGAGCCGTCCGACGTCGCCGGTGTGGAGCCAGCCGTCGGCGTCGACGGCCTCCGCGGTGGCCTCGGGGCGGCCGAGGTAGCCCTTCATCACGTTGTGGCCGCGGATCAGGACCTCCCCCGGCTCGTCGACGGCGGCGTCCGCGCCGTCGGGGCCCGCCACCCGCACCTGGACGCCCCACACCGGCAGCCCGACGGAGCCGGGCTTGCGGGGACGGTCGAAGCGGTTGAACGTGGCGACCGGGCTCGTCTCCGACAGGCCGTAGCCCTCCAGGATCGGCACGCCGAAGCGCTCCTCGAACTCCGTCAGCACCTCCACGGGCAGCGGGGAGCCGCCGGAGACCGAGATCCGCAGTCTTTCCGCTATCGCGGCGAGGTCGAAGGAGTCGGCGTCCTCGCAGTGCAGCAGCGACCAGTACATCGTCGGCACGCCGGCGAAGAACGTGACGCGCTCGCGCTCCATCAGCTCCAGGGCGGCCCGTGCCTCGAAGCGGGGCATCAGCGTGACCGTCGCGCCCGTCGCGAAGCCCGCGTTGAGCTGCACGGTCTGCCCGAAGGAGTGGAACAGCGGCAGGGCCACCAGGTGGACGTCGTGTCGCGCCGACCCGAAGATGCGGTCGGCCAGCAGGGCGTTGTTCACCATGTTGCTGTGGGTCAGCTCGGCGCCCTTGGGTCGGCCGGTGGTGCCGCTGGTGTAGAGGACGACCGCGGTGTCGGTCTCGTGGGTGGACACGCTCGCGAACGGGGCGGACGCGTCGCGCGTGAGGTCCGCGAGGGTCGCCGTCCCGTCGTCCGAGGTGGCGGTCGGGTCCGCGGTGATGAGGACGAAGTGCTCGCAGCCCTCGACGGCGTCGAAGGCCGCCCGGCCGGCGGTGGCCATGGGCAGCTGCGGCGTGCCCTCGAAGCAGAAGTACGCCTTCGCGCCGGAGTCCCTCAGGTGGTAGGCGATCTCCTGGTGGGTGAGCAGGATGTTCAGCGGCACGACCGTCGCCCCGGCCTTGAGGATGCCGTAGTAGACCACCGGGAACTGCGGCAGGTTCGGGCAGCTGAGGGCCACCCGGTCGCCGCGCCCGATGCCGCGTGCCGCGAGGGCCGCCGCGACGCGGCCGGCGGCGGCGTCGAGTTGCCCGTAGGTCAGTCGTCTCTCGCCGAGCACCACGGCGTCGCGCTCCGGCAACTCCCGCGCGGTGTGTTCCAGCAGCACGGCCAGGTTCAGCATCGTCGGCTCCCCCAGGGGTCGGTGGTCGGCGCGCCGTCGCGCCGAGACGACGAGCTTAGGCAGCGCCGACCCGCGAGGCGAGGGGCGGGACGCCTTCTCCTCGGGCGATCCTCGCCGGATCTCGCCGGCCGGCGCCGGCCTGCGCCGGCCGCGGCCGGCCGCGGCGTCAGGCCAGGCAGCTGAGGGGTGCGCCGCCGTTGTAGGTCACCATGTCGGCCAGGGCGGCGTGGAGGTCGACGGGCCCGCCGCGGGGGGTGCCGTCGAGTTCGGCGTAGGCGCGGTGGAGGTTGCCGACGATCCGTTCGGCGTCGGGCCAGTCGGCGAAACGGCCGAGGTCGGTGTCGCGGGCGGCGTCGAGCGGGGTGACGCCCGCCTGCCGGCCCCTGACGGCGAGGTCGGCGACGAACCGCAGGTAGTCGAGGGTGTCGCGCACGGGGGCGTCGTCGGTGAAGACGGGGCCGTGGCCCGGCACGACGGTGGCGGCGCCGAGCGGGCGCACGACCTCCTCGAGCACCTCGATGGCGCCGGTGACCGATCCCATGAGGAGGAAGGGCGTGCCGCCGTTGAAGACGAGGTCGCCGCAGTAGAGCACCGAGCGCTCCGGTATCCACACGAGCACGTCGTTGGTGGTGTGGGCGGGCGTGCCGACGTGTCGGACCTGGACGCGCAGCTCGCCGACGTGCACGGTGATCTCGTCGGTGAACGTGACGAACGGCGGGTCGAGGGTGAGGTCGCCCCAGTCGGTCTCGCTCCAGTACGGCATCGGGCGCGGCGGGCCGAACGCGAGGGCCTCCTGCCGCGCCCGCTCGTGGCCGAGGATCGTGGCCGTGGGGAAGAGGGAGTTGCCGAAGGTGTGGTCGCCGTGGTGGTGGGTGTTGATCACGGTGCGCACGGGCGCGGCGGTGACGCTGGCGATGGCCCGCTGGTAGGCGCGGGTGCGCCGCTCGGTCGAACAGGCGTCGACGCTGACGACGCCCTGGGGCCCCACGAGGAACCCGGTGTTGTTGATCCACCAGGTGCCGTCGGGCTGCACGTAGGCGAACACGCCGTCGGAGACCTCCCGCAGCTCGGGCGGGCCGGGGCGGGTGACATCGTGGGGGGAGCTGCTCACGCGCGGCTCCCATCCGGGTCGGTCCGCGGGGATGCCGGGGAAGCCGGTGACGCCGGGGAGGTCGGTGACGGCTGGGAGAGCGGTCGGGGCGGTGTCCCCGCCACGACGCGGGCCTCGATCGCGCCGAGCAGTTCCCCCTCCAGGCGCACCCGGTCGCCCTCGCGGAGGTACGGGTACCGCTCGGTGCCGTGCACCCGGGAGAGCTCCAGGACGCAGCCCGTGCCGACGGTTCCGCTGCCGACGACGTCGCCGGGGCGCACGCGGGTGCCCCGCGAGGCGTAGGCGATCATCTGGCCGAAGGACCAGTACAGGTCCGCCACGTTGCCCGCGCTGTAGGGGACGCCGTTGACCGAGGCGGTCAGCGTCAGGTCGTAGCCGCGGCGCGCGGCGCGGGGGGCGACCTCGTCGCGGGTGACCAGCCACGGGCCGAAGCCGTTGGCGGAGTCCTTGCCCTTGGCGGGGCCGAGGCCGATCCTCATCTCGGCGGCCTGGAGGTCGCGCGCGCTCCAGTCGCAGAACAGCACGAAGCCGGCGATGTGCTCCTCCGCCTCCTCAGGGGTCAGGTCGCTCCCCTCGCGGCCGATCACGACCGCGACCTCCAGTTCGTAGTCGAGCGCGGCGCTGCCCGGGGGGATCGCGACGTCGGCGCGGGCGCCGCGCGCCGCGGCGGGATTGGTGAAGTAGAAGACGGGCTGCTCGTACCAGAGCGGGTCGACGGTGTGGCCGATCGCGGCGCTGGCGGTGACGACGTGTTCCTCGAAGGCCATGAAGTCCCTGACGGAGGGCGGCTCCGGCACGGGCGGGAGGAGGTCGACGGCGGCGGGGTCGACGCTCTCGCCCGAGGCGAGCGCGGCCTGGCCCGCCTCGCGCAGGCGCGTGCCGTCGTCGCCGAGCAGGTCCACCAGGCGCCGCACCCCGGGGGCGGGGTGCAGCCGGTCGCCGTGCCAGACGCCGACGCGTTCCTCGCCGTCGGCGGTGCGGAAGGTACTCCAGCGCATGTCTGCTCCCGGGTGACGCGGCGCCCTCGGCGCGTGCCTGCTGGACCGCGGCCGCCTCCCGCGACCTCGACCGCGGCGGCGACCGCACCGAGCTTCCCGCGCGTGCCGTGGCGTGACAAGACGGCCCCGGGCGGCGGCCGGGCGGCGTCAGGTCCCGGAGGCGGCGAGGCGCTCCGCGCGGGCGGCGGTGTCGCCGGCCCGGCGTCGCGCCCGCTGGAGCTCGCGTTCGGTGCGGCGCAGCCGGTCGCGGGCGCGTCGCTGCCGGGACTCGGCCCGGCGCTGGCCCTCCTCGGCGTTCCGCAGCCGCGCCGCCAGGTCCTTGACCTGCCGGTGTGCGTCCTCCCGGTCCTCCGCCGCCTGGTCGGCCGCCTCGTGGGCTGCGTCGCGCGCCTGCTGGCATTCGTCGAGCTCCCGCGCGGCCCGACGCGCGTCCTGACGCGCGTCCCGCGCGGCGCGTTCGTGCTTCTCCCGCCGTGCCCGGTCCGCGCGTTCCTCCCGCGCGGCGCGTTCGGCGGCCCCGGCGGAAGGGGCGGCGCGCCGGGAAGCCCCGGGGCGCCGGGAGGGTCGGGACGGCTGGGGGGAGCGTGGCCGCGAGGGCGCGCCGGTCACGGGTCCCAGATCGGTGAACGCGGCGCTGGGGGGGGAGGGTGGGGGGCCAGA
>NZ_JBQQBZ010000054.1:0-38536 GCF_052245655.1 Streptomyces sp. 4N509B
CCCCTCCTCATCAACACCAGCTTCAACGTCCGCGGCGAACCCATCGTCAACACCCCCCACCACGCCTACCAATGCTTCATGCGCACCCACATCGACACCCTCACCCTCGGCCCCTACATCCTCACCAAACACACCCAACCCCCCTGGCACGAAACCCCCACCCAATGGACCCACACCATCCCCCCCGACTAAAAACAAACGCCCTCTCCCCCGCCGCTCGACAAGACCCATAAAAAGAAGGAAACCCACATGCGTAAGGTCAACCGAGCACTCCTCCACGTCTTTCTCAATCTCGCCTACTTCATCGCCGTTCCCTTCGTCGTGGTGTATCGCCTCTTCCACGACCCGCTTCACCGGAAGTTGGATCCCGACGCCTCGTCCTACTTCATCCGCCACACCACCGGCGAGCGCTCCAAGGTCTGACAGCCCGCACGGCCCGGGAGCTCAGCCGCTCTCCACCTCGCCGCCGAAGTCGACACGGGCCTGGCCCGCCGTGGTCTGGGCCAGCCAGGCGCGGAACTCCTCGACCTCGGCGGCGGGCAGGCCGAGCTCGATCGTCACCCGTTCGCCGTGGCTGACCGAGCGGATCTCCCGGCCGGTCGCGCGCAGGTCGTTCTCCAGCCGACCGGCACGCTGGTGGTCGGCGGTGATGACGGCCAGCCGCAGGTGCTGGCGGGTGACGGTTCCGGAGGCGTCCAGCGCGCGGCCGACGGCTGCGCCGTAGGCGCGGATGAGGCCGCCGGCGCCGAGCTTGGTGCCGCCGAAGTAGCGGCTGACCACGGCGGTGGTGTTGCGGATGCCCCGCCGCGTCAGCATCTGGAGCATGGGCAGGCCGGCCGTGCCGCCGGGTTCTCCGTCGTCGCTGCTCTTCTGGATCTGCGCGTCGGAGCCGATCACGTAGGCGTAGCAGTGGTGCGACGCGGTGGGATGGCGGGCGCGGACGCGCGCGAGGAAGGACCGGGCCGCGTCCTCGGTGGCGGTGGGGGCGAGAGCGCAGACGAACCGTGAGCGGTTGACCACCGTCTCGTGTTCGCTCTCCTCGGCGATGGTGAGGTACCGGTCCGTCATGGGGTCAGCGTATGGGTTGAGTGTGGCGCGCCTCGGCGCGGGAATGGTGGGGCGTCGCCGTCGGTTGTGAGCATGGCGGTGTGGGCGTCGCTCCGTGAGGTGTCGCGGTCTGAGCGCGCGGTCGCTCCTCGCGAGCCGCACGCCCCCGCCGACGGTAGGGCAGGAGAGGACGCGAGGAACGAGGGACGAGGGACGCGATGGGCGAGGCAGAGTACGGGGACCGGGCCGTGGTGCGTCGGATCCTCACGGAGTTGGGCGACACGTGGGCCGTGGTGGGGCTGTCGTCGAACCAGGGACGTGCGGCCTACGGGGTCGCGCAGGTTCTCCAGAGCTTCGGCAAGCGTGTCGTGCCGGTGCACCCGAAGGCCGAGACGGTCCACGGTGAGCAGGGGTATCCCGACCTGGCCTCGATCCCGTTCCCGGTGGACGTGGTGGACGTCTTCGTCAACAGCTCGATGGCCGGTGAGGTGGCCGACCAGGCGGTGGCGATCGGTGCGAAGGCGGTCTGGTTCCAGCTCGGCGTGATCGACGAGTCGGCTTTTCGGCGGACCCGTGACGCGGGGTTGGAGATGGTGATGGACCACTGCCCGGCGATCGAGATTCCGCGGCTGGGGTGAGCCGGGGAGGGGGAGGCCGCCGGTCCGCGGCGGTCGGCCCTGCCGGTCACCGTGGCGGGGGAACGGAGACCGCCATGGTCATCTCGACGGGCTCGGAGCCGTTGTTGCGGTAGCTGTGGGCGACGTGTGAGGGGAAGGTCGCGGACGTCCCGGCGGGCACCTGGTGTTCGTTGTCGCCCACGACGAGGGTGAGCACCCCGTCGGTGACGTGGATGAGCTCCGTGGTGCCGACGGGGTGGGCGTCGGAGTCGCTGCCCTCGCCCGGCATGAGCCGCCACTGCCACAGTTCGAGGGGGCCGGGGGCTTCGGTGCCCGCGAGGAGGATGCTGTGGCTGCCGGCCTCCGTGGACCAGAGGCGGACGGCCTGGTCGGCGTGGACGAGGCGGACCGTGAGGTCCCGCTCCTTCAGGAGGGTCTGGACACTGACGCCGAGGGCGTCGCCGATCTTCACCACGGTGCCGACGCTGGGGTTGGTCCTGGCCTGTTCGATCTGGATCAGCATGCCGCGGCTGACGCCGGCGCGGGTGGCGAGCGCTTCGAGTGTGAAGCCTCGTTCGGTGCGGAGGCGTTTGAGGTTGTGGGCGAGGGCCTGCGTGAGCTGGTCGAGGTCGGTCACGGGGCTCCTGACGGGTCAGGTGCGGAAGGGGCGCGGGGTCGGCCAGGCCGACCCCGTTGTTCAATATTTTGAACTTTAGGGTACAGTCGAGCGAGCTACAGTTTGGTGGACTGAACAGTCCAGAACAGTGTACTTGCGAGGTACTCGATGATCGCTCTGGCCCTGACGACCAGCCTGCTGTGGGGTCTGGCGGACTTCGGGGGCGGGCTGCTGGCCCGGCGGCTGCCGGCCCTGACGGTCGTCGTGGCGTCCCAGGCCCTGGCCGCGGCGGTGCTCGGCGTGGTGGTGCTGGCGACGGGAGCCTGGAGTGAGGCGAGCGACCGGCTGTGGTTCGCCGTGGCCGCCGGGCTCATCGGGCCGGTCGCGGTGCTGTGCTTCTACCGCGCCCTCGCACTCGGCCCGATGGGAGTCGTCTCCCCGCTGGTGGCGACGTCCGTGGCGGTCCCGGTCGGCGTCGCGCTCCTGCTGGGCGAACGCCCGGGGTCGGTGCAGTACTTCGGCATCCTCGTCGCGTTCGTCGGTGTCGTGCTGGCGGGCGGTCCACAGGTCGGCGGCGCCCGGATCCAGCGGCAGACACTCGTCTACACGCTGCTGTCCGCCGGCGGCATCGGGGCCGTGCTGGCGCTGATCGCGGAGGCGTCCACGAACGTCACGGGCCTGTTCCTGGCGCTGTTCGTCCAGCGGGTGTGCAACGTGCTGGCGGGTGGGGCCGCGCTCTACGGCGCGGTGCGTCGCGGCGCCCGGTTGCTGCCCGAGGGGGGCGATTGGAGGCTGATGAGGGCCGCGCTGCCGTCGCTGGCCTTCGTGGGACTGGCCGACGTCGCGGCTAACGCGACCTACGCGCTGGCGGCACGCCTCGGACCCGTCGCCGTGGCGGCGGTGCTCGCCTCGCTGTATCCCGTGATCACGGCGCTGGCGGCGCGGGGCGTGCTGAGGGAGAGGCTGCTGCCGGTCCAGACCGCCGGGGCGGCGTTGGCGATGGCGGGGACGCTGCTGTTGGCCTCGGGGTGAGACGCCGGGGTGCGGGCGCGAAAGGGACGCTCGGGCATCGTTGTGGCATGGGGGGCGCCGGCATGTCGCAGGTCCGTTCCGATCCGGGGCCCGAGATGGTCCCGCAGGTCGGGGGGATCTAGGGTCACATGCCATGAGGCCAGGAGAACAGCAGCCGGGGGGTGGGCCCGGCCCACAGTGGTCGAATCCCTACCAGCAGCCGGGAGCACAGCAGCCGGGGTATCCCGCACCGCCACCACCGCAGACGCCGCACACGCCGCCGGCCCCGCCGCCGCCGGCGCCTGGGCCGGCGACCCCGTCGTATCCGCAGGGGTACCAGATGCCGGGTCCGTACAACGCGCCGCAGGCGGCGTCGACGGCGCAGTGGCAGGCGCAGACGGGACAGCCGCCGACGCCGACACCGCCCGGCGGCGGCCGCCAGGGCCGGGGGAAGATCGCCGTGGCGATCGTGGCCGCGACGGCCGTGGTGGCCGCCGCCGCGATCACGGCGGCCTTCCTGATGACGGGTGACGACGAGGACAACGCCGAGGCCGGCGGCGGCGGCGAGAGCGTGGAGCCGACGGGCGAGGAGACCGGGGACAACGGTGGCGGCGGCGACGCCGAGGGCGGCGACTCCGGCGGGTCCGACCCCGACAACCCGCGCCGTGAGGTGCTGGAGAGGCCCGATCCGGTCGTGGCACCCGACTGGCAGGTGCAGACCATCGAGAACCGGCACAACGCGTTCGACGTCCCCCCGGAGGACCAGGGATGGGTCCCCGGCACCGAGAGCTACGCGGTGGGGTTCCTGGACGACCGGGAGGACTCTGACACCTACGGTGACTACCTGGTCGCCATGTCAGGCGTGAGCACCTACATGGACGGCTGGTGCCCCGACGCCGAGTACGGCGTCAGCTGGCGCGCGGTGGCCGGCACCAAGGGCGGGCAGGGCGCGACCGGCACCGAGGAGGCCGCGGAGAACGAGGCCCGCAACTGGGCGCTGGCCGCCTACGACCAGAACCAGGAGGGCCGGCTGAGCGTCAGCGACCCCGAGCCGTTCGAGAGCGAGCACGGCATCTCCGGCCACACGGTGACCGCCACCATCACCAACGTCCCCGAGGACCCGGACAACCCGTGCGGCACGTTCGACGGCAAGGTGGTCACGGTCTCCTACCTCGATCTCAACAACGACCTGGCGACGTGGGTGCTGGCCATGGACACCGGGTTCCCGGAGGAGATCGACGACGCGACCATCGAGCAGATGATGAACAGTCTGCGTCCCTACCCGGCGGAGGACGCGAACTGACCGAGCGCGCCCCGCGGGGGGCGGGGCGAGGGAAGAGCCGCGTCGGTCGTCACCGGCGCGGCGTTCCCCGTGAGGCGGGCGAGCGCCTCGCCGTCGACGGTGCGGGCGGGGAAGGCGTCGGCGGCGGCGCGGCGGGCGAGTTCGGCCACCGGTAGCGGCGCGTCGCCGGCGACCAGGACGGCGTTGCCGAAGCGGCGGCCGCGCAGCATCGCGGGCTCGGCGACGAGGCACGTCTCGGCGAAGACGGCGCCGAGGGTGGCGAGCTGGGAGCGCAGGAACGTGAGGGGCTGGGCGTCGGCGAGGTTGGCGACGTGGACGCCGCCCCGCCGGAGGACGCGCGCGCAGGCGCGGGCGCAGTCGAGCGTGGTCATGTGGGCGGGGATACGGGACCCGCCGTAGACGTCGGCGATGACGACGTCGACGGACGACTCGGGGCTCGCGGTAACGGCGGCGAGGGCGTCGTCGACCTGAACGGTGATGTCGGCGCCGGGTGGCCGGGGCAGGTGGCCGGCGACCAGGTCGGCGAGCCCGCCGTCGGCCTCGATGACGCGTTGCCGGGACCCGGGCCGGGTGGCGGCCACGTAGCGGGGCAGGGTGAGGGCCCCGCCGCCGAGGTGGAGCACGTCCAGGGGCTGGCCCTTGGGCGCCACGGTGTCCAGGACGTGGGCGATGCGGCGGACGTACTCGAACTCCAGGTGGTGGGGGTCCGCGAGGTTGACGTAGGACTGGGGGGCGTCCTCGACGGTGAGGAGCCACGCGTTCGCGTGGTCGAGGTCCGGCAGGAGGCGCGCGAGGCCGTGGTCGACGGTCCTGGTCACGGGGAGGCGGTCGGGGCCGTCGGGCTGGCCGGGGAGGCGCGCGGGCCGGTCGGGTGCCGGCGGGAGGACCGGTGTCACCCGTTCATTGTGCGGCACGCGCGACGGGCGGGCATCGCGCGCCTGCCACGCCCCGCCGGCTCGGGCGGGGCGTGGCGGTGGTGCCGTGGCGTCACCGCTGGTGCGGTGGGCGCCTTCCGCGGTCAGTTCGGCGTGACGCCGAGGACGGTGCCGCCGCCGATGGTGCGTCCGCCCTCACGGATCGCGAAGCCGAGTCCGCGCTCCAGCGGCACGGGGTGGCCGAGCGTGACCGTCATGGTGACGGTCTGGCCGGGCCGTGCGTGGCCGGGTTCGTCGAGGGTGACCTCGCCGACGACGTCGGCGGTCCTGAAGAAGAACTGTGGTCGGTATCCGGTGGCGATGGCGGTGCGTCGGCCTCCTTCGGCGGCGGTGAGGAGGTGGACCTCGGCGGTGAGGCTCCGGTGGCAGGTGACGCTGCCCGGCTGGACGACGACGTGCCCCCGGCGCACGGCGCTGCGGGGCACGCCGCGCAGGAGGATCGCCACGTTGTCGCCGGCCTGCGCCTCGGTCATGGGTTTGCCGAACGTCTCCAGCCCGGTGACGACGCTGTCGAGGGTCGTGACGGTCCCCGCGCCGTCGCCGCCGAGGATCTGCACGGGGTCACCGACGTGTACGGTGCCGCGCTCCACGGCTCCGGTGACGACGGTGCCTCGACCGGTGATGGTCACCACGCTCTCCACGGGCAGCAGGAAGGGGACGTCGAGGTAGCGCTCGGGCAGCGGCACGTAGGTGTCCACGGCGTCGAGCAGCGCCTCGATGGCGGCGCTCCAGCGGGGGTCGCCCTCCAGCGCGGCGCTCGCCGAGACGCGGACGATCGGCAGGACGTCTCCCGGGTAGCCGTGGGCGGTGAGCAGCTCGCGGACCTCCAGCTCCACGAGGTCCATCAGCTCGGGGTCGCCGAGGTCGGCCTTGGTGAGGGCGACCACGACGTGCGCGACGCCGACCTGGCGGGCCAGCAGCACGTGCTCCACGGTCTGGGGCATCACGCCGTCGGCGGCGGAGACGACGAGGATCGCCCCGTCGAGTTGGGCGGCGCCGGTGACCATGTTCTTCACGAAGTCGGCGTGCCCGGGCATGTCGACGTGGGCGTAGTGCCGGGTGTCGGTCTCGTACTCGACGTGCGAGAGGGTGATGGTGATGCCGCGGGCGGCTTCCTCGGGGGTGGCGTCGATCCGCTGGAAGGGAACGTAGGCGCCGGTGCCGTGCTGGCTGAGGACCTTGGTGATGGCGGCCGTCAGCGTGGTCTTCCCGTGGTCGACGTGCCCCATGGTGCCGATGTTGAGGTGCGGCTTGGTGCGGACGTATGCCTGCTTGGGCATGGTGCTGTTTCCTCGCGCTGAGGTGGGATCGCCGGACCGTCGTGGTGCGGTCGGGATGCGGGGCCCGGGTCGGTGCCGACCCTCCCCCTGTGGGTCCCGCGGTGCGATCCGGGAAGGGTCAGCGTCGTGCGCCGTCAGTGGAGGCGAGGAAGGCAGCCTTCGGCGTGGCCGCCACGGGGGGCGGTGTCGCGAGGAAGGTCTGCCAGGTCATGAGCTGATGATCGCCCGCCGGGCGCGGCCGCGTCGAGTGGTTTTCTGGCGGCCCGCCTGCGCCGTGGCGCCAGGCGTGGCTTAGAGTGACTCCCGCTCACCCGTCCGCCGTGATCCCGGGATACGTGTCGACGCTTCATGTCTTGGTTCGAATCGCTCGTTCTCGGGCTTGTTCAGGGTTTGACCGAGTTTCTTCCGATCTCGTCCAGTGCCCACCTGCGGCTGACCGCGGTGGCGGCCGGCTGGGAGGACCCGGGTGCCGCGTTCACCGCGGTCGTGCAGATCGGCACCGAGCTCGCGGTCCTCATCTACTTCCGGGAGGACATAGGACGGATCGTCTCGGCGTGGTGCCGCTCCCTGGTCAATCCGGCGATGCGGGGGAACCCGGACGCGCGCGTCGGGTGGCTGGTGATCATCGGCTCGGTGCCGATCGGTGTGCTGGGGCTGGCGTTCCAGGACTCGATCGAGGGTTCCTTCCGTGATCTGCGGCTCATCGCGATGACGCTGATCGTGTTGGGCCTGCTCCTGGGCGTGGCCGACCGGATCGCGAGCCGTGTGCCGGCCGGAGGGCGTCACCGGGCGGTCAGGGAGCGGAAGACGATCGAGCAGCTGACGGTGCGGGACGGTGTCCTGTACGGGCTGTGTCAGGCGATGGCGCTGGTGCCGGGCGTGTCCCGGTCCGGGGCGACGATCACGGGTGGCCTGTTCCTGGGGTACCGGCGGGACGCGGCGGCGCGGTACTCGTTCCTGCTGGCGGTGCCGGCGGTGATGGCGTCGGGGCTGTTCAACCTGACGGAGATCGGGGAGGACGGCTCCCACGTGTCGTGGGGGCCGACGATCCTCGCGAGCGTCGTGTCGTTCGTCGTGGCGTACGCGATCATCGCGTGGTTCATGAAGTGGATCTCGACGCGGAGCTTCATGCCGTTCGTGTGGTACCGGGTGGCGATCGGTGTGGTGATCCTGGTGCTGGTGACGCTGGGGGTTCTGGATCCGAACTCGGGGGCGGAGGCCGCCGGCCACGGCTGAGCGTGCCCGGCTGGGCGTGCCCGGCGGGGCACGTCGGCGGCGCGTCGGTGGTCGGCCGTTCGGGCCGGGATCAGGCGTCGTGGGCCGCCGCGAGGACGACGCGCTCGCACAGCTCGTGGGTGCGCAGCGCGTCCCCGGGCGTGAGGGTACGGCCGGCCCTGACGGCGTCGAGGAAGGCGAGGACGGCGCCCTCGATGCCGCGCTGGCGCGCGACCGGGACCCAGTCGCCCCGGCGTCGGACGCTGGGCTGGCCCTTGTGGTCGATGATCTCCGCGAGGTTTCGGACCTCGCGCTTGCTGTCCTGGCCGGAGACCTCCAGGATCTCCTCGGCCGATCCGGAGCGGTGGTTCATCGCGCCGACGGCGGTGAAGCCGTCGCCGGACAGCATCAGCACGACGTGGTGGAGCAGGCCGTCGCGGACGCGGGTTCTGACGTCGACGCGGTCGATGGGGCCGGGGGCGAGGAAGCGCAGCGTGTCCACGACGTGGATGAAGTCGTCGAAGACCATGTGCCGGGGGTCCGCGGGAAGGCCGGCGCGGTGCTTCTGCAGGAGGACGAGGTCGCGGGGGTGCTCCAGGCACTGGACGTACGCGGGGGCGTGGCGGCGGTTGAAGCCGACGGCCAGGCTCACGCCCCGGGTCTCGGCGAGGTGCGCGACCCGTTGGGCCTCGGCGAGGTCGTAGGCCAGCGGCTTGTCGACGTAGGTCGGTATGCCGGCGTCGAGGAGGCGGGTGACGAGCTCGGGGTGGGCCTCCGTGGGGGCGTGCACGAACGCGGCGTCGAGGCCAGCGTCGAGGAGCGAGGCGAACTCGGCGTGGCGCTGCGTCGGCGGCAGGTGGTGGGCGTCGCCGGTCCGCTCGAGGGTGGCGCGGCTGCGGGTGTGCAGGTGGGGCCGTACTCCGGGCTGGGTGGTGAGCACGGGCAGGTACGCCTTGTGGGCGATGTCGCCCAGCCCGATCACGCCGACCTTCACGAAGGCTCCTTGTCGCGTGGTACGTCGTTGTCGATGACGTGGGAGCTTACGCGGCGCCGGGGTGGGGCGACGGGCCGGGCCGGCGGTGGGGGCAGACGTCGAGGGCCTCGGGCTGGCACGCCGGGATGAGGGCCGTCGGGCGGGACGAGGCCCCTCACGATGGAGGTCCCCTCTCCCGTAGACACGAGCCGATGACCGCATGATCCGTCTCGTCATGGCCCGCGAGCCCCTTCCTGCCGCCGGGCCCAGCGTGTTCCTGGCCGGGCCCACGCCGCGCCTCGACGCGCCCGTCGACTCCTGGCGGCCGGCCGCGATCGCCGAGGTGGACCGCCAGTGGGCCGGGCCCGGCGCGTTGACCGTGCTGTCGCCCGAGTCACGGGGCGGCCGGCGCGCCGCCGACTACGACGACCAGGTCGACTGGGAGACCGACGCCCGCGCCGCCGCCTCGGCGATCCTGTTCTGGATTCCCCGCGACGTGAGGACGTTGCCCGGCTTCACCACCAACGTGGAGTTCGGCCTCGACGTCGGCACCGGCCGGGCGGTCCTCGGCTGCCCGCCTGACTGTCCGAACCCCGAGCGCAACCGCTACCTCGTCCACGTCGCGCACCGCCACGGCGTGCCGGTGTGCGACACCCTGGCCGACACCGTGTCGGCGGCTCTGGCGCTCGCCGGCCGTGTGGGCGACGCGGGCTGACGCCAGCGCCGTCCCCGGCGCGGGGGGCCGTGCCGCTCTCGGCCGCCGCGCGCAGGCCCGGCCGGTGCGCCGTCCGCCGGGCCACCCGTCACGCCGTCACCGGGCGTCGGGGCCCACGTTGGGGATCCGCCAGTCGATGGGGCTGTGGCCCTGGGCGGCGATCGCCTCGTTGATGCGGGTGAAGGGCTGGGTGCCGCCGAAGCGCTGGGGGGACAGCGGCGAGGGGTGCGGACCCTCGACGATGGCGTGGCGTCCGTCGCCGACCAGCCGGGCCTTCTTGCGGGCGTAGGCGCCCCACAGGACGAAGACGGCGGGGTCGGGGCGGGCGGCCACGGCCCGGATGACGGCGTCGGTGAACTTCTCCCAGCCCTTGCCCTTGTGCGACGCCGGCTGGCCGGCGCGGACGGTGAGCACGGCGTTGAGCAGGAGGACCCCCTGGCGGGCCCAGGGCATCAGGTATCCGTTGTCGGGGATGGGGTGGCCGAGCTCGTCGCGGAGCTCCTTGTAGATGTTCCGCAGGGACGGCGGGATCCTGACGCCGGGCCGCACGGAGAAGGACAGGCCGTGCCCCTGGCCCTCCCCGTGGTACGGGTCCTGGCCGAGGATGACGACCTTCACCTGCTCGTACGGGGTGGCCTCCAGCGCGGCGAAGACCTCCTCCTCGGGCGGGTAGACCGGGCCGTTGGCCCGCTCCCCGTGGACGAACTCGGTGAGCTCCTTGAAGTAGGGCTTGTCGAGCTCGGGGCCGAGGATGTCCTGCCAGGATCCGGGCAGCGTGCCGATCACGTCGTCAACCTCCGTGAGAGGAGTGGAAGATGGCCGGACCGGGGTCCGGATGACGCGTCAGACGCTACCGTCGGCCACTGACACCCTGGTCAGGAGAGGGGACCGCCCGCGACGTACAGGACCTGCCCGGAGACGAATCCGGCCTCCTCGCCGGTGAAGAACGCGATGGCCGCGGCGACGTCCTCGGGGCGGCCCACGCGGCGCACGGGGATCTCCTGCGCGGCGGCCTGCTGGAGGTCGTCGAAGGTCACGCCGAGCCGGTCGGCGGTCTGCGCGGTCATCTCGGTGGCGATGAAGCCGGGGGCGACGGCGTTGGCGGTGATGCCGAACTTGCCGAGTTCCTTGGCGAGCGTCTTGGTGAAGCCCTGGATGCCGGCCTTGGCCGCGGCGTAGTTGACCTGGCCGCGGTTGCCGAGGGCGGAGGTGGAGGAGAGGCTGACGACGCGGCCGAAGCCGGCGTCGACCATGTGGGACTGGCAGGCACGGGTCATGAGGAACGCGCCGCGCAGGTGCACGTTCATCACGGTGTCCCAGTCGGACTCGCTCATCCGAAACAGCAGGTTGTCGCGGAGCACGCCCGCGTTGTTGACGAGGATCTCGGGAGGGCCGAGCTCGGCGGCGACGCGGGCCACCGCGCTGGTGACCTGCTCGGCGTCGGCGACGTCGCATCCGACGGCCAGGGCCCGCCCGCCGGCCGCGGTGATCTGCTCGACGGTGCCGGCGCAGGCCTCCTCCGACAGGTCGAGCGCGGCCACCGCGCGGCCCTCGGCGGCGAGCCGGACGGCCGTCGCGGCGCCGATGCCCCGTGCCGCCCCGGTGACGATGGCGACGCGCTGCTCGGTGGTGGACATGCGGTGCCTGCCTCTCACGTGGAACCAGGAGGCTACCGGCCGGTAGCCCCGGGGTGCGGGGGTGACGCTACGAGGCCGGACCGTGGCTGTCAACGAGGCCACCGGGCGGCGCTCCCACGGACGTTCGCGCCGTCACCGCACCAGAACGTCGAGGAGGTGGTCGAGCTCGGCGGCCGGGTCGGCGGTGAGGCCGGTGTGCACGGGGCCCGGCTGGACGACGGTGCTCCGTGGGGCGACCAGCCAGCGGAAGCGCCGGCCGGGGCCGTCGCCCGCCGCCGGGCCGGCCGCGGGTCCGCCACGGCAGACGGACTCGGCCGCGCCCAGCGCGGCGCGCACGCCCGCGACGTCGGCCCGGCTGTCCAGCGCCCGCAGCCGCTCGACGTCGAGGTGGGTGCGGGCGGCGAGGAAGGAGCGGGCCTGGCAGTAGAGGATCACCCCGGCGTTGATCGACTCGCCTCGCTCGACACGCGGCACGACACGGAGCACGGCGTACTCGAAGAGCTCACGCCCGCCCGTGGCGTTCGCGCCGCGCGGGCTCATCGGGCCGCTCCGCCGGCCGGCTCCGGCCTGCCCGTCAGCCATCCCGGGGCCTGCGAGGGGCGGGGGGCGCTGCGAGGGCCGAGGGTGACGCGCTCGGGCAGGCCCTGGGCGCGCAGCGAGAGGATCTCCACGTAGGCGGCGCGGACGGCACCCGGCGAGGTGAAGCCGGGTTCGTCGACGAGCCAGGCGTCGGGCACGTCGGCGAGGACCTCCTCGAGCAGGTCGACGGTCACGCGCGGAGCGAGGGCGGCGGCGGCCGCGGCGAGGTCGGGGCCGACGGGGGCGAGCACGTGGTCGGAGGCGTCGTAGGCGCGGCGGGCGCGGTCGGCGGCGGAGCCGCTCGACCAGTTGTGGTGCCAGGTGAGGGCCGCGCCGTGGTCGATCAGCCACAGCTCGCCGTGCCAGACCAGGAGGTTGGGGTTGCGCCAGGAGCGGTCGACGTTGCCGATGAGCGCGTCGAACCAGACGACCTCGCCGGCCTCGCGAGGGCTGACGGCGTAGGCGAGGGGATCGAATCCGATGGACCCGGGCAGGTAGTCGATGCCGAGGTTGAGTCCGCCGCTGGCCCGCAGGAGGTCCTGGACGTCCTCGTCGGGCTCGGAGCGGCCGATGACGGGGTCGAGGTGGAGGAGGACCGGTTCGGGGACGCGCAGCCCGAGGCGGCGCCCGAGCTGGCCGCAGACGATCTCGGCGACGAGGCTCTTCCTGCCCTGGCCGGCTCCGGTGAACTTCATGACGTACGTGCCGAGGTCGTCGGCCTCGACGAGGCCGGGGAGCGAGCCGCCCTCCCGCAGCGGGGTGACGTAGCGGCTCGCGGAGGTGTCGCGGAGCATTCCCCCAGGTTAGACGGGGCGGGCGGAGAGCTCCGACGGGCCCGCCCTCGGCGGGCGGGAGGTCACTGTCAGTGGCGGGCGGCACACTGGGGGCGTTCCGGTGTCGAGGACGGTCACGGAGGTGTGGTGGCGATGGTCGGGGCGGTGCCCGCGGGAGGTGTGCGAGGTGCTCGTCATGGGGGCGGGAGGCCCACTCGACGGGCGTGGCGGTGTCGGGGTGGCCCCCCGGCGAGGGGGACGCCGCGGGTGACGGCGCGGGAGCCGGGGATCGAACGTCAGCGAGCGGCAGTAGGGTAACGGACCGTGGCAGCACGACCATTGCACGAGATCGTCGAGCCGGGCTGGGCCCGGGCGCTGGGTCCGGTCGCCGACCGGATCGGCGCGATGGGTGACTTCCTGCGCGCGGAGATCGCCGCGCGCCGGACGTACCTCCCGGCCGGCCCGCACGTCCTGCGCGCCTTCCAGCAGCCCTTCGAGGAGGTCAGGGTCCTGATCGTGGGTCAGGATCCGTATCCGACGCCCGGCCACGCGGTG
Source organism: Streptomyces sp. 4N509B (assembly GCF_052245655.1). Taxonomy (NCBI): domain Bacteria; kingdom Bacillati; phylum Actinomycetota; class Actinomycetes; order Kitasatosporales; family Streptomycetaceae; genus Streptomyces; species Streptomyces sp. 4N509B. Next base: position 13,257 of record NZ_JBQQBZ010000054.1, read on the forward strand.
GGCCTCAGCTTCTCGGTGGCGCCCGAGGTGACGCCGCTGCCCGGGAGCCTGGAGAACATCTTCCGTGAGCTCGGCAGCGACCTGGGGTTGCCGCGGCCCTCCTGCGGCGACCTGACACCGTGGACGGAGCAGGGCGTGTTGCTGTTGAACCGCTCCCTGACCACGGCTCCGCGCCGGCCCGGGGCTCACCGGGGCAAGGGCTGGGAGGAGGTCACCGACCAGGCGATCCGGGCGCTGGCCGCCCGGGAGAAGCCGCTGGTGGCGATCCTGTGGGGGCGGGACGCCCGGGGACTGCGCCCGCTGCTGGGGGCGGTGCCCACGGTGGAGTCCGCGCATCCCTCGCCGATGTCGGCCGACCGCGGGTTCTTCGGGTCGCGGCCGTTCAGCCGGGCGAACGCGCTGTTGTCCGAGCAGGGAGCGGCACCGGTGGACTGGAAGCTGCCGTGAGCGTCGTCGGGGGTGCCGGGGGTGACGGGCTCCCCCGCTGGGTGGTCGGCGTGGACTCCGGCGGTTCCGGCCTCAGGGTGGCGTTGGCGCGGCTGGACGCGGACGGGCTGCCGGTGCACGCGGCCGGCGCGACGTGCGCGGAGCCGGTCCGCACCGGCGGCGAGGGGATCGACGCCGAGCACCTGGCGGGCCAGGTGGTGCCCGCCGTCCGGGCGCTGCTCCAGCAGGCGGGCGAGGAGGGCCGGCTGGAGGCGGTCTGCGTCGGGGCGGCCGGGATGGCGACGCTGGGCGGGCAGCTGCGGGCGCGGCTGCCCGCGGCGCTGGCGGACGGGCTGGGCGTGCGCCGACTGGCGTTGGCGGCCGACGCGGTGACGGGCTACGCGGGGGCCCTGGGGGCGCGCCCCGGCGTGGTCGTGGCGGCGGGCACCGGCATGATCGCCGTCGGCACCGACCTGCGGGGGTGGCGGCGGGCCGACGGCTGGGGTCACCTGCTGGGGGACTGCGGCGGTGGCGCCTGGATCGGTCGGGCGGGCCTGGAGGCGGCGCTGCGGGAGCACGACGGCCGGGCCGGGGGCTCCGCGGCCTTGTTGGAGCGCGCGACGCGTGTCCTCGGGCCGCCGGCGGGGCTTCCCGAGCGGCTGTATCCCCGGACCGACCGGCCGGCGGTCCTGGCGTCCTTCGCCCCCGAGGTCGCCGCGTGCGCGACGGGTGGGGAGGCGGACCCGGTGGCCGTGGCGATCCTGCGGCAGGCAGCCCGGGAGATCGCGGTGACGGCGGCCGCCGCGTGCCCGGCGGTGCCGGGCGCGGCGGTGGCTGTGACGGGCGGCCTGACGCGGCTCGGCGAGCCGCTGCTCGGGCCCCTGCGCGAGGAGGTGCGCGAACGGCTGCCGGAGGCGGATCTGGTGCCGGCCGCCGGTGGTCCGCTGGAGGGCGCCGTGCTGGTCGCCGCGGGGCTCAGCGCGGGTTCGCTGCGGCTGCCGGCCGACCCGTCGCTGCTGCACGTGCTCTGACGGCGTGGCGGGGGCATCGGACCAGACGGTGCGGCGTGCCGCGTCCAGAGGGTCGGTCGGTTCTCGGGCCGACGGTGGGCGACCCGGCCGGTTCGGGAGCTCGCCCACCGCCTGGAGAAAACGGGTAGAACGGGATGAGTTCCCCCGCGGGAGGCTGAGCGCCCGTGGAGGCGTTAACATGCGGCGGCATGAGCTCCCCCACTCCGCCCGCGTCCGGTCTGCCCGTTCGCATGCCGCGTCCCCGTAAGCCTGGACGTCACCGCCGCCCCGAGCCGGTGACCGCTCCGCAGGGTGCACCCGCGCTGGTGCTGGCGGTGCCTGGGCAGCCCTCGCGAGAAAGCCGTGACCTCGCCGACGAGGTGGTGAGCATCGCCCGCGCGGAGTTGCCCGGGCTCGACGCGAGGGTGGGCTTCGTCGAACCCGCGCCCGAGGGTGAGGAGGCGGAGTTCGCGACGCTCGGAGACGTGCTGGCGCAGGCCGTCGCCGACCGCCCCGGCGACACCGAGGGCCCCCTGGCGGTCGTGATCCCGCTGCTGGCCGGTCCTGAGCCCGGACACCTGGCGGCGATCGAGCAGACCGCCGCCGCCAGCGGCGCCCAGGTGCTGGTCGCCGGCGCTCTCGGCCCGCATCCGCTGCTGGCGGAGGCCGTGCACGTGCGGCTGTCCGAGGCGGGCCTGGCGCGGGCCGACCGCGCCCGGCTGTTCACCGTGGCGACCGCCGCCGACGGCATCGTGCTCGCCGCCGTGGGCGGCGCGGAGGCGGTGCGCGCGGCCGGCATCACGGGGATGCTGCTCTCGGCGCGGCTGGCCGTGCCGGTCCTCGCGGCGGCGCTCGACGAGGAGGGCTCCGTCGAGGAGACGGCCCGCAAGCTCCTGAGCTCCGGCTCCCAGCAGCTGGCGCTCGCGCCCTACCTGATCGGCCCCGAGGCCCCCGAGGGCATGCTCGCGACGGCCACGAAGGAGGCGGGCTGCCCGGCGGCGGAGCCGCTCGGCGCGTATCCGGCGGTCGGCAAGCTGGTCCTGTCGGTCTACATGTCGGAGCTCGGCCTGACGCCGGAGACCTCGCCCGCCCGATAGGTCCTGAGCCGATCCCGGCCGTCCGGGCGGCCGGGACAGCGGCGACGGCAGGTGCGGGCTCCGGGAGCGGGGCCGGCCCGGGGTCAGCCCTCGGCGAGGCGGCGGCGGTGTGCGGCCACCCAGGCGTGGGCGGCGCGCACCTCCTCGACGACGCCGCGCTCCCACAGGCCGACCATGGCGGGTTCGCCCGCTGCGGCGGCCGCCTCGATCCCGCGCCAGCAGCGGTCCTGCCACCACAGGATCGTCTCGACGAGGGCGGGCAGCGGTTCCGTGAGCCCGTAGGCGTCGCGGATCAGCGCGATCCCGCGCGCCGCCTTGTCAGGGTCGGCGGTGCCGGGTCCGAGGTCGAGATACTGCCAACAGAGGTGGGCGACGTCCTGGATCCGGTCCCCGGCGGTGGCGATGTCCCAGTCGATGAGCGCGACCGGACGCCAGGCGCCCCCCTCGACCGCGTAGACGGTGTTCCTGGGTGACAGGTCGTTGTGGCAGACCACCTCGCCGCCCTCGGCCAACGGTGTGCCACACGTCAGGTCGTGGAACGTCCTCACCATCCCGGCCACGGCCCGCAGCGCCCGCTCCGACCGCGCCAGGCGCCGCTCCTCGGCGGTCAGCGCCGCGCGGCCCTCGATGTGGCCGAGGATCTCCCGCCCCCGCTCGTCAACGCCCAGGAACCGGGGCGCGCCCTCCCAGCCGCGCCGCTCGAAGTGGGTCAGGAGCCGGCGGACGAACGGCGAGCGGTCCGTGGGGGAACGGCGCACGGTCGTCCCGACCCGGACGACCTGGTTGACGAAGCCCCCGGGCAGCGAGGTCTCCTCCGTGCTGTCCATGTCGGGCGACCCTAACCGCTCCTGCCGGCCGCCCGAAACGCGCCCCTGGCGGCACGCCACGAGGGCCGCTGCGAACCCCGCACGTGCCGGCCCGAGCCGGCGGTCGGCCGGCCGGGGCTCGTGCGCCCCCGTGGCGGACTGCGCGCGAAGAGGCTGCGGTGGTGCCCGAACTCCCCCACGTGCGAGGGTCACGCCCCCCGCAGAGCCTGCCCCGGGGCGGGTGCGGAGGCGGCGCCGTGCCGGCGCGGCACTTCAGGGTCGGCCGGGTGGGGACGGGGCGCCGAGGGCGGCGTCGAGGAGGCGGCGGCCGGCGGCCCGGTCGGGCAGGCCGGCGGTGTCGCCGGGGCGGGCGACGACTCCCGCGGCGATCCGGGCACCCAGGCCGGCGGCGGCCAGGGGACGGGCGCCGGCGAGCCGCGCCGCGAGGAAGGCGCCGAGGAAGGCGTCGCCGGCGCCCACCGTGTCGACGACGCGCGTGGGGTGCGCGGGGACGTGTCGCAGGCCGCCGTCGTCCCGCAGCCAGCAGCCGCGCTCACCGCCCTTGAGCACCGTCTCCCCGACCCCGGCGGCCGCGGCCGCGGCCAGCACGTCCGCGGGGTCAGTGGTGCCGAACAGCGGGCCGGACTCGTCGTCGCCGAGCACCAGGAGGTCGACCCGCGGGAGCATGCGCCTCATCGTGGTCAGCGCCTCGTCGAGACCGAGGCTGGGGCGCAGGTTGACGTCGAGCACCACGGCGGCGCCGGTGTCCGCCGCCTGCCGGGCCAGCCGCTCCAGCAGCCGCCGTGGGCCCGCGCCGAGGGACGCGGTCAGTCCCGAGACCACCACGGCTCGTGGGGCGTTCCCCGCGGTGAGGAGGTCGGCGGCGGACGCGTCGAGGGCCGAGGCCGCCGAGCCGGCGCGGTAGTAGGTCACCCGCCGTTCCCCACTGGCGGGCGTCTCCCGCAGGAACACGCCGGTCGGGCGGGCGGGGTCCTCACGGACCAGCGCGTCCGCGACGTCGAGGTCCCGCACGGCGCGCCGTACCCGCCGCCCGGGGGCGTCCGCCCCCACCGCGGAAAGGAACGCCGCCCGGCCGCCCAGCCGGGCCACGGCGGCGCACACGTTCAACTCGGCGCCGGCGGCCGACACCGACAGCGTGTCCGCCTCCTCGATCAGCGACGGCGGCGGCGCCTGGAGGAGCAGCATGGCCTCGCCGACACCGACGACGTCGAGCCGGGCGCCGAGCGGTTCGGGCCGGGGCGGCCAGGTCACGGCGCCTCCCCGGAGGAATCCGCCGTGCCGGCGCGCCAGGCGGCGGTCAGCTCGGCGGCCCGCGCGCGCAGGCCGTCGAAGTCCCCGGCCGCCACGACGCCGTCGGAGACGAGGAAGCCGCCCACGCCGACCCCGCGGCAGCCCAGGGCCGCGTAGGCGCGCGCGGCGGCCGCGTCGACGCCGCCGGTCGGCACCAGCGGGACGTCCGTGAGGGGCGCCTGGACGGCCCTGACGTAGGCCGCTCCGCCGACCGCGTCGACGGGAAACACCTTGACCGCCGCGGCGCCGAGCCGCCAGGCCGCGTCGATCTCGGTGGGGGTCAGGGCGCCGCAGAGCACGGGCACCCCGGCCTCACCGGCGGCGTCGAGCACGGCCGGTGCGGTGGTCGGCGTGACCAGGAACTGCGCTCCTGACCTCACCGCGCGGCGGACCTCCTCCGGGGTGCGTACGGTGCCCGCGCCGATCGAGGCGGCCACGCCCGACTCCCGCCACCGCGCGATGGCCGCCTCGGCCCCCGGCGTGGTGAGGGTGACCTCCAGCGCCGGGACGCCGGCGTCCACCAGGGCGGCGCTGACCTCGTCGGGCGGGGCGGTGTTCAGCCGCACGATGGCGACGACGCCCGCCGGTCCCCGGGCGGTGCTGTCCCGGTCCGGGATGGTGGTGTCCTCGGGGCTCATCCCTTCACCGAGCCCGTCGCCATCCCCTTGGTCAGGAAGGGTTCGAGGAACAGGAAGAGGAGGACCATCGGCACCATCGAGACCAGGCCGACGGCCATCAGGCCGGACCAGTCGACGCTGAACTCGCCGATGAAGGAGGCGATGCCGACGGTGACGGTCCAGCCGTCGGGGTTGCCCATGAGCGTGCGGGCGAAGAGGAAGTCGCCCCAGGTGAGGATCGACGCGTAGGTGAACGTCGCGGCGATGCCGGGCTTGAGCAGGGGGACGACCACGCGCCACAGCGCGCCCGCCCGTCCGCATCCGTCGATCATGGCGGCCTGTTCGATCTCGACCGGGACGGCGTCGACGAAGCCCTTCATCAGCCAGGTCGTGAACGGAACGGTGGCCGCGGTGTTCACGAGGGTGACCGACCACAGGTTGTTGACCATGCCGAAGTTGGCGAAGAGCACGAAGATCGGGATGATCAGCAGCGTGCCCGGCAGCATGCGGCTGAACAGCAGGGTGAAGCCCATGGCCTGCTGGCCCCTGGAGCGGAAGCGGGAGAGGCTGTAGCCGCCCAGCGTGCTGACCACCGTGGAGATGACGGCGGCGCCCAGGGTGGTGATCGCGGAGTTCCGCATCCAGTCCATGACGGGCACGTCGCGGAACACGGAGGTGTAGGCACTGATCGAGGTGGCGTCGGCGGGTGGGACCAGCGGCGGTTCGGAGACCAGCAGCCGTTCGGAGGGGACGATCGAGGTCATGATCATCCAGTAGACGGGGAACATCAGCACGGAGGTGACCGCGATCGCGAGGGCGAGCAGGGACCACCGGCGGGGGCGGGAGAGTGTGGTGGACATCGGTGCTCCTGGGGTGACGGGCCGGCTCAGCCGAACTCGCGGCGGACGGACCGGCCCGCGGCCTTCAGCAGGGCGCCGCAGATCGCCATGGTGACGATGCCCAGCGCGGCGGCGGTGCCCATCTCGAAGAACTGGAAGGCCTCGTTGTAGATCCGGATGGCGAGGGTCTGGGTGGCCTCGTTGGGGCCTCCGCCGGTGAGCGGGTAGATGAAGTCGAACTCACGGAAGACGCCGATGCCGGTGATCACGATGGCCAGGGCGGCGGCCGTGCGGACCGCGGGCCAGGTGACGTGGACGAACTGCCGCAGCGGCGACGCGCCGTCCATCCGCGCGGCTTCGTAGAGCTCGCCCGGCACCGACTGGAGCTGGGCCAGCAGGACCAGGACGAAGAACGGGTAGTACTTCCAGATCGTCGGCACGATCACGGCGACCATGGCGGTGTTGGAGTCGACGAGCCAGGCGACGTTGCCGTCGATGACGCCGACCGAGCGCAGCAGGTAGTTCACGACGCCGTAGGAGGCGTCGAACATCCAACTGAACGCCGCGCTCACCACGACTCCGGGTACCGCCCACGGCAGCAGGACCAGGGGCCGGATGATCCGGCGTCCGGGGAAGGCCTTGTTGAGCAGGACGGCGAGGCCGAGACCGATGCCGAAGGCGGGGAGGACGACGCCGAGGGTGTAGACGATCGACCGGACGATGTCGCTGACCAGGCCGGGGTCGGTGAGGACCTCGCCGTAGTTGTCGAGCGTGAGCGGGTTCTGCTCCAGGTTCAGCAGATCGGAGATCTGGCCGCCGCGGAGGCTGAGGTCGATCGCCACGTAGAGCGGGTAGGCCATCAGCAGACCGACGATGGCGAGGGTGGGCGAGAGCGTCAGGTACGCGAAGACGCTGCGGCGTCGGTGCTCGCGGCGCAGCGCGGGCGAGGGCTCGGGCGGGGCGGGCGGTCTGGGGGTGGCGGGCTTGGCGACACCTCTGCGCCGGGTGTGCTGCGGTTCGGTGGTCATCAGGACTCCATGGCCTGCTCGAGCTCGTCCTGCAGGTGGGCGGCGATCGAGGCGGTCGACTCGTCGGTGGTGATCAGGGCCGTGGAAGCGGCCGACACGATGTCGCTGACGCGGCCGAACTGCTCCCGGTGGGCCTGGTGGCCCGGGAAGATCGACACGGCCTCGTCCGCGAGCTGCTGGAAGAGTTCGAGCTGCGGGGTCTCGGCGAGGGCCCGGTCGGTGACGGACCCCGCCCGTGGCGCGGGGTTGACGGTCAGCTCGGTGTAGCGGCGCTGCCACCGTGGTGTGCAGGCCAGCTCGATGAGGTCCCACACGGCCCTGGCTTTGGGTGGGTCGATTCCGGCGGGGATGTGGATGCTGTTCGAGACGCCGCCGGGGACCCGGGGGAACGGGGCACGGGCGACCTGGAGGTCGGGGCGGACCGTGTCGGTCGCGGCGCCGAGCTCGTTCAGGAAGAACGGGCCGTCCAGGAGCATCGCGATCTTTCCCGTGAGGAAGAGCTCGTTGCGCTGCTGGGACTGGATGCCCTGCGGCGCCTGGGCGAGGGCGCGGCGGTAGAGGTCGAGGCCGGCGATCGCCGCGTCGCTGTCCGCGGTGAACCCGCCGTCGTCGGTGGACAGGGCTCCCCCGCCGCCGACGACGAAGGCGGCGAGCTCGGTGTAGTTGTCGGGGTTGGGGGCCGTCGTGGCGCCGAACCCGTAGACGCCGTGGCCGGTGATCGCCTCGGCGGCCGCGATCATCTCCTCGGTGGTGGTCGGGACCTCGGCTCCGACGGAGGCGAGCAACCGCTGGTTGTAGTAGAGGGTGTAGCCGTAGCCGAGCAGGAGGACGCCGTGGTGCTCGCCGTCCAGGGCCATCTCCTCCTGCAACGGCGTCCAGGTGCGCAGGATGTCGGTGCGCCGCAGGCGGTCGTCGAGCGACGTCAGCCAGCCGCGGCCGGCGAACTCGGCGGCGTTGCGGGCCGGGAGGTGCACGATCTCGGGGCGGTCGCCCGCGGCGAACCTGATCGTGAGCTGGTCGACGTAGCTGTCGAAGGGCAACGCGTAGAAGTCCACCCTGACGTCGGGGTGGGCCCGTTCGAACTCGGCGATGAGCTCCTGCCACCACAGCGAGAAGGTCCCGTCGGCGGCCTGCCACGAGGGGAACTCCAGCACGGTCTTCCCGTCGGCCGATCCCTCGCCCGAGTGGCAGCCGGCGAGCGCCGCGCCCGCGGCGGCCGCCAGTCCCATGGAGAGCACGCTTCGGCGGGACGGCCCGGAGGGGCGCGACGGCACCCGGCCGCCCGGCAGCGCGGCCATCAGCCGACACCGCCCGACGTGCGGGGCGAGACGGCGGCCGGGCCGGCCTGGTGGGGGTGCACGGCGGGGCCGGTGTAGCCCAGGGCCGTGCTGACCTCGTCGGCCGTCTCGATCACGCGTCCGGCCAACTCCCCCTCGCGGTGGGCGAGGTCCATGGCCGACAGCGAGCCGGAGATCGAGATGGCCGCGACGACCTCCCCGCCGGCGTCGCGGATCGGCGCCGCCACGCAGGCGCGGCCCAGGGCGAGTTCCTCGACCTCCGTGGCGTATCCGCGTCCGACGACCAGGTCGACCTGGGCGTCCAGCTCCTCGTGGGTGCCGACGGTCCGGCCGGTGAACCTCGGCAGCTCGGGGAGCATCGCGCGCCGCTGGCTCGGGGTGGTGCCCACGAGCAGGCACTTGCCCATGCCGGTGGCGTGCAGGGCGTTGCGCTGGCCGGCCAGCGTCATCGACTTCGGCGCGAGCGCCCCTTCGAAGTTGGCGAGGTAGAAGACGGTGCCGCGGTGGAGGACGGAGACGTTGACGCCGAGCCCGAGGAGCGCGGCGGCCTCCTGGGCGTGCCGCCGGGAGGCGCGGTAGACCGGGTGCTGGTTGAGCGCCGACCCGGACAGGGTGATCAGTCCGGTGCCGAGCCGGTAGAGGCCGGTCTCGGCGTCCCGCTCCACGTACTCGAGGGATTCGAGCGTCGCCAGCATGCGGGATGTCGTGGACTGGCCGAGCCCCGCGCGGGAGGAGACGTCGGCGACCCGGAGCGGCCGCCCGTCGTGGAACGCCGCGAGGACGGCGGCCGCGCGTTCGACGCTCTGGTTCGTGCTCGTGCCCTGCTCAGCACCCATGACCAGCTCTCCCACATCCGAAACACTTGCTTTACGCGATGGATACTGCATTAGGCTATCCGCAGAACGCAAGGCTTCAACCGAAGAATGGATGGGCGAATGCAGATCGCCTCGGTCGAGACGTTCGTACTCAAGGTCTTCCATCACGAGGCCTACCTCGGCGCCCTGCCGGACGGCAGCGAGGTGCCGCCGGGCTACCAGGTGCGCGCCCCCTGGCGCAGCCTGTACTCGCGCCGGTTCGAGACGCTGCTGGTCAAGGTGACCGCCGAGGACGGGACCGCCGGCTGGGGCGAGGCGCTGGCGCCGGTCGCGCCCGAGGTGCCCGCGGACATCGTCGACCTGCTGCTCGCCCCCGTACTGCTCGGGCGGGACGCGCTCGCGCCGCGGCCCACCTGGTCGACGCTGCGGGACCTGATGCGCGAGCGCGGACACCTCGTGGGCCACCAGGCCGACGCGCTGGCGGCCGTCGACATCGCGCTGTGGGACCTGGCCGGACGGCTGCGCGGCGCACCCGTCGCCGCCCTCCTCGGCGGGGCGTTCCGCGACCGGCTGCCGACGTACGTCTCGGGGCTGCCCCGCTCCACCGACGCCGAGCGGGCCGAACTCGCCGCCGACTGGGCGGGCCGGGGCGCAGGCGCCGTCAAGCTGCACCTCGGCCACGACGTGGAGGCCGACCTGGCCACGGTGGACGCCGTCCGGGCCGCCGCGCCCGGGTTGAGGGTCGCCGTGGACGCGCACTGGGCCTACGGCCAGGCCGACGCCCGGCGGCTCGCCGCGGGCCTGGCCGACCGTGGCGGGTGGTTCCTGGAGGCGCCTCTGGCCCCCGAGGACGAGGAGGGCCACCGCAGGCTCGGCGAGCGCGCGGCGCTGCCCGTCGCGGTGGGCGAGACCCTGCGCAACCGGTACGAGTTCGCCCGCTGGCTGCGTGGTCACGCGCTGGAGATCGCCCAGCCGGACGTGGCCCGCACCGGCATCACCGAGGCGATGGCGATCGCCGAGCTGTGCACGGCGTCACACGTGCCGGTGGCGCCGCACCACTCCGTCGGGCTCGGCGTCTCGCTCGCCGCGGGCCTGCACGTGGGGGCGGCCGTCGAGGACCTGCTGGTCTTCGAGTACCAGCCGACCTCGACCGAGGTGGGCCAGCGCGTCCTGCGCACCCCGCTGGAGGTCCACCCCGACCACTTCCCCCTCCCCGCCGGGCCCGGGCTCGGCGTCGACGTCGACGAACAGGTCGTCCGCGACCTCGCAGGAAAGGACTGATCTCCCCATGCCCCTCGTCCACGGACTCGCGCCGATCCTGGCGACCCCCTTCGCGTCCGACGGATCCCTGGACCTGCCCTCGTTGCGCCGCGTGGTGGAGTTCAACCTCAGCAGCGGCGTCGACGGGCTGGCGGTCTCCGGCATGGCGAGCGAGGCCTTCGCGCTGACCGCCGAGGAGCGCGCACGCGTGCTGAGGGAGGTCGTCGACGTCGCGGCGGGCGCGGTCCCGGTGGTGGCCGGGGTCAACGCGACCTCGACGGTCACCGCCGTGGAACAGGCCCGCGCCGCCGCCGCGGACGGCGCCACCACGCTCATGGTGCTGCCGCCCTACATGGTCAAGCCCGCCCCCGCGCAGATCCTCGACTTCTACGCGGAGGTCGCGGCCGCCACGGACTGCGAGGTGATGGTCCAGGACGCCCCCGGGGTCACCGGTGTGACCATGACGCCCGCGATGCTGGCCCAGCTCAGCGCGCTGCCGGGCGTCACGTCGGTCAAGGTCGAGGCGCCGCCGACCCCGGCCAGGGTGACCGCCGTGGCCGAAGCGGCCACCGGCGAGGGCTTCGCGGTGCTGGGCGGCCTGAACGCCCAGTTCTGCCTCGACGAGTACGCCCGCGGCGCCGTCGGGACGATGCCCGCCTGCGAGTTCCCCGACCTGCTGCGCCCGGTGCTCGACGACTGGGCCGCCGGCCGCCGCGCGCAGGCCCGGGAGGGCTTCGCCCGGCTGCTGCCCCTGGTGCTGCACGGGCTCCAGCAGGGCTGGGCCTGGGCGATACACAAGGAGGTGCTCCTCGCCCGGAAGCTCATCGCCGACCCCACCGTCCGCAGCCCCGCCCGCCCGCTCGACGCCCCCACCCGGGCGGCCCTGTACGAGGTGCTCGCGCCCCTGGGCATCACGGCCGGGTGAGCCGCCGGTCGGCGGCAGCCGTCCGCGACAGCCGCCGCGGCAGCCGCCCCACCCCGGCGGGCGCCTCCCGCGGCGCCTCACGGCCGTTCCACCGTCGCCGGATCCGCGCCACGCACCGCGTTCTCCGGGCGGTCGCGCCGCGCAGGAGCGCGGTCAGCCCAGGAAGCTCAGCCGCACCTGCCGCCGCGGGTTGTCCCCGTTGGTGTCCGCCAACCTCCGTTAAGGCGACCCAACCATACGCCAAGACCGCACGGCAGCCGTCGAACCCACGGCCGACGGACTCATAATCCGTCGGCCGTGGGTTCGAGTCCCGCCCGCCCCACTCGGCACTCCCTCGGCAGGAACGTTCTGACCTGCCGCTTCCCGCTAAACGGATGATCGCATGTCCCTTCCGCTCGGCGGCGAAGATTATCTGCTGGCCCGACGTGCACGGCGGGTCGCGGAGGACACCCGACAGGGTGAGGGCTGCCACGTGGACCCACGAATCCCCACGCCAGTAGCGGACGTGCCTGCGAGTGATTGCATCGCGAAGCCCGGATCGAGGCGGTCGGCCGGCTGTCGCGCATCTCCTCGCGCGGGCGAGTGCGCTGCCGGGCACCACCTGCGCGGTTGGAGCGGTGCAGCCTGCACCTAGCGTCCGTCGTCGGTGGCAGAGGATCAGCGCGTCGATGGCCAAGCCTGCCGGGTATTCGAGGCAAGTGTGCATGGCCAGGCCCAGGGGCATACCGGCGTGCGGACACAGGTGCACGGATGCGTGGACTCGGCTGGCCGGAGGACGGACGGCTCGGCAGCGGCCGCGGCGGCGCGGCGAGCCTGCGGAGACTCCTCGGTCGGGGTCCCAGCGCGGGATGTCGCTCCTCTGTGAATCCTGGCAGCCGTCGGTCTGGCGCCGGACGCGAAGGGCCCGGCGATTACGGCTGGTCTAGCTCGTCGGAGGGCCAGCGGGTTCGTCCTGAGGTGCCTGCGTCGAGCGCGAGGCACGCCAATCACGACGCATGTACGCGCGGGCTTGTTCACGAGAGGCGTCTCGTTCCTCCACGGGGTCGGGTGTCGGTGTCGCGTTCGTGCCGTGCTCGCGATCGTGGGTGAGAAGCGCTTCGGCGATCTGACCAGCCTCCGCACGGAGTTCGTCTGCTCGTGGTGGGGGTTCGGGACCTTCCTGGCAGGAGTCGGGCAGGTAGGGGCCCAGTGGGCAGGACAGGGCGACGGCATCGAGGACGGCGCCAGCCTCCAGCAGGTCGTCTCGGACCTCCAGAGCCATGAGGCCCGCCTGGAGCGCAAGGTTGCCGTTCGTGCGGGCGCGGGCGAGGCTCAGGTTCTCGAGGGGGAGTCGGTAGAGCTTGTCCGTGATGACTCCCGTGAGATGGGGCAGGAGGTCGCCGTAGGCGATCTCGGCGGCAGGGGACCAGGCCCAGTCCGGTAGGTGGTCCGCGTGTGGTGAGGTGAAGGGCCCCGCCACGCAGATCTGGCATCTGCCTGTGTCGTCAAGGTCGGCGGGAAGCTGTGGTTCCCCGCATTCCATGCACAACAGGACGGCATGGTCTTCGAGGAGCCGTTCGGTCCGCAGAACGGCGGCGTGTATCTGGGGGTAGGCCGCCTTGAGGATTCCGGCCATGTTGGGTGCGGGCTCGGATCCCATCCGCAGGAGTTCCAGCGCGCCACGGATCGCGGCCGCAGCAGCCGTCAGCGGAGCCGCTCCGGTCTGGTCCTGCTCGATGGTGGCCAGGTGTTGCTCAGCCTCCCGTAGCGCCTCCCTCGCGGCTCTGACTCGGCGTGCCGTGACGTCCGACACCCCGTTCCCTCCCTCCTCGTCCAACCACAGCCCACTGACGGCTGGTAGCTACCCCAGGACTGTGGGCAACTCCCGGCAGAGGTGCAAGCTGTTCGCATGACGATGACACCCAGTGGCGCCGCCTTGGTGCCCACCCCACCCGGCTGGCGTATCGCCATAGGCGACCCGGAGAACCACGACGTGACCGTCGTGCCGGTGATCGCCTGGCAACCCGTGGTCGAGGGAGCGGAGTGCTCGATCTCCGGCTCTCCCCTGGAGCCGGTGGTGCTGTTCGACAACGTCGGCGAGCCCATCATCACCACCGTTCTCGACACTCTCGATGGCTGGTCCAACGGGTCGTATGTCCACCAGGTCCTGGCGCCGGGCTCCGAGCTGCGCGGAGTCGCCGACGGTTGGGAGGTGGTCGATCCGTACGAGGGCGGTGGTCCCGCGTCTGGAATGGCCCGCGGCGCGTGACTCGGGCGTCGCCTCACGGCCTGGTCGAGCTACTCCACAGGTTCCCTGACCTGCCCTCGCCAGCTGGCAGTCCAAGCCCGGGCGACGACGCGAGACGGGCCAGGGGCGCGCGGTCGGGGGTGCGCGCTGGGTCGACGCGTCCACGCTCTGTGCCAGGCCGGTTTTCCGTGAGTGGCGGGGTGCCAGGGATCGGGGGAGATGACTTCCTGGTGAGATGAGGAGTGGGCAGTGGCCCGGAACGACAACACCCAGGCGTTGACGATGCTGCACAGTGCGCTGTTGGACACGCGCAAGGAGCTGCAGGCGTCGGTCACGAGCGGGTTCGAGCGGCTGCAAACCTCGAGCTCCTCGGGCTTGGCGTCCCTGCAGGACAGCGTCACGGTGGAACTCGGCCGGATGCGTGGTGACCTGCGGGACACCCGCAACCGGCTGACCCAGAACGGCAACGATCTCTCAGTCGAGGTCAAGGAGGTGCTGGCCTTCCTCCGCGACGAGCTGGAGCAGCTGCATGCCGCGTTGAGAGAGCACCCGGTGCCGCAGGCGGTGAGCCTGCCGACGGCCGGAGATGCCGGCCGGCTCGAACTCACCTCCGCCAGCGTGGAGCAAGGGTCGCTGGACGGGACCGCCGAGGAGGCAGGCACAACAAGAGGCGCGGCATCGTCGGACGACGGTGTGGCCGGCTCGCTGTCGATGGTGCCGGGTCAGCGTCTTGCGCTGGAGGCTCCTGTCCTGGCGCCACGCGGAGCCTCAGGCACGGTGGAGGAGCGTCTGTTCGCGGAACGGATCGCGGACACAGTGATGAGGATGCTGAAGTCCGAGCTCACACCGTTGTATGACGGGTTGGAAGAGCTACGTGAGGGCCTGGCCCGCCCGAACGGGTCCGCCACCGCTGCCGCCCCCTCCGAGTTCGAGGAAGCCGAGCGGCAGGACAGCGCTGTGGCCGGACTCGGGGAGCAGATCGGCGCAGTGCGGCAGGAGCTTGCCGCCTTGTCCGCACACCTGGACAGCCTCTCCGTCCCCGCCAAGAGCGAGCCTGAACTGGCGGCCGTGCGTGCGGACATCGCCGAACTCGCCACGCGGCTGAAGGCCACCGCCCAGGCGGAGCCTGAGGTACCGGTGACGGAGCAGCACCGCGAGTTGCTGACGCGTGCCGCGCGGATCTCCTCCGCTCGGCTCGTGTGCCACCGCGACACGCTCGACTGGCTCACCAGCCAGGCCGGCCCTCACACGCACTTCCGGCTTCCCCCGGAAATCACGGACGTCGGCGACGGGCGGATCGCCGCCGACATCTCCGGACGGTCCCTGATCGCCGTACTCATCACCCTCCACACCACCAGCCACAGCGCTTCGGAAAGCGACGGCGACTGGGCGCTGGCCACGACCTGCTACCACCGCATCGCCACCAGCCTCAGCTCCCTGTCAGCGGGAGGCCACCGCATCACCATCGTCCTCGACGACGGCACCACCGAGACGGCCACCCCGCTGCCTTCCACGGACACCACCGACACCGCCGCTACGAGCGCCCCAACTTCCGCCCAACCCGATGACGGCCCGGAGAACAACGACGCACACGACCCCGGCAACAACACGGCCAGGCAGTAGAAAACCCAGCCGGGCCAGGAACACCTCGCACCCGAAAACGGCACTCCCGACCGCGACCACGACGAGCAGCCATAGCGTCACACGGGCTCCACGTCGTGAGGCACCCCGGATCTGCTGACCTCAGGCGCCACGCGAGCGGCCAGGACGAGGGGCGACACGGAACTGACCAGCCCGTGTCGCCCACACCCCGCGCTCGCTCCCCGCTGATGGTGCTGAACGACTGGGGCTGTCAAGCGAGTGGTGTAACTGGGTTGATTAGGGGTCAGTGACGGGCGGCTGAGAGTCGGCCGTCGAAGGTGATGTCGAAGGCGTTCAGGGCGGTCTTCCAGCGGCTGGTCCAGCGCTTGCGGCCGGTGCCGGTGGGGTCCAGGGACATGATCGCCATGTAGACGCACTTCAGTGCGGCCTGTTCGTTGGGGAAGTGGCCGCGGGCCTTGACCGCCCGGCGGATGCGGGCGTTGACGCTCTCGATGGCGTTGGTGGTGCAGACGATGCGGCGGATCTCGGCGTCGAACCGCAGGAAGGGGGTGAACTCCTCCCAGGCGTTCTCCCACAGTCGCACCACCGCCGGATACTTCGCTCCCCAGGCGTCGGCGAACTCGGCGAACCGCTCCAGCGCGGCGTCCTCGGTGGGGGCGGTGTAGACCGGCTTGAGGGCCTTGGCCATCTTCTCTCAGTCCTGCCGGGCCGCGTAGCGGAAGGAGTTGCGCAGGAGGTGGACCACACAGGTCTGGACGATGGTGGCCGGCCAGGCCTGCCCGACCGCGTCGGGCAGGCCGCGCAGGCCGTCGCAGACCAGCATCAGCACGTCCTAGACGCCGCGGTTCTTCAGTTCGGTGAGGATGTGCAGCCAGTGCTTGGCGCCCTCGCCGCCGTCGCCGGCCCACAGGCCGAGGATGTCGCGGGTGCCCTCGGCGGTGACGGCCAGGGCCACGTAGATGGGCCGGTTGACCACCGCGCCGTCGCGGACCTTCACGTGGATGGCGTCGATGAAGACGACCGGGTAGACGGGGTCCAGCGGCCGGTTCTGCCACTCGGCCATGCCGTCCATGACCTTGTCGGTGATGGTGGAGATCGTCTGGCGGGAGACGTCCACGCCGTAGATCTCCGCCAGGTGGGCCTGGACTTCGCCGGTGGTCAGGCCCTTCGCGGCCAGGGAGATGACGATCTCGTCGATCCCCGACAGACGTTTCTGCCGCTTCTTGACGATCTTCGGCTCGAAGGAGCCGTCCCGATCCCGCGGCACGGATATATCCACCGGCCCGACATCGGTCAGCACGGTCTTGGACCGGGTGCCGTTGCGGCGTTCTGGCCGTTCTTCCCCGCTGGGTCGTGCTTGTCGTAGCCGAGGTGGTCGGTCATCTCGCCTTCCAGGGCCGACTCCAGCAGCCGCTTGGTCAGCTGCCCGAGCAGCCCGCCCTCGCCGGTCAGTTGCCAGCCCTCGGCCTGGGCCCGGTCCACGAGCTGATCGATCAGCCGCTGTTCCACGGCCTGCCGCTGCTGCGGCTCACTCGCCTCGACGGGCCCGGAGATGTTCGTGTTCTCGCTGGTCACCTGGTGCATCTTCCATGATCGGGAGTTACACCGCTCTTCTTACAGTCCCCCCTGTCCATAACGTGGGAGCGCAGGAGAGCGTCGGCGGCCTCGACGCGATGGCGCCGCTCGTCTTCCGGAAGTCCGAGGAGATGCTGCAGGCCCGTGTCGGGGTCGTAGGTGAACCCGACGACCTCCAGTTGGCGGACTGCCAGTGAGCTCTAGTAGCCCTCGGCGACGACCGTGCCGTCGTTGTCGGTGAAGTGGATGGCGGACCAGGGCATGTTGGGTGGTCTCCTTCGACATGCGGACGTGACCGGGAGCGGCAGTGTGAGGACCGCTGCCACGCCGTCCGCATCGACCTGTTCGGTGATACGCGGCAACCCCGTGGGCCGGATGGAGTCGGCAGGTCGCCGTGCTCGTGTTGGTGTGCCGGGTGTTTCGCCCAGTCCTGGTCGGGACGTCGGCGGGACGCTGGATCAACTCAGCTTCCTGTCGTTCGCCGCGTCCTGGCGGGGTGGGGTGTGCATGCGGGTGTCGGTGTTGAAGAGGTCGGCTTCGTGGGCGTGGAGGAGGTGTTGGGTGATGAAGGAGCGGCCGGCGATCTTCCACAGGCCGCGGCCTCGGGAGAGGGCGCCGACGGCGTGCGTTTCGGTGCTGGTGAGTCCGAGAAGGGTGGCGGCGGCGGTGAGTTGGTCGGTCTCCTGGCGGTAGATGACGCGGGTGGAGCAGTCGGCGAGGAGTCCCTCGGCTAGGGCCCTGCCGCGGGAGCCGGCGTCGCCGGCCGCGAGGAGGTCGGAGAGGCGGTGGATGACCATGAGGTTGGCGATGCCGAGCCCGCGGCTGAGTTTCCAGTGGGCCTGCATGCGTTCGAGCAGGGCGTGGTGGCGCATCAGGCGCCAGGCTTCGTCGTAGACGATCCAGCGTTGTCCGCCGGCCGGGTCGGCCAGGGCGGATTCCGTCCAGGCCGCGGCGCAGGTCATCGCCAGGACCAGGGCGGTGTCCTCGCTGGTGCCGCCCAGGCGGGACAGGTCGATGGTGAGCATCGGGGCTGTCGGGTCGAAGGTGGTGGTGGAGGGGGCGTCGAACAGGCCGGCGAGGTCGCCGTGGACGAGGCGGCGCAGGGCGTGGGCGAGGTCGCGGGCGGCGTGGGCGAGGTCACCGGCCACACCCGGCGCGCCTGCGGTGAGCAGTTCGGGGGTGTTGAGGATGTGGTCGATGTCGCCGAGGAGAACCGGTTCGTTTCGGTGTGCCGCGGCCGTGACGACGGTGTCGAGGGCGATGTCGATGGCGGTGTGTTCCATGGGTTGGAGGTCGCGGGCCAGGACGGTGCGGGCCAGCGAGCCCAGCAGCAGTAGGCGTCGCTTGCGGACCTCCCCGGCCCACGCTGCGGGCGGGATGTGGCCGGGCCGGGGTGGTGCGTCCAGCGGGTTCAACCTGCCGGGCAGACCGGGGCCCAGGGCGATGGTGGCCCCGCCCAGGGCATGGGCGACGGGTGTCCATTCGCCCTTGGGGTCGCAGGGAACGTAGACGCGGTAGCCGAACGCGACCGAGCGCAGGGCGACCGATTTGGCCAGGGCGCTCTTGCCGGTGCCGATGACGCCGGCCAGCAGCATGTTGGGGTTGGTGAAGCCATCCAGGGTGGCGGCGGTGTAGAGGCGGAAGGGGTCGAAGCAGAACGCGGCTTCGGCGTGGACGTCGCGGCCGATGTAGAGGCCGTCGGCGCCTAGGCCGCCTTCGGCCAGGAACGGATACACCCCGGCGGCGACGTGGGTGGTGATGCGGTGGCCGGGCAGCCGCAGGTCCCCGGCGCGGGCGGAGGCAGAGCCGGGACGTCCCGCGGGTGGGTAGGGGGCGGCCAGCAGCTGCGGGTCGGAGCGCAGGACGCGACGCCCGTCGCGGGAGGAGGTTGCGGTGGCGCGGCTGCGGGTGCGGGCAGCGGCGAGCTGGCGGCGTACCGCGCGGCGCTGGCGGCGGCCGACGTGCGGCGGGGTGAACAACGGGCTGGCCGAGACCCGTTGGTCCCTCATGTCCCTTCCTCCCGGTGTCCCTCATCGTGCTGCTCGGCGCCGGCCGGTCATGCGGTTGGGGTGTCTGGCGGGTGGTGGGTGTGGCCGTGGAGGGGGTCGTGGAGTTCGGCCGGGGTGGTCTGGCGGCGCACGACGGTTGAGGCCATCAGGTGGCGGTGGCACAGCGTCTCACGCGCCGGCCCCGGGGGCAGCTGGGGTTGGTCGACGGGGCAGACCTCCGGTGTTGGCGTGGGCCCGGGGGCGGCGTGGAAGGCGTCGTGGAGGTGTGCGGTGGCCTGCCAGACGCGGGTCCTGGTGGCGGCGAGGTGGGCCGCTTCGGCGAGGGCTCCCTCAGCGTGCGTGCGCTGCTGGACCTGGTCGACCACGGTGTGGAGGGCGACCAGGTGGGCGTGCAGCCAGTCGAGTTCGGCGCGGCTGGCCGGTCCGATCTGGGACCGGGCGCTGTGGTGGTGGCGGCGCAGTTGGGCGGTGGCGGCCTGCAGGTGGGCTGTGTCCGGCGCGAGGTCGGGTGGCATGGCGGGTGGAGGTCCCTCGGGTGGGCGTGGGCGTTAGGTGGTGCGGGCCAGGGGCAGGGCGGCGGTGGTGAAGGCCGCGGCCTGCTGGAGGTAGAGGCGGCGCAGGTCGATGCCGGCGGTGATGGCGGCGCTCTCGATCTGTGCGCAGGCCGCCGCCAGGCCCGCCGGGTCGGGTGCGGAGACGGTGAGCAGTCCGCTCAGGCCGAGGTCGGCGTGGCCGGCGATCAGCTGCCGCTCGCGTTCTTGGATGTCGGCGTACTCGATGGAGTGGGCTTCGGAGTCGACCTGGCCGCGGCGGGCACGCTCGCTCGCGTCCGCGATCACGGCGGCCTTCCGGCGCTGCACGTCCCGCAGCGCGGCGTCCACGGGGGCGGGACGGTAGAGGAGGGAGAGGGTGCGGCGGATCCCGGAGGCGAAGAGGATGCCGTGGAGGAAGCCGGGGTGGGTGTCGGTGCGGGGCCAGTCCTGGACCCAGTAGGTGGCGTGGACGGCGGTATCGGTGCGCAGGTGGTCGATCTCCTCGATCTGCACCACCGGTCCGGCGGCGCTCGGCTCGGCCTGCGCGGTGGCGGTCGGGGACCAGCGGTGGAGCGCTGCGTGGGCGGCGGGGTCGTATGCGGTGCGGATCACCGCGGCCACCTCGCGGGCGGTCAGCCACCCAACGAGGGTGATCTCGGCCTGCCGGGCCGCGGCGTTCAGGGCGTCGGTGGCCTGGTGAAGGACGGTGAACGCCCCGGCGAGGCCGCCGCCGGCCTGGGCGACCTGGCGTCGAGCGGCTTTGAGGTCCAGGGCGATCGCGATGTAGCACTCGTGCGGTGCCGCCGCCGGGCCGGCGGCGGCCACGAGGTCGGCGTAGACCTCACCGGCCAACGGCGCCCCCGCCACGCGATGGTGCTGGAAGTGGCGGACGAGGGCGTCACCGGAGTCGGGCACGGTGCGCTCCAGCACCTGGATGGTGCGGATGTGCCCGCCGCGCGCGAGGCCGGCCAACGTACGGCCCCAGCCGTGGACCTGCTGCGCCTGCTGGGCGGGGTCCAGCAGAGCGAACGCCCGGCCGGTGACCCGCACGACCGCGGTCAGCGTCCGACGGTGCGGGTCCAGCACGGCGGCCAGCCGCCGCTGCGCCGGGCCAGACGCGGACACCACCCGCAACGAGGCCGCCGCGCCCGGCAGGTGCAACAGCCCTTCGGTGACCGGGCGGCCGGCGGGACGGGCCAGCCACGCCAACTGCCCCCGCGCAGCGCGGGCGGCGTAGCGCACCAGCAGCGGGATCCAGTCGGCCAGCGGACGCCCAGCCCTGCGAAGCCAGATCGCCCCGGCCCCGACCGCCCAGACCGGTAGCAGCCGGGCCGCCCCCGCCACTCCCCCGGCCGTCAACGCCACCATGACACCGACCAGCGCGACCCCGGCGACGACCAACTGCGGACCCGACAGACCCACCAGCCAGCCACGACGAGACCGGTGAGGAAACCTCACCACCACGGGGGCAACAGCGGAATCAGGCGCCATACGAGGAGACCTCCAGTCGACATGTGGCAGCGGCACAACGACGCCCGAGCTGCTTGTGGAGCGCTGGTCTTCGTCGTGAACAGGGCCAGAGGGGGAACGGGGCGGATGGTGGAGGGCTAGGAGTCCTCGCCCTGGGGTGGCCGCGACGGCGGCGTGGGCGGCGGGGCAGGCATGGGCGGCGGCTGGCGGATGGCCCGCGGACGTTCCGGCATCCCGGCACCGGTCGGGGCCTGTCGGCCCTCCGCGGCTGTCCCGCTCGCGGGCTGCGCGGCCGACGGCGCCGAGAGAGGGCGGAGGCGGCGTGATCGGCGCCCGGCCGCTTGAGGTGTTGCTGGTCGGCTCCGCAGCTCGGTCCGGCGCCGGCCCGGTCTTCCGGGAAGCGCGGGTGGCGGGGACCACCCCGCCGGCCGGTGCGCCGGACCAGCTCGCCGGGCCTTGCGGCGCGGCGCCGGTCTTGGCCATCACTGCCGTGCGTCCGACGGCCTGCGCCCCGCGGGCTGCGACGGCGGCTCCTGCGGCCGACCCGCAGTGGGTGTCCTCGCCGGCAGCGCCGTCGCCAGCCCACCGCACGAACCGGTAGCAGGCCAGTGGCGTGGCCAGGGCCAGTACCAGTACCACCAGGCCGGCCAGCGCGTCCCCCACCGCGACGGCGCCGTCCTGGGCGTTGGACTCCCCCAGCGCGGTGACACCGACCAGGAAGACGATGTTCATCAGCAGCTTGCTGGCCACCAGGGTCGCGGTCACCTCGATCCAGCCCCGCCGCATCCGCCGGCCGGTATCCCACCCGCCGCCCGCGCCCGCGAACGGCGCGAGGGTGACCAGCACCAGGATCGCGACCTTGCGGAACAGCAGCACACCCCAGTACGCCCACGCCCCCACCGTGAACGCGACCGCCAACAGCGAGGCGGTGGCCCAGCCCAGGCCGTAGCCGCCACCGAGGAGGGAGACGCGGATCACCCGCCCGACGGCCTCCGACAGCGACGTGTCCGCCGCCTGGAACAGGCCCGCGCTCAACGCGTCCACGATGCCCAGCGCGACCATCGTGACCGGGACCGCGCACAACGCGAACATGATCCCGGAGATGGTGCCGGTCAACGCACGCCGCAGCGCGGTCCCGTCCTGCCGGAGCGCGGCAAACACCAGATGCAGGCAGAACGTGCCGGCGATCGCCAACAGACCGATGGGCAGCAGCAGGTTGTAGTTCTCCCGGAACCACACCGCCTCGA
This sequence comes from Streptomyces sp. 4N509B, assembly GCF_052245655.1. NCBI lineage: Bacteria > Bacillati > Actinomycetota > Actinomycetes > Kitasatosporales > Streptomycetaceae > Streptomyces > Streptomyces sp. 4N509B. Next base: position 35,352 of record NZ_JBQQBZ010000054.1, read on the forward strand.
GGTCGACCGAGGTGGTGGAGTCCACCGCGGAGGTCGCCAACTCGGCCGCGGAAGCGGCCATGTCACCCAGGGAGTCGGCGATCCAGGAACCGACGCCGTCGGTCAGCGACGCGGCCGTGGTCGACAGCGCCTCACCCGCCTGATCGCACACGATGCTGACGCCAGGAATGTCGCACACGCTAGGCATGCCAGCCTCCCACCAACCGCACGCCAGCGACGCGTATCTGCTCGCGGCCTGTCGCCTCGGTCACGGGGCGACCTCCGGCAGGCAACCGGCCACCGCGCACGGCTGGCCCGGCCGGCACTGCACCGCCACACTCACCGCGCGGCGCTCCTCACCACGGCCGCTGTCCCAGGTGAGGGTCTGCCGCCCGGTGACCGTCACCACATACACGTACGCCTCGGTAATCAACCCCGGATCGTCCTGAAGTGCACGGGTGAAGGACGCGGGGAACCGGCCACCATCCACCTCGGCCGACGCACGCTGACCGATCCCCGCCAGGCCGGACCACGCCGCCCGCGACGGCACCTGGGACACCACAGACGCGACATCCGCATACTTCTGCTCGCCGGTCACCCACGCCCGCAGCTGGGTGACGCGTTCGTCGTGTGAGGTCGCGGCGGCGTCATACGACCACAGCACGTGGGTGAACGCCTCCGCGAACCGAACCGGGTCATCGATCCGCGGCACCGCGTCGGCAGGCACCGTCGGCGCCGGACGGCCGTCCTCCTCGCGCGGTCCCTCCCCGGACGGTGTGTGCTCACCAGCGGGCTCCGAGCCGGACAAAGCGGCACGTCCTCCGCCGCCTGTGTTGACCGCCAGGAGCCACGCCGCACTGATCGCCACAGCCGACACCACGGCGATGACGATCAGGCGCTGCCCGATCGTGAGCCGATCCTCACTGCTCTTGGGTATCCGCATGTCATTCCACCTGTGTTCCGAGGTTGGTGAAGAACACGATCAGACCGTTGACCGCGCCGAGCAGGACACCGCAGCCACACGCCACGAGAACGCCCTTCTTACCGTTGGCCTCCGCGCCATGTGAGGCGGAGAAATGCCCCCAGGCCCAGTACGCCGCGGAAACGGACAGCGCCCCACCGATCGCGATGATCGCGAACAGATTGATGGAATTGACGGAACTCCGCAGCACCTCCAAGCCCGGCAGGCCACCATCCGCAGGACGAATCCCCGGGTCATAGGCCAAGGGGGGCCATCGATCACCGAGACATCGCATGACAGAAACCACCTCACAACACGCGCCTGGCGCGATTAACAGAAGAAGAGGAGAAGAGAAGAGGGAGAAGGGAGAAGCGCTCCCCGGATGAATCAGGAACCGGCGCGCCGAAGGGCAACGAAGGCGTTCAGTCGACGACGCGACGAACGCTGATCACCTGGGGACGCCAAGAAGCGAAATCGGCAAGACGGACCACATCTCCAGTTCCGGGCGCGTGAACCACCAGGCCCGAACCAACGGCCATGCCCACATGCCCGGGACCCGCATCGCCCGGCGTGGTGAACAGCAGGTCTCCGGGCGCCACCTCGTCGAGCGGAACCTCGCGCCCCTCGCGCACCTGGGTGTAGGTCGTGCGCGACAACGCGACTCCCCCGGCCGCATACGCCTGCTGTACCAGGGAGGAGCAATCACAGCGGCCCATCGGGTCGGGCCCGTGCGGGTCCGTGCAGCTGCCGCCCCACTGATACGGCGTGCCCAACTGCGCCAACGCCCACGCAATCGCCACGCGCACCGCACGGGGCGCCGCCGCAGGAACCTCATACCCCTCCGGCACCGCGCCCGCAGCCAACTCCCCCCACCCCGTACCGTCCCCTCCAGCGGCCTCGGCAGGGTTGTCACACCGGCGGGCGGTGACGGTGGCGATCGCCTCCTGCAGCGTGTGGGCCAGGGGCTCCCACCTCGCGTAGGCATCCGGGTAGGCCGAGCGCTGCACCGCCTGCACGGCGTGCGTCAGCGGCAACTCCTGCCAGCCAGGCACCTCCAGCAGCGCCTGGTAGAAGCGGCGCGCGGCGTAAGCCGGGTCCAGGATCTGCTCCGCGCTCCCCCACCCCTGCGAAGGCCGCTGCTGGAAGAGCCCAAGCGAGTCCCGGTCCGCGTGGTCGAGGTTGTGAAGGCCGGACTCCTGCATCGCGGTAGCCAGCGCAATCTCCTGACCACGAGCCGGGACTCCCATCGCCGCACCCGTGGCCTGGATCGTCACCGCGTGGGGAATCTGCACGCGCGGCAGGAGAAGCTCCGCAGCGCCGTCGCGGCCGGGCATCTCCTCCTGCACGGCCGTCACCATCGCCGCATCCGCCGCCGCGGCAGCCGGATCACACGTGGGCTGCTGGCCCCAGGCCAAGCCCGCAGCGCCCAACCCCGTAGCGAGAAGGAGCAGGCTTCCCGCCGCCGCCACGGCGGCTCCCGCGATGAGGATCGCCTTCCTCACACCCGGTCACCCACCCGCGCGTCACCTCGCCGGGCCCCATCGCCTACCACGCGCGCACCGCTCCCTTCCGTCGGCTCCCTGGCTGATCACGGGCAATGTCCGGTGCCTCCCGCAAGCAGGCCCGCGAAAGGCACCGAACCCTGACTACGGCCGCCAGCCGCCCGCGTAATCTCCGCCCCACCACGCGCACACAACCCCCCTTCTGAAGCCGAAAGAGCATCGTTAAATCCGCTGCGGCCTGCCGGTCCTTGGCGAACTGCACTGACGGTAGAGACAGAATCCGGCCGCACCAAACGCCGCCCCGCTTCCCTCAACCCGCGATCGTCAAAGTTCGGGCGGCCGGAAATCGTGTGTACGGTGGTCGGCCCTCCGCCGCCCCTACTCGGCGGGCTCTCGGTTCCCGGTTTCACGAAAGGGGACACCGCACCGAAATGCCCTACTCCCTACGCCATGGCGACGCACTCACCGAACTGGCCGAGCTCCCCGACGGCTGTGTCGACTCCGTGATCACCGACCCTCCCTACAACTCGGGAGGGCGCCAAGTACACCTCGGCCGACGCGCGCCACCAGCTGGCGAACTTCGACGGCGACAACAAGGACCAGCGCTCCTACGGATACTGAGCCTTTTCCAACCTGTCTGAGGCCGTGGGGCGTTGAGGTGGGGGCTGGGTGCGGGAAGGGGTGAAGCTCCTGGTAGATGGGTTGTCGACCAAGATCAACCTGTCCGCCCGGAGCTTCACATG
>NZ_JBQQBZ010000055.1:0-37235 GCF_052245655.1 Streptomyces sp. 4N509B
GTCGCGGTGCGGGGGCTCGTCGCGCGGGGGCGGAGGGTCAGCCGTCCCCTCCGAGCCCTGCGCCCCTCGCCGGCCGTCCTCCTCAGGCGGCCGCCTCGGTGGTCCACAGCCGGTCCTCGGCGTACGCCATCGCCGCCGACTCGAACTGGATGGCGATGTGCGTGGCGGAGGTGTTGATGTCCCGCCAGTAGCGCTGCAACGGCTGGTCGTCGCCGAAGTTGGTGGTGCCGCCCGCCTGCGCCAGGCGGTTGACCGCCTGGGCCAGCATCTCCACCGCCAGCGCGGTGTCCCGCAGGTTCCGCCGGGCGTCCAGCGGCGCCACGTCCGCGCCGAGGTCGGCGACCTCCGCGCACCGCTCCAGCAGCAGCCGCGCCGCGTCCGTCTCGCCGGCCGAGCGGGCCAGCGTCTGCGCGAGCCCGTTCCGCGTCGGTCCCGGGGCGTTCGGCCGCAGCGCGGCGGCGCGCGCCTTGACCTTCGCGTAGGAGGTCCACAGCGCCAGCGCGCCCTCGGCGGCGCCCAGCAGCGGCGTGGCGAACGACAGGCCGTTGGCCGCCTCCAGCGGCACCCGGTTGCAGGCCGCGGTCGAGTCGACCGGGCGGCCGGCGATCAGGTCCAGTCGGTCGAAGGTGCGCGCCTCGGGCACGAAGAGGTCCTGCACGACGACGGTGTGGCTGCCGGTGGCCCGCATCCCGATGCTCTGCCAGGTGTCGACGACCTCGTAGGAGGAACTCGGCACGGCCAGCACGCGGGCGCCGCCGCCGTCGGGCAGCATGCCGCACAGCAGCGCCCAGTCGGCGTAGGCCACGGCGCTGATGTACGGCCAGCGGCCCGACAGGGTGTACCCGCCGGGGACGGGGGTGGCCTTGCCGAACGGTGACAGGGAGCCGACGACCAGCGTGTCCGGCCCGTCGGACCAGATCTCGCGGTACCCGGCGGCGGGCAGGAAGCCCGCCATGCGGGCCAGGTTGGCGGCGAGCGAGGCGCACCAGGCGGTGGCGGGGCAGGCCGCGCCCAGCGCCGCCACGGCCTGGGTCAGCTCCGCGAAGGTGCCCTCCGCGCCGCCGCACTCGCGGGGCACGAAGTGGCGGGCGAAGCCCGCCGAGACCAGGGACTTCGCGACGTCCGGATCGAGCCGGCGCTGTTCCTCCGCGCGCTGCGCGGCCTCGGCCGCCTGCGCGATGAGCTCGTCGGTAACCAGCATGGGTGCGCCTCCCTCACTCCTCGGCCGTGCCGAGGTACCTCCACCGGCCGTCCCGCGCCGGTCATGACCTCGCGTTGTGGCCCCAAGCCTCACCCGGGGCGCTGGAAGTGCGCTGGAGACGACCTCGTGTGGGTGCTGGCGCGGCGGGCGGCGCGACCTATCCTTCACGCCATGCCCCCCGCTCCCGCCGAGCGTGCCGACGCCGCCCGCAACCGCCGCAGGATCCTCGACGCGGCGGCGCGGCTCGTGGCGTCCTCGGGTGCGGCGCGGCTGTCGCTGGACGACGTGGCGCGCGCCGCGGACGTCGGGGTCGGCACGGTCTACCGCCGCTTCGGCGACCGGGCGGGCCTGGTCTTCGCGCTGCTGGAGGAGCGCGAGCGGGTCTTCCGGCGGGAGGTCACGGCGGGGCCGCCGCCGCTCGGCCCGGGGGCGCCGGCCGCCGAGCGGCTGCGGGCCTTCCTGCACGGCCTGGTGGACCTCGTCGTCGAGGAGCGGGAGCTGCTGCTGCTGGCCGAGGCCAGCTCGCCCGCGTCCCGCTACGTCAGCGCGCCGTACGCCGCGCAGCACGCGCACGTGGCGCGGCTGGTGGGCGAGGTGGACCCGTCGGCGGACGCGGAGTGCGTGGCGGACCTGCTGCTCGCCCCGTTCACCCCGAGCCTCCTCGACCACCTCACCCGGACGCGGGGCCTGGACGTGGCGCGGGTCAGGGCGGGCCTGGACGCGGTGCTCCGCGGCGTCCTGCCCGGCCCGACGCGCGGCTGACGCGCCGTCTGCTCCCCGTACCTCGCGCGGTGTTCGCGCCGGGCTCAGGCGGTCGAGTACGGCACGAGTGGGGCGCTTGTCTCCACGACTAGCGTCCGCCTAGTCTCGGGCCCAGGCCCATCCGGAGAGTTCTCCGCTTTGCCTGTCGAGAGGAACACACCATGGCTTCTGTCCAGTTCGACCCCGCCCCCACCACCCCCGACGAGACGGACGCGGGTGCCTACAACCTGCCGGTCATCCACGAGTTCCGGAACAACGGCGGAAAGGTCGGCGGCCCCTTCGAGGGCGCGCCGATGATCCTCATCACCACCAGGGGAGCGAAGAGCGGGAAGGTGCGCACCAACCCCACCCTCTTCTTCCCCCTCGGCGACGACCGCATCCTGGTCGTCGCGAGCAACGGCGGTGCCGACACCCACCCGGCCTGGTACCACAACGTGAAGGTCAACCCGCAGGTCACCGTGGAGACCGGCGAGGAGACCTACGAGGCGACGGCCACCATGGTGGAGACCGACAGCGCCGAGCGCGACAGCCTCTTCACCCAGGCCGCGGCCCAGGTCCCCGCCTACAACGACTACCAGTCGAAGACCGAACGGAAGATCCCCGTCGTCATCCTGAAGCGGAAGGGCTGACCGATGCGCTACACGCTGCTTGGCAAGACCGGCCTGCGGATATCCCAGCTGGCGCTCGGCACGATGACGTTCGCGGACGAGTGGAAGATCCCTGACGAGACCCGCGCCGCGATCTTCAACCGCTACGCCGAGGCCGGCGGCAACATCATTGACACTGCCAACGAGTACGGCCGGGGCTCGGCCGAGACGGTCCTGGGCAAGCTGCTCGCCGGCCGCCGCGACGAGTTCGTCATGACGACGAAGTACACGATGCAGATGCGCCCCGGCGACCCCAACTCGGCCGGCAACCACCGCAAGAACCTGGTGCGTTCCGTCGAGGACAGCCTGCGGCGCCTGGGCACCGACTACCTCGACGTGCTGTGGGTCCACGCCCGCGACACGCTCACCCCCGTGCCGGAGGTGATGCGGGCCCTGGACGACGTGGTCCGCTCGGGGAAGGTGCTCTACGTGGGCGTCTCCGACTGGCCGGCGTGGGAGGTGGCCCAGGCCAACACCCTGGCCGAGCTGCGCGGCTGGAGCGCCTTCGCGGGCCTCCAGATCCGGTACAACCTGCTGGAGCGCACCCCGGAGCGCGAGCTGCTGCCGATGTCCCACGCCTTCGACCTGCCGGTGTTCGCCTGGGGCGCGCTCGCCGACGGGCGGCTGACCGGCAAGTACCTGCGGGGCGAGGCCGGCCGGCTGGACTACGTGCCGTGGAGCCAGGGCACGACGGGCCCGGGCGACGACGTGGTCGAGGAGACCGTGAAGGCGGCCGAGGTCGCCGGCTGCACGCCCGCCCAGGCCGCCCTGGCGTGGCTGCTGTCGCGGCCGGGCACGGTGGTGCCGATCTTCGGCGCCACCCGCGAGGAGCAGGTCGTGGACAACGTGGCCGCCACCGAGGTGGTCCTGGCGGACGAGTCGCTGGCCCGGATGAACGAGGTCAGCCGCGTCGAGCCCGGCTTCCCCCACGACTTCCTGCGCTTCCCGGCGATGACGCAGGCCATCTACGGCGACGCGTACCAGAAGATCGACGACCGCCGCACCACGGTCCGGCGCGTCCCGGCCGACGACCAGTACGCGGTCTGACCCGGCGCGGTCCGTCCTCCCCGCACGACCGCGGCGCCGCGACTCCGCGGCGCCGCAACGTCGTAGCACGGCAGGACCGCACGACGGCAGGACCGCGGCACAGCAGCACGGCAGGACCGCACGACAGCACGACAGCACGACAACCGCACAGCACCACACCGCGACACACTCGGGGCGGTGGAGCCTTCCGAAAGGCTCCACCGCCCCGAGTGCCTGCCCCCGCGCGGCGTGGTCTACGTCGGTGTCGGCGTCACTTCAGCTTCAGGTCGTACTTGGCGATGATCTTCTCCGGCTTCACCCGGACGACCACGCCACCGGGAATCGTGAAGCGCTTGGAGAACTTCTCCTCGGCCGCCTTGCCGTGGTACCGGCCGCCGATCTTCGCCGTCCAGAAGCGCAGCTCCTCCACGTCCTCGCTCACCGTGGCGCGGCCGCGGACCAGCACGAAGGAGATGGGCGGCTCGTCCTGGTCCCACAGCAGCGCGATCCGGCCGTCCCGCACCAGCGAGCGGCCCTTCACGCTCTCCTTCTGGCAGGTGTAGACGATCTCGTCGCCGTCCAGGTACGTCCCGACCGGCACCACGTGGGGGCTGCCGTCCTTGCGGACGACGGCGGCCTTCGCGGTCCTGGGCGGGTCGGACATGATGAACTCGCGCCACCATCCCTCGGGCGCGTCGTCGTAGGCCGGCGGCTTGTCGAACGCGGGCTCGGTCATCGTTGGCTCCTTCTCACGGGTCGTTCTCACGGTCGTTCTCAGGTCGTTCTCAGGTCGTTCGGCTCGTTCGGCTCGTTCGGGTGGCTCGGGCCGTTCGACAAAAGGGGGGCGTGCCGTCGGTGCGGGGGTGTCACGGGGAGACGCGGCGCCAGTTCAGCTCCCGCCGCGGGCGGCGGCCCCCCACGGGGAGCACCGCCGCGCCGCGCAACGTCAGGAGCGTCCCGTCCTCGCTCAGGAGGGGGGTGCGGGACTGCTTGGTGCCCACCATCGGGGGGTGGGCGCTGACGAGGACCTCGTGGATGACCTCGTCGCCGTTCAGGTGCCAGCGGCCCGCGTAGCCCATGTAGGACTCCTGCGTGGCCGCGGACCCCGTGGGCGCCATGCTCACCGAGACGTGGCCGTCGGCGGTGTAGATCAGCAGGCCGTCGGGGGCGTCACCGAGCGGCCCCGCCACCATCCGGCCCGACTCGTCCTCCTGGGTGTAGGACACCATCCGCCACACCCCGATGAGCGCGTCCGGTTCGGGAGCGGGGCGCGCGGTCATGCGGTCTTCCTGCTGGCGACCCGCAGGCTGCCGACGCGGAACTCGGCGCCCTGGCCGAAGAGACGGCTTGCGTCCCTGCTCTCCTCGTCCACGAAGACGGCCTCCTTCGGCTCGCCGGCGGCCGGGTCGTAGTACGTGGAGTGCTTCGGCGCCGACAGCCGCACCAGGCCCTTGCCCGTCGGCCAGCTGCCGTCCATCAGGGTCAGTAGGCCGAGGCCGGCGTTGATCTGCCGGGGCCGGACCGTGACCTCCTCGCCGCCCTCGTCGAGGGTGGCGGTGGTCCGCGCGAGGCGGTGGCCGAGGTTGTCGACGCGGAAGCGCTCCGAGCCGTCGATCAGCCAGCGCACGACGCCCGCGGCGCGGTCGTAGGCGATGGTGCACAGGTGCTCGTCGGTGGGGCGACGCTGCGTCAGGGCCACCGTGTGCGCGAACGAGGCGTAGTTCCCGAGCTCCGCCCGCTTGAACGTCGGCCGCCCGTACCAGGCGTAGACGTGCTTGTTGGTGAGGACGAAGTCGAAGGAGATCGACAGCTCGGGGTCGGTCGTCATCAGCATCGGCGAGGCCAGCCGCAGGTCGTCCTCCGGGTCGGCCACGGCGTCGCCGAACGGGTGCCCGGCGGTGCCGTAGGTGCGGCCGGTGAGCATCGTCTCGAAGGACAGCTCGTAGCCCTCGTGGGCGTCGAAGCCGGGGAAGCCCGCGGAGGAGACGTGGCTGGTGTACGCGATCCACTTGGCGTGGTCGCCCGAGCCCGGCGCGCCGATGGGGTTCTCCGGCGGCAGGGTCTGCCGGAACGCCGGCTCACCGGTCTTCGGGTTCTTCGCGCTTGCGACCACCGACAGCTCGCCGGGCTTCGCGGTGACGATCCCGTCGTCCGCGCTGTAGGGCCCGGCCTCGATCTGGAACCAGCGGGCGTCCTCGCCCTTGGCGTGGAAGCCGCCCGCGAAGTCGTCCCAGACGATGTCGTAGGCGCTCTGGCGTATCTCCGGCTTGCGCCGGGTGACGGTGCTCATCGCTGTCCTCCTCCCACCAGGGCGCCCTCCATGACCGTCGCGACGACCTCGGGGAAGGAGTCGACGACGGTGGCGGCGCCCGCCTTGGTCAGTTCCGCCGCGGAGGCGACCCCGTAGGAGACGCCGATCACGGTCATGCCGGCGGCGGTGCCCATGCCGGCGTCGGGGAGCCCGTCGCCGACGACGACGCACTCGGCCGGGGTCAGGCCCAGCTGCTTCGCCACGTGCAGGGCCATGTCGGGGTTGGGCTTGCCGCGCTCGACGCTGTCGTCGCCGGCGACGGCCGTCAGCAGGCCGTCGATGCCGGTGAGCTTGGCCAGGGCGTTGGCGGCCTTCTCCACCTTCGAGGTGGCCAGCGCCAGCTTGTACCCGGCGGCGGCCAGCTTCGACAGGCCCTCGGCGACGCCGGGGTAGAGCAGGTTCGGCCCCGAGGCCTTCACGTAGGCGCCGAACTGCTTGCCGTAGTCCTCGGCCGCGGCCAGGACCCGGGCGTCGTGGGGCTCCAGGCCCATGAAGCCGGCCAGCACCTTCGGCAGCGGCTGGCCCACGGTGGCGCGGATCGCGTCCTCGTCCACGCTGTGGCCGGCGGAGGCCAGGACCTTCGCGGTGATGGTGGCGATGGCCTGCGGGGTGTCGGCGAGGGTGCCGTCGACGTCGAAGATGACGCCCTTCGTCGTGGTCGCCATCACCGCTCCGCCTGGACCGCGCTGAGGGCCACCGCGAACGCGCCGGCCACGCCGGCCGTGTTCAGGTTGAGCGAGCGGCCGGCCTTCGGCAGGGCGCCGCCCGACGCCTTCGCGAGCGTCTTCAGCATGAAGGGGCTGACGGCGTTGCCGACCACGCCCGCCTTCTCGGCCTGCTCCATCGCGCTGGCGATGGCCGCCTCGACCATCTCGCCGTCGAGCGCGTCCTCCTCGGGGATCGGGGCGGTCAGCAGCACCGTGCTGGGACCGTTGACCTCCCAGTGCGAGGCGGTGGCGCGCGCGGCGGTGCGCAGGTCGTCCACCCGGGTCACGGGCACGTCGACCTCGCGGACGACGAAGCCGGGCAGCTTGTCCGTGCGGTATCCGAAGACGGGGACGCCCGCGGTCTCCAGGTACTCGGCCGTCAGCTTGAGGTCCAGGATGCTCTTGGCACCGCCGGAGACCACGACGACCTTGTTGCGCCGGAACTGGAGCAGGTCGGGGGAGATGTCGAAGGTGTCCTGACCGCCGCGGTGCACGCCACCGATGCCCGCGGTGCTGAAGACCTGGATACCGGCCCGCTCGGCGATCACGATCGTGCCGGCCACGGTGGTGGCCCCGAGGCCACCGCCGGCCAGCGCGTACCCGATGTCGCGGGCGCTGATCTTCGGAATGCCCTTGGTCGCGGCGAACTGCGCGATGACCGGGTCGCTCATGCCGACGACCAACTTGCCGTTGGCGATGCCGATGGTGGCCGGCACGGCCCCGGCGTCGCGCACCGCCTTCTCGATCAGCGAGGCCGTCTCGGAGGAGGGGTCGTTGGTGATCAGCGACGATTCGAGGGCCACCACGGGACGCCCCTCGGCGAGCGCGGTGGCGATCTCCTCACTGACCTCGAGCAACGGGTCGGGCTGTCGTGCCATGTCGGGTGTCCTCTCCGCGGTGACGGGTGAAGGCTTCGTACCGGCCAGCCTCGCGACCGCCTCTCGAAGCCCGGTCGAGCAACCGTCGAAGGTGCCGGCCCCGACCCACCCGCCCCACCGTGCCCACGGCTTTCCGAGGTCGCGTCGAGTCAGACTCAGGGACGCCCCGCCACGCTGCCTGTCGAAACCACAACAACACCGGGAGGACACATGTCCATCGGCAGGACGAGAAGGCGACTCGGCGTCGTCTGCGCGGCCGGCGTCGCCATGGCGGCCCTGCTGCCGAGCGCGGGCGCCGCGTCGGCGTCGTCGCCGGCCGGCAAGGGCCACGGCTGGGGCTGGGGCTGGGGCGGTCGGGGGGAGGTGATCTTCTCGGACTCGTTCGACGGCGAGTTCGGCGGCGGAGTGCCGGGCGAGTGGCGTCTGTTCGAGAACAACGCCGAGTTCCCCCTGGGTGACGGCATCATCTCCACCGACGGTGGGGAGCTGTCGGTGGTGCCGATGGGCACCAACCCGGAGACCGGCGAGCCCGCCTTCTCCTATACCGAGGCCCAGCAGGACGACGGCGGCCTCGGCGCGTCCGACCACCTGAAGTGGGTGACCTTCCCCGACCAGTGGACGGAGGAGGGCCACGCGGGCTTCACCATCCCCGAGGGCGGCTCCGTCGCCTGTGAGACGCGGATGTCGGCCGTCTCCTACGGCGTCGAGGACCACCCCTTCGGTGACGCCGTCTCCGACGCGGGCAGCGACCCGAGGCTCGCCGGCGGCACCATGATCACCGGTGACTTCGAGTCGGGCGTGCTGGCCAGCTTCCTGATCACCAACGAGCGTGTCTGGGCGATCTACGAGCGGCTGCGCCTGGGTCAGGAGCACGCCGGATACAGCTTCGCCATCCCCGTCGCGCGGACCTCGCCCGGCCGGGAGCACGAGCTGGAGATCCGTTACGACCGCGGTGGTGACCGGATCAACTGGATCGTCGACGGCTGGAAGCGGCTCGCGACCGACGACATCGGCACGCACGCCTTCGACCGTGACTACATGCTGCTGGACGCCGGCGGTGTCGAGCAGGAGACCTCTGTCGACCAGTTCACCTGTGGCATGGGCATCGGCACCTCGCTGGACAGTGCCGAGCCGGGCAACCCCGACGGCACCGGCCTGGTGAAGCTGGACTCCACGGAGAACTTCTACTTCGACCCGCGTGAGGGCCAGCCCGCCCTCCAGCAGTTCGTTGACAACGAGAGCCTGCCCGAGAACCGCCTCTGGGGCCAGGGGACCGAGATCAACGTCGACTGGTACCGCGTGACCCGTCGCGACTGACGTCGCCCGGCACACGACACCACGTCGTGGGGCCCACCCCCTGGGGGGTGGGCCCCTTTCTCGTGCTCTGTTCTTCTTCTGTGGGCTTCTTCTCCGTGGGCTGTTCCTCTGTGGGTCCTGCCCTGCTGGGTGGCTCTCGTGCGTTCGTGACCGACGGGGGTATGTCTCTCAGCGGAGGTCGAGGGAGAGCTCCCGGCCGCCGGGCACCGTCTCGGAGACCCGGGGCGGGCTGCCGCCCAGCACCAGCTGGTGCAGCCGCTTGAGGCGGACCGACGGCTCCACGCCCAACTCGCTCACGAGCGTGCTGCGCAGCCGCTGGTAGACCTCGAGTGCCCGCCACGTGTGCCCCGAGCGGTAGAGCGCGATCATCAACTGGGCACACAGGTTCTCGTTCAACGGGTGCTCCGCGGCGAGCATGCGCAGCTCGCCGAGGAGCTCGGCATGCCGACCGAGCCGGAGGTCCGCCTCGATGCGCAGCTCCAGGGCATGGGTCCTGGCCTCGTCCATGCCGAGGCTCTCGGTCTCCAGGATCCGGCCTCGGGGAACGTCAACCAGCGCCGGACCGCGCCACAGGTCCAACGCCCTGCCCAACACGTCCGAGGCCCGGCCCGCCTCGCCGGCCTCCAGCGCGGCGCTGCCCTCGGCCGTCATCCGACGGAAGGTCGTCAGGTCGTTGCTGGAGACCGAACCGGCGAGCTGGTACCCGCCGAACCGGGTGGCGAGGATCTCCTTGGCCGACGGCAGCGAGCCGTCAGGAAGCGCGGCCGAGATCCTTCGTCTGAGCTGGAGGATGTACGTCTGCAGGGTGGTCTGGGCGCTGCGGGGTATGCGGCTTCCCCAGATCTCCTCCATGAGGGTAGGGACCGGAACGATCCGTCCGGCCCGCAGTGCGAGCAGTGCGAGAATCTGTCGTGGTTTCCCCGCACTCGGCACGATCGGCGTGCCGTGCAGATGAATGTTAAGCGGCCCCAATACTTCGATGTCCATCCTCGGACCTCCACATCGGTATTGCCGTCTCCGGGAGGATGGCACGGCCCCTCCTGTCAGGCCCAGTGAGCCCCGCACGGGAGGGCGTATGAATTTCTCATGTGCGTTCCTGATCATCCGTGGAGGTGACGGAAAGTACTTGAAAGCGGGAATAAAACTCCGTCGAATGGTCGATCCGATGAAGAATAGATGTCCCGTGTTTGATGGCCCGGGAATGGTGGAAGGATGGAATTTACTCTATCGCCGAGCTCGCGTCGGTCCAACTCCGCACCGCGTCCAGCAGTTCGGCCTGGCGCTCGACAGCCGGGTCGGGCGCCGCCGCCGAGGCCGCGGCGCGCGCGAAGGCCGTCAGCGTGTTGTGGACCTGGTCGTCCGGGGCGAGCGCCAGCTCCTCGGTCTGCCCGCCGCGCGTCACCCGCACCTGGGGACGGAGGTCGGCGGGCGGCGTGTACGCGCGGGAGACGGTGATCCGCCCCTCGGTGCCGCGCAGTTCGTACGTCGCGTCGTAGGCGTTGTCCATGCCCCACGTCAGCTGCGCCGTCACCCCGTCGGGGCGGCCGAGCAGCGCCGCGCCCCAGGTGTCCACCTCCCGGCCGGCGCCGGTCACCAGCCGGGCGGCGTCGACCGTCAGCTCGGGGCCGAGGAGGTGCAGGGCGGCACGGAGCGGGTACACCCCGACGTCCGTGAGGGCGCCGCCGCCGAGCGCGCGGCGGAACCGTATGTCCTCCGCGGGCGGTGACGGGATCGTGAAGGTGGCGTGGAACGAGCGCAGGGTGCCGACGGCGCCGGCCGCCAGCTGGTCGAGGACCGCGCGGTGTTGGGCGTGGTGGACGAACATGACGTTCTCCACCAGCGCCAGCCCCCGCCGGCGGGCCAGCGCGCACAGGGCGCGTGTCCGCCCGGCGTCGAGCGTCAACGGCTTCTCCGCGAGCACGTGTTTGCCGGCCTCCAGCGCGGCCTCCACCCACGGGGCGTGGAGCGCCGCCGGCACGGGCACGTAGACGGCGTCGACGTCCTCTTCGGCCAGCACCCCCTCGTAGCCCGTGGCCGGCCGGCAGCCGAAGCGGGCGGCGACCTCCTTCGCGCGGGCGGCGTCGCGGCTGGCGACGACCTCGACGCGCAGCTCGGGGTGGGCGTCGATCGCGGGCAGCATGCGGCGCAGCGCAATCTCCGCGCAGCCCAGCAGCCCGATCCGCAACGGGGTCGCTGCCATCTCCTGCTCCTAACTCCGGTCGCGCGCCCGCGCCGGCACGGGCGCGGGCGCGTGCCCTGGCGCGGGCATCGGCGCCGGCGCCGGCACCGGCGCGGGGTGGTGCTCGGTGGAAAGCGCTGGTGTGAGGGCCGTCTACGCGTCGTCGGCCGTGGCGTTGAGACAGGCCAACAGCGTACGGGCCTGCACGTTGACGTAGTGGCCGTGGCGGACGAGGGAGGTGAGCTGCCCCGGGGTGACCCAGCGGAAGCCGGGCGGCGGGTCGAGCGGCGCCTCGTCCTCGTCGGCCTCGACGAGCAGGTACCGGCTCTCCGCGTTCAGGAAGCGGCCGCCCTCCTCGGCGTGGACGGCCTCGTACCGGATCCGGCTCCGCGGCGCGGCGAGGACCAGGTCGAGGAAGGGCGGGCGCCGATCGCCCGTGAGGTGGGCGAAGTTGTGGGGCGTGTACTGCACGGTCGGGCCGAGCTCCACGGTGTCGAGGAAGCCGCCCTCGACGCGGGCGTGGGCCAGCACGTGCCGCACCCCGTCGAAGCGCCGGGTCAGGAACGCGGCGACGCCCTGGGCCACCGGCTCGAACAGCGGCTGCGACCAGCCGGTCACCTCGCGGTTCGCGGCCCGCACGGAGACCGCGACGACGCGGAAGTACCGGCCCTCCTCGTGCTCGACGGCGTACGGCCCGCGCCGCCAGCCGGCGGTCTTCGCCAGCGGGACGCGCTCGGTGTGGACGTCGTGGCGCGCGCGCTCGGCGGTGAACCAGGAGAGCAGTTCGGTGTCCGAGTGGAGGGCGCGCGGGTCGGGATCGGCCAGCGGCATGCAGGACAGCACGGTGCGGGCGTCCATGTTGATCGTGTTGGAGTGCCGCAGCAGCTCGTTGATCTGGCCGAGCGTCAGCCAGCAGAAGCCGTCCAGCAGCGGCACCTCGCCGACGGCCTCCACCAGCATGTTCCTGTTGGACTTGTGCAGGAACCACGAGCCGTGCTCCGACTGGAGGGTGTCGGCCAGGACACGGCCGCGGTCGGGCCGGACGAAGTAGTCGATGTACTTCACGTCGGCGCCGCGGTGGACCCTGGTGTAGTTGCTGCGGGTGGCCTGCACGGTGGGGGAGAGCTGGACCAGGTTGGGGTTGCCCGGCTCCATCTTGGCCTGCATCAGGAAGTGCGGGACGCCGTCGAACTCCTTGACCAGGATGCCGAGGATGCCGACCTCGGGCTGGCGGATGATCGGCTGCTCCCAGAGCGGGAAGACGCCCTGCTCGTGGGTGACCCGCAGGCCCTCGACGGTGAAGAACCGGCCGCTGGCGTGCTTCAGGTCGCCGGTCTCGGTGTCGAAGGACCAGCCGCCCAGCTCCTCGAAGGGGATCGGGTCGACGCGGAAGTCGCCGCTGGTGCGCAGCTCCTCCAGCCAGCCGAGCAGGTCCTTGGGCCCCGGGGTCGCGGCGGTCGGCGTGGCGGCGGAACGGGCCAGGCGGGCCGCGAGGCCCTCGTCGGCCCGCGGGCGCAGCCGTGGGCCGACCGCGGCGGCGGGCGCGTCGGTGGCGGCCGCGGTGGCGGTGGCGGCCGTGGCGGCGGTGGGGGCGGTCACGAGTTGGCCTCCACGAACTCGCGGACGGAGGCGACGACGTAGTCGAGCATCTCCTCGGTCAGCGCCGGGTAGCAGCCGACCCAGAAGGTGTGCTCGGTGACCAGGTCGCTGTTGGTCAGGTCGCCCACGACCCGGTGCGGCTGGTCGACGTAGGCCGGCTGCCGCGTCAGGTTCCCCGCGAACAGGCGCCGGGTGCCGATCTTCCGGTCCTCCAGGAAGCGCACCAGCGCGGCGCGGGTGAAGGGCGCGTCCGGCTCGACCGTGATGATGAAGCCGAACCAGCTGGGGTCACTGCGGGGCGTGGCCTCCGGCAGCAGGATGTGGGGCGTGCCGTCCAGGCCCTCGCGCAGCCGCCGCCAGTTGCGGCGGCGGGCGGCGCCGAACTCGTCGAGCCGGGCCAGCTGCGTCAGTCCGAGCGCGGCCTGGAGGTCGGTCGCCTTCAGGTTGTACCCGACGTGGGAGAAGATGTACTTGTGGTCGTAGCCGTGGGGGAGCTTGCCCATCTGGTAGTCGAAGCGCTTGAGGCAGGTGTTGTTCTTGCCCGGCTCGCACCAGCAGTCCCGGCCCCAGTCACGCAGTGACTCCACCACGCGCGCCAGCTTCAGGTTCGAGGTGAGCACGCAGCCGCCCTCGCCCATCGTGATGTGGTGGGCGGGGTAGAAGCTGGTGGTGGTGAGGTCGCCGAAGCTGCCGGTGGGGCGGCCGTCGTAGAAGGTGCCGACGGCGTCGCAGTTGTCCTCCACGAAGAACATCCCGTGGTCCTTGGCCAGCTGCGCGACCTCGGCGACCTCGAAGGGGTTCCCCAGCGCGTGGGCGATCATGATCGCCCGCGTCTTCGGGCCGATCGCGGCGGCCACCCGCTCGGCGGTGGTGTTGTAGGTGCCGAGTTCGATGTCGACGAAGACCGGCACCATGTTGTTCTGGAGGATCGGGTTGACCGTGGTCGGGAAGCCGGCGGCGACGGTGATGACCTCGTCGCCCGGGCGCAGCCGCCTCTCCCCCAGCACGTGCGAGGTCAGGGCCGTGAGCGCCAGGAGGTTGGCGGAGGAGCCCGAGTTCGTCAGGTGCGCCTTGCGGCGCTTCAGGCGGCGGGCGAAGGCCGACTCGAACTTCCTGGCGCTCGGTCCCGCGGCGATCCGCATGTCGAGGGCCGCCTCGACGACCGCCGCGCGGTCGTCCTCGTCCAGCGTCGCGCCGGACGGCCAGATCTCGGTGACGCCGGGCACGAAACGCCCGTCGCCCTGCACCTCGCGGTGGTACTTGCGTACGCCGTCGAGGATCAGCGCCTTCTGCTCGTCGGTCTCGGGCATCTCGCCAGGCTTCCTTTCGGCCGTTCCGGCAGACTTCGCGGACTGGGTCACGTGGCGTCCCGACGGTTCAGGATCGCCTTCCACCACTCGGGGTGGTCCTGGTACCAGGCGACGGTCTCGGCCAGACCGCGGCTGAACGGGATGCGCGGCGCGTACCCGAGCTCCTCGCGGATCTTGTCGTCGATCATCGAGTACCGCAGGTCGTGGGCCTTGCGGTCGGGGACGAAGCGGATCATGGAGTGGTCCATGCCGCACAGTTCGAGGAGCAGCTCGGTGAGCGCGAGGTTGGTGTACTCGTTGCCGCCGCCGATGTTGTAGACCTCGCCGGCGCGGCCCTTCTCCAGCACCAGGTGGATGCCGCGGCAGTGGTCGTCGACGTGGAGCCACTCGCGGCGGTTCAACCCGTTGCCGTAGAGCGGCACCGGCTCGCCGTCCAGCAGGTTGGTGACGAAGCGCGGGATCAGCTTCTCCGGGTGCTGGTACGGGCCGTAGTTGTTGGAGCAGCGGGTGACGGAGAGGTTCACGTCGTAGGTGCGCCAGTAGGAGCGCGCGATCATCTCCGCGGCGGCCTTGGAGGCGGCGTAGGGGCTGTTGGGGGCCAGCGGCCACTCCTCGGTCCACGAGCCGGACTCGATGGAGCCGTAGACCTCGTCGGTGGAGACGTAGACGACGCGCTCGACGCGGGAGCGCAGCGCGGCCTCCAACACGGCCTGGGTGCCGGCGACGTTGGTCTCGACGAAGTCGCCCGCCGCGTCCAGCGAGCGGTCGACGTGGGACTCGGCCGCGAAGTGGACGACCGCGTCGTGGCCGGGGAAGATCTCCAGCAACAGCGGCAGGTCGCAGATGTCGCCCTCGACGAACGTCATCCGCGGGTGCTCGTCGGGCAGGTTGTCGCGGCTGCCCGCGTAGGTCAGCTTGTCCAGGACGGTGACCTGGGCGTCGGACGTGCCCGGGTAGCCGCCCGCGAGGAGCGTGCGCACGTAGTGGGAGCCGATGAAGCCGGCGCCGCCGGTGACGAGGATTCTCATGCCGCGACCTCCACCCTGCTGTGGTCCCCGACCACCAGGCGGTGGCTGCGGCCGGGGCCTTGCGACTGGTCGACGGTGGCGGAACGGCCGATGACCGAGCCGTAGAGGCTCTCCACGTCCGTGACGCTGGCGCCGTCGAGTGTGATCGAGTACTCCACCCGGGCGCGGCGCAGGACGCACTCGCGGCCGATGGCGGTGTGGGGGCCGACGTGGCTGTCCTCCACCAGGCTGCCGGCGCCGATCAGCGCCGGGCCCTCGATGCGGCTGCGCACCACGCGGGCGCCGGGCTCGACGACGACCTCGCCGACCAGCTCGCTCGCCGCGTCGACGGTGTCCTCGGCGACGGTGCGGCGCAGGCCCTCCAGCAGCCAGCGGTTGCACTCCAGCACGTCCTCGACGCGGCCGGTGTCCTTCCAGTAGCCGGTGTACTCGCTGGCGCGGACCGTCTCGCCGCGCTCGACGAGCCACTGGACGGCGTCGGTGATCTCCAGCTCGCCGCGCGCGCTCGGCTCGATCGCGGCGACCGCCTCGTGGATGGCGGCGGTGAAGAAGTAGACGCCGATCAGGGCGAGGTCGCTGCGGGGCTCGCGGGGCTTCTCCACCAGGCGCAGCACGGTGCCGTCGTCGGCCAGTTCGGCGACGCCGAACGAGGTCGGGTCGGCGACCTTCTGGACGACGAGCTGGGCCGCCGGCCGCGTCGCGGCGAACTCCTCGCCGATCCTGGTCACGCCGCCGATCAGCATGTTGTCGCCCAGGTACATCACGAAGTCGTCGTCGCCGAGGAAGTCCCGGGCGATGGCCACGGCGTGCGCCAGGCCCCGGGGCTTGTCCTGCGGCAGGTAGGTGATGCTGACCCCGAACCGCGAGCCGTCCCCCAGCACCTCGGCGATCTCACTGCCGCGGTCGCCGACGACGATGCCGATCTCGGTGATGCCGAGGCCGCGTACGGCCTGAAGGACGTGGACCAGGACCGGCTGGTTGGCGACCGGGATGAGTTGTTTGGGCATCGAGTGACTGAACGGCCTCAGGCGGGTGCCCGCGCCGCCCGACAACACCAGAGCCTTCATCGAGGGTTCTCTCCTCATGGGGATGGACTGCGTTTCGGCCCCTTCACCCATCGAGCGTGGGCGGATTGGCTGGAGGGCAACTCGAATCGAGCCGGACTTGGAGAACCCGCCGGGAAGCGGTGCTTCCCGGCGGGTTCTGGGTGGTTCTCGCGCGGATCGCGCCGGCCGGAGCGGCCCTTTCCGGCGGCTACGAGACGGGCTGCCAGGCCGTGAGGAGTCCCGCCTTCGCGGCCTCGGCGGCGGTCGGCGCGGTGGCGTCCTTCTTCGAGACCATCGGCGGCTCGGTGTACCCCCACGGCAGCGCGAGGTCCGGGTCGAAGGGGTTGATGTCGACCTGGGTGCCCGGCACGTGGGCGGAGGAGAGCACGTAGCAGATGGTCGCGTCGTCCGTGAGCGTGAGGAAGCCGTGGCCGACGCCCTCGGGCACGTAGACGCAGGTGCCCTGCTCGGGGGTGAGGAGGTTGACGTCGTACGCGCCGTACGTCGGCGAGCCGAGGCGCAGGTCGACGACGATGTCCCGCAGGGCGCCGCGCACGCAGGTGACGTACTTCGCCTGCCCCGGCGGGACGGTGACGCTGTGGATGCCGCGCAGCGTGTTCCGTCGGGACACGGAGAAGTTGATCTGCCGTGCCGCGAAGGCGGTGCCGACCGCCCGCGACAGCTCCTCGGTGCGGAGCGCCTCGAAGAAGCTGCCCCGCTCGTCCAGGATCTGCCGCGGCTCGAAGCGGAAGGCGCCGGGCACCGCCAGTTCGCTGATCAGCACCGCGTCGTCACCTCGCCCCGCGGTGGCGCGCGGTCAGCCTCTCCAGGACGGGCACGACCTCGTTCGGGGTCGGGGTGTCGAGCATCTCGTCGTAGAGGGCGTCGGCGCCCCGCTGGAAGGAGGGGTCCTCCAGCAGGCGCGTCAGCTGCTTCTGCACGTCCTGCGCGGTGTAGCCGCCGGTGCCCATCGACAGGCCGGCGCCGCGCCGGATGAGGTAGTCCGCCACCGCCACGCCGTCGCCGCCCTCCTCGGGCGTGATCAGCTGCGGCACCCCGTAGGCGGAGGCGATCGAGAAGGTGCCGAAGCTCCCGTGGTGCACGATCGCCGAGCAGGTGGGCAGCAGCATGTCCAGCGGTATGTAGTCGATGGTGCGGACGTTCGACGGGATGCTCCTGGCCTGGGAGAGCTGGCTCTCGTCGAGCGTGGCGACGAGCTCGATGTCCATGTCGGCGACCATCTCGACGAGTTCGGCGATGTGGAAGCCGGCCATCTCGGCGAACATCTTCCTGACCGTGACGCCGAGCGTGAGGCAGACCCGGGGCCGCTCGGGAGCGCCGTGGAGCCAGTCGGGCACGCTGGCGGCGCCGGTGTACGGCAGCTGGCGCAGCGGCAGGTACCGCACCTCGTCGGTCAGCCGCATGCGCTCGGGCATCAGGTCGATGCTCCACTGGCCGAGCAGCAGCTCCTCGTCGAAGGTCTCGCCGTGCGCCTGGAGCACGGGGGCCATGGCCTCCGCCATCGGGTCGGGCGCCCCCGGGGCACGGTGGGCGCTGGACCGGATCCAGCCGAAGTAGTCCAGGCCCCACAGCAGTCGGGCGTGGGCGGCGCCCGCGGCGCGGGCGGCCAGCGGGGAGGCGAAGCACAGCGGGTCCCACAGGACCAGGTCCGGCTTCCACGCCTTGGCGAACGCGATCAGTTCGTTGGTGAAGGAGGGCTCGTCAGCGTCGGGCTCGGCGGGGTAGTAGAGGGAGAAGCCGGCCAGCATGTAGTAACGGGTGACGTTGCCCCGGTTGCCCGGGTCGCCCGGCTCGATGTTCAGGGTCTCCATGACCCTGTCGAGCCGCGTGTCGGCGGCGCACTTCATCACGGCGCCCATGATGTCGATGTCCTCGCCGAGCGGGACCGACAGCAGGCCGGCGGCGTGGATCTCGTCCGCCACGGCCGGGTGGCTGGCGACGCGCACCTCGTGACCGGCGCTCAGCATGGCCCGCGCGAGCGGGACCACGGGATTGAGGTGTGCTGCTCCAGGAAAGATCGTGAACAGGACGCGCACGGGGACTCCCTTCGGACGGGTCAGCCTTCTTCAAGCCTGCTCGGGCCCGCTCGGGGCCCGCTCGGGTCGTGAGTGACGCTCAGCGGGCCCTCACGTCGATGCGGCCCATCTGGCCTTCGGCGGAGTGGCCGAGCTGGTGACAGTGGTAGACATACTCGCCGGGGTAGTCGCCCCATGTCATGGCGATCCTCACGCTCTCGCCCGGCGCGAGGCCCACGGTGTCCTTCCAGCCGGACTCCTCGGGGCCGACCGGCGCCCCGTTGCGCTCCAGCACGCGGAACTGCACCAGGTGGGTGTGGAAGGTGTGGTGGACCATGAAGTCGGGCGGCGGCAGCTGGGGGTCCCCGTTGGTGATGGTCCAGATCTCCTCGGTGCCCACGGTGGTGACCACGTCGGCCCGCTCGGGGTCGTACTGCTTGCCGTTGATCTGCGGCGCGGGGATGAGGGTCAGCGTGAAGTCGCGTTCGACGGCCCGCCGCGAGGGGCGCGCCGGGGGCACGTTCGCCAGGCGCCGCGGCACCCAGGTGGGGTCGAAGGCGTGGCGGACCACGTCGAGGCGGAGCACCTCGGGACGCTCGGTGGGGGCGGCCGCGGTGTTCTCCAGAACGATCGACTCGCCGACGCGGTAGCGCGAGAAGTCGACGACGATCTCGGCCCGTTCGCCGGCGCCCAGCCGGATCTCGTCCCGCTCCAGCGGCTCGGCGAGCAGCCCGCCGTCGCTGGCGATCTGCTGGAACGTCGCGCCGTCGGCGAAGCGCAGCGAGACGTACCGGCCAATCGAGGTGTTGTACAGGCGCAGCCGGTAGGAGCGGGCCGCGACCTCGAAGTACGGGCGCTCCTTGCCGTTGACCAGCATGTGCGGGCACAGGTCGGGGCGGGAGAGGGAGAGCGTGCCGTCCTGCTCGACGCGGGCGTCCTGGAACATGAGCGGCACGTCGTACGCGCCTCCCGGCAGCGGGAGGAGGGACTCCCGGGTGTCGCTCAGGATGTAGGCGCCGTACATGCCGCGGTAGACGTTCTCCGCCTCCACGTGGTGGGCGTGGTCGTGGTACCACAGCGGCGCCGCCACCTGGGAGTTCGGGTAGCGGTAGGTGCGGGAGGTGCCGGGGGCGACGACGTCCATGGGCAGGCCGTCGTGCTCGGAGGGCACGTGGCCGCCGTGGAGGTGGACCGCGGCGTTGACGTCCAGGCCGTTGTGGTGGTGAACGATCGTCTCCCGGCCGCGGAAGGCGCGGATGGTCGGTCCCGGGAAGGTGCCGCCGTAGGTGCGCACGGGCGTCGACAGGCCCGCGACGAGCTCTCGTCTGACCTGACGCATCGCCAGCGTGTAGGTGTCCGACCAGAGCGTGGAGCGTCTGGGCTGGAGTACCGGGGGCACCGGCATCGCCAGCGCGAACGGTGCGGAGGTGGCTGGCGGCGGCGGCTCGTCGCCCTCGGCGGCGGTCTGGTGATGGCCGTGGTGGCCCGCGTGGCCGGTGGGGTCGTTGGTGCCGGCGTCGGCTGCGGCGCCCGCGGCGTCGTCGGCGGCGGCCTGGGTGGCGGGCAGCATGGCGGCGGCGCCACCGACCGCGGTGACCTTGAGGAATGTCCTGCGATTCGGTGTCACGGCCGTGACGCTAGGGGCGTCTGCTCGACCGTGACTTGACGAGGGCTAGGGCACGGCGGCCCCGGCGCATGGATTCCGCCAAGTCCTTCATGTCGTCTTGTCGTTCTACCGACACCTGAAGGTAGGCTCCGCATCGGCAGGGAACGGAAGGGTAAACATGTTTGCTTTGTAAACAAACTAGTCGGGGCGACACCAGCGTGTGACTGAGTCAACGTGTGTGCAAGGGGGAGTACGTGGCGTACGTTGGGGATCGCATAGAAGGCGATCCGGGCACCGATTTCTACCAAACCGAGACGGATGTGGGATTCCGCGGCGTCCAGCCCCGGTTGGCACTGACCATGTCAGCCGCGGTGCACACCGGATGCGCCGTCATGTCCGGCCTGACCCTCGTTCACTGGAACGGCCCGGCCGTGGAGTTCGCCAGCGCGGCGACGCTGCTGGTGCTCTGCGTCGCGCTGCACCTCTTCCACTGCAACCCGTTCACGGTGCGGCAGCGCGACCGCTACGGCATCTGGACGCTGATCCTGATGACGGCGGTGGTCTACGCGCCGCTCCCACCCATGCCCGGCGTCCTCTGGGGCGGCCTGGGCGGGTTCCTCGCCGGCTCGATCCTCGTCGTGCTCCGCGGCTCCCTGATCGGCTGGGCGCTGTACGTGATCAACGCCGCCGTGATCTTCGGCATGGCCCTGGCACGGCTGCCGGCGGCGGAGGCGGTCTCCGCCTCCGTGGGCACCCTGGTGGCGGGCCTGATCGTCTTCGGCCTGACCAAGCTGAGCGACATGGCCGTCCAGGAGCAGCGCAGCCGCGACGAGGCCGCGTGGGTGGCGATCTCCAAGGAGCGGCTTCGCTTCGCGCGGGACCTCCACGACCTCCTCGGCTACAGTCTTTCGGCCATCACGCTGAAGAACGAGCTCACCTACCGCCTGGTCGGGCACAACGACGACCGGGCGCGCGAGGAGCTGGCGGAGACGCTGCGGATCGCCCGGCAGGCGCTGGCCGACGTGCGCGCCGTCGTCAGCGGATACCGCGCGATGTCGCTGGCCAGCGAGCTGCGGTCGGTCATCGGCGTGCTGCACGCGGCGGGCGTGGACGTCACGGTTGACGGCGAGGCCGACGACCTCGACGCGCGCAGCAGCACCATGCTCGCGATCGTGCTGCGCGAGGCCGTCACGAACCTCCTGCGGCACAGCTCGGCCACCCGGTGCCGCATCGTGCTCAGCCGCCACCGCGGCCGGGTGCGGCTGTCGGTGGTCAACGACGGCGTCTCCGACGACCAGATCAGCGCCGTGGCGCGGCGCCGCGGCAGCGGGCTCGACAGCCTCGCCAGCCGCATGGCCTCCGTCCGTGGCACGTTGACCACCGTGGTGGACCGGGGATGGTTCCACCTGCGGGCGGAGTGCCAGCCGGACGCCGACGCCGCTCCGGTGGCGACACCGATGCCGGTCGCGGAGGACGCGCTGGCGCCGAGGTCGCCGTCGTCGTCGAGGGCGTCGTCGTCGAGGGCGTCGACGTCGAGGGCGTCGACGTCGAACGCGTCGTCGTCGAACGCGAAGGCGCCGGCCTCCTCGCCGGGGCCCGCCTCCGGGTCGTCGCCGGAGTCGGCCGCGGGCACGGTCCCCGCCTCCGCCCCGGCGGAGACGCCGGAGCGGACCGAGCCGTCGAAGCGGACCGAGGCGTCGGAGCGGGCGGAGAAGGCGGGCAAGGCGCCGGCCCCGGTGGGCTTCGCCCCGACGACGGACCGCTCCGCCGTGCGGAACGCGACCAACACGACGGAGCTGCCCAGGACGAGGAGCCTCACGAACGTGGCGGACCTCGCCAAGGCCACCGACCTCGTCAAGGCGGCCGACATCGCGAAGGTCGCGGGCGTGACCAGGGCCTCCGACGCCGTCGAGACGGCGGACGCGGCCGACCTGAACCCGACGAACCTCTTAGATGATCCCTGCCGACCGCGCGATCCGTACCGCGTCGATCCGATTCCGAGCGCCCAGCTTGTGGACGATGGTCGTTAGGTAGTTCCGCACCGTGCCCAGACTCAGGTGGAGCTGCTTGGCGATCACCCGCACGTCCTCGCCGTCCGCCGCCAGCCGCAGCACGTCCACCTCGCGGGGCGTCAGCGGCTGCGTGTGACTGTCCCAGGCCGTCAGCGCCAGCTGCGGATCGATCACCCGCTGACCGGCCATGGCCTTGCGCACGGCCTCCGCCAGCTCCGTCGGCGGCGCGTCCTTCAACAGGTATCCGTCGACCCGCGCCGCCAACGCCCGCTGCATCGCGCCGGGGTTGCTCAGGCTGGTGAGGATCAGTATCCGGCACCCCGGCATCGTGCCGCGCAGCTCGGCCGCCGCCGTCAGGCCGTCGATCCCCGGCAGGTCGATGTCGATGATGGCCAGGTCGGGCCGGTACTCCAGCGCCGTCGGCACGATCTCCTCGCCGTTGCCGACCTCGGCGACGACGTCCAGATCGGGTTCGAGCTCCAGCAGCGCCACGAGGGCGCCCCGGATCATGTGCACATCCTCGGCGATCATCAGCCGGATCACGAAACAGCTCCCGTCATCGGGGTCAGAATAGTCCGGGGACCCAACGTCTGACTGTCGAAAGTGGTGGATCCGTCCTGACATCACAAGAGGCGTGACCAATCCGAGGGGGTCTCAAGTCCCCCTCCATCAACGGTCCATCGCCCCCGGCGAGGCTCGGTGCAGCGACAGCCCTGCCGCACGTACCGAAGCCGACACGGGAGTGGAGACGGCTCATGCGACAGTCCGTCAGTACCGCCGGGATCCGGAACAGCGCGATCCTCGGGGTCGGCGGCTACCGGCCGCGCCGGGTGGTCGACAACGACGAGATCTGCCAGCACATCGACTCGAGCGAGGAGTGGATCCTCACCCGCAGCGGCATCGTCGAGCGACGCTTCGCCGGCCCCGACGAGACGCTGCTGATGATGGCCACCACCGCGGCGGAGAAGGCCATGGCCCAGGCCGGCACGCCACCCGGCGACATCGACCTGGTGCTGGTGGCCTCCATCACCTACGTGGACCACACCCCGCCGCTGGCGGCCCGGGTCGCCCACGAACTCGGGGCCCACAGGGCCGGTGGCTTCGACCTCGGCGCCGCCTGCGCCGGGTTCTGCCACGGCCTGGCCGTCGCCTCCGACGCGGTCCGCGTGGGCAGCGCCGAGCGGGTGCTGGTCATCGCCTCCGAACGCCTCACCGACATCGTGGAACTCACCGACCGTTCCATCTCCTTCCTCTTCGCCGACGGGGCGGGCGCCGCCGTCGTCGGCCCCTCCGACCTCCCCGGCATCGGTCCCGTGGTCCGCCGCTCCAAGGGCGTGTACCACGAGGCGGCGCAGATGTCGGGCCCGTGGGCGCCGACCGGCGACCACCCGGGGCCCGCCCCCGGCGAACGCCCCTACCTGCGGGTGGACGGCCGCCGGATCTTCCGTTGGGCCGTCGACGAGATCCCGCCGGCGGCGCGGGAGGCGCTGGCAGCCGCGGACGTGCCGGTGGAGGAACTCGGCGCCTTCGTGCCGCACCAGGCCAACCTGCGGATCACCGAGCTGCTGGTGGAGCGGATCGGCCTCACCGAGCGCACCGCCATCGCCCGCGACATCGAGTACGCGGGCAACACCTCGGCCGCCTCCGTCCCGCTGGCCATGGAGACGCTGCTCACCACGGGACAGGTGGCCAGCGGCGACACCGCCCTGCTCGCCGGCTTCGGCGGAGGGCTGAACTTCGCGGCCCAGGTGGTGGTACTCCCGTGACCGCCGCGCGGGACGGCCACGCGACGACGTCGGCCGCTGCCACCGCCACCGCCACCGCCGCCGTGGCGCCACGCGACCCCGACGCCTTCCGCACCGCGATGGCGCGCTTCGCGGCCGGCGTCGTCGTCGTCACCACGCGCGACGCCGACGGCCAGCCGAAGGGCTTCACCGCCACGTCGTTCTGCTCCGTCTCCCTCGACCCACCGCTGATCCTGGTCTGCCTGGCGGAGACCTCCAGCTCCTTCCAGGCCTTCACCAGCTGCGACGACTTCGCCGTCAGCGTGCTGCACACCGGGCACACGGCGCTGGCCACGCGGTTCGCCACCACGGGGGCCGACAAGTTCCGCGCCGAGGACACCACGCACACCCCGCGGCTGCTGCCGGCCGTCGTGGGGGCACTGTCCACGCTGGAGTGCGAGGTCCACGACCGCCACCAGGCCGGGGACCACATGATCCTCGTGGGGGCGGTGACCTCCGTCCGCCTCGGCGACGCCGGTGACCCGCTCGTCTACCACGACCGCTCCTTCAGCCGCCTGCGCAGGCTGACCCGTCCGTGACGCGACGCCCTCGGCGCGCCGACGGGAGGCGAACGGGAGGCGACGGAAGGCCGGCCGGGAGGCGACGGAGGGCCCGCCGGGAGGCGACGGAGGGCCCGCCGGACCGCGGGAGCTAGAAGGCGAGGGAGAGCAGCGCGGGGGCGGCCCGGTCGTTGAGCGACTCGGCCGCCTCGCGCAGCCGGTGCGCCTCGGCGACCGGCAGCGACAGCGCGAGGCACGCCACGTGCGAGCCCGCCGTGAGGGGCACGGCCGCGCAGAGCGTGCCCACCGCGTACTCCTGGAGGTCGAGCACCGGCACGGTGGCCGGCTGCCGGTCCAGGGCGCTGAGCAGCACCCGCTGGTCGGTGATCGTGCGGGAGGTGAGCCGGGCCGCCCGGTGGCGTGACAGGTGGTCCTGGCGGCCCTCGTGGTCGAGCTGGCTGAGCAGGCACTTGCCGAGGGCCGTGGCGTGCGCGGCGGCGCGGAAGTCCACCCACTCGTTGACCCCGGGCCGCTCGGGCGTGGCCGCGACGTGCGCCACCACCAGCTCGCCGTCCACGTAACGGCCCAGATAGACGGGAGTGTCCAACGCGTCGCGCAGCGCGGCGAGCGCCGTCCGCAGCCGCCGGTCGCGGAACTCCTCCCTGGCGCGGCTCCCGCCCGAGCCGAGCAGCAGCAGCGCGGGACCCGGCACGTAGGCGTCGTCCGGCAGCCGCTCCAGGTACTCGTCCTGGCACAGTATCGGCAGCAGCCGGGCCAACTGGCGCGGCGTCACGCCGGCGGCGGCGGCGAGGTCGGCGGCGGGCATCCCGTCCGGGCACCCGGCGACGGCCTCCAGCACGCGCAGCGCGAGCCGGGCGGTACGGGCGGGGGAGTGAGCGGTGATCGCCACGGCGGCGTCCTCCTCACGGGGGAAGCTGACGCCTCCAGCGTAGCGAGAAGAAGCGACCGCCACGGGCGCTCCGCGCGGTCCCGGCCGCGAGGCCGGACCGGCGAGGCGCCGTGGCGGTCGGTCGGCGACGCCCGGCGGGGGGCCGAGCCCCCGCTCACAGCACCGTGCTGAGGAACTCCCGGGTGCGCTCGTGCTCCGGGTCGCTGAACATCTTGTCCGGCGGTCCCGACTCCACGATCCGGCCCTGGTCGAACATGAGGACCGCGTCGGAGATGTCCCGCGCGAAGCTCATCTCGTGCGTGACGACGAGCATCGTGATGTCCGTGGTGTGCGCGATGTCCCGCAGCACGTCGAGGACCCCGGCCACCAGCTCCGGGTCGAGCGCGGAGGTCACCTCGTCCAGCAGCAGCACCTGCGGCCGCATCGCCAGGGCGCGCGCGATGGCCACGCGCTGCTGCTGGCCGCCGGAGAGCTGGCTCGGGTACTTGTCGATGTGTTCGGTGAGGCCCACCAGCTCGATCAGCTCCCTGGCGCGCTGCTCGGCCTCGTCCTTCGACAGGCCGAGCACGTGCACCGGGGCCTCGGTCACGTTCCGCAGCACCCGCATGTTCGGGAAGAGGTTGAACTGCTGGAAGACCATGCCGATCTTCTTGCGCACCTCCCGGACGTGCCGCTCCCCGGCTCTGACGAGGCGGCCGTTCCTCTCCTCGTGGGTGAGGTACTCGCCGTCGACCGTGATGGTGCCCTCCTCCGGCTTCAGCAGCGTCATCAGCAGGCGCAGGATCGTCGTCTTGCCCGAGCCCGAGGGCCCGATCAACGTGACGTGCTTGCCGGTGTTGACGCTGAAGTCGAGCTGGTCGAGGACGGTCACGTCGCCGAACCGCTTGGTGACCTTGTCGAAGCGGACCAGTTCCTTGCCGGCGGCCCGGCTGCCGTTGTTCTTCTCCGTGTCCATGGCGTTCCCGTTCTCGTTCTCAGCTCGTGCGGGCAAGGCGGCGCTCCAGCGCGCGGATCAGCAGCGACGCCGGGTAGGCGATGACGATGAACGCGACCCCGACGACGAGGTACGTCTCGGAGGTGAAGGTGTTGTTGCTGAACGTGCGGGCCTCGCCGAGCATGTCCAGCGCCCCGATCATGGCGATCATCGGGGAGTCCTTCAGCATCGCGATCACGTAGTTCCCCAGGGCGGGGACGACGCGGCGGATGGCCTGCGGCAGGATGATCGCGGTCCAGGTGCGCACGCGCGGCATGCTGAGCGCGGTGGCCGCCTCCCACTGCCCCACCGGGACGCCGTCGATGCCGGCCCGGTACACCTCGGCGGTGTAGGTCGAGTAGTGCAGGCCCAGGCCGATGACGCCGGTGACCAGGGGCGACCAGCTCGGCCCCCACTCGGGCAGCACGTAGAAGAGGAAGAAGAGCTGCACCAGCAGCGGGGTGTTGCGGATGAACTCGGTCACCGCGTTCACCGGCCACCGCACCCAGGCGTGGCGGGAACGCTGGGCCAGCGCCCACACCAGCCCGAGGCCGAAGGCGATCAGGCTGCCGAAGAGCAGGGCCCGCAGGGTGACCCACAGGCCGTCCCAGAAGCTCGGCATGAAGTCGCTGACGACTCCCCAGTCCCAGGTCATCGGGCACCACCCGCCACCGTGGCGCCGGTCGTGCCCTCACCGGCGGAGGGGTCGCGCAGCGTGAACAGCCGCTTGAGGCCGCCGTCCGGTGGGGCCTTGCCGACGCTCTTCTTCGCCTGCCGCTCCAGCACGCGCATGCCGCGGGTGAGGATGAAGGCGAGGATGAAGTACAGCACCAGCAGCAGCGTGTAGATCGGGGCGCTCTCGCCCTCCACCAGCCGCACGAGGTTACCCGCGTAGGTCATGTCCGCCACCGTGATGGTGGAGACCAGCGCGGTGCCTTTCAACAGCTCGATCAGAAGGTTGTTGAACGGAGGAATCATCTCCGGCCACGCCTGCGGAATCTCGATGCGCCGCAGTCGCTGCATCCGCGTGAAGCCGAGCGCGACGCCCGCCTCCCGTTGCGCGACCGGCACCGCCGCCAGCGCGCCGCGGACGATCTCGGAGCCGTAGGCGCCGTAGGTGAGACCGAGTGCCAGCACGCCGGCGAACAGCGGCTCGAACTGGATACGCAGCATGAGGGGCAGCGAGTAGAACATGAAGAACATGAACACGAGCGCGGACATGCCACGGAAGACTTCGAAATAGACGCCCGAGACGAAGCGCACGATCCACAGGCGCGAGGTGCGGAGGGTGCCGATGACGAACGCCACCACCGCGCCGAGGACGGCACTGTAGAACGTCACCTGAACGGTGATCCAGATTCCCGGTAGGAACCAGTTCTCGAACATTCCCTGGGTCATCATGAGCACAGCTCCTCAGCTGTGAGATCCGTCATCTCCGTCATGGTGAACCCGAAGGGACGGACGATTTCCAGAAGGTCCCTGTAGTTGTTCTCCTTGAGCGCGAGCAGTTTCTCGTTGAAGGCGTCACGGAGGTTCGCCTCACTCAGCCGGAAGGCGAATCCTCCGGCGCCCAGGGCGGGCTCGCCGTCCACGTACGGTTGGAACGCCTCGGTCGCCTCGACCTGGTTGCGGCCCTCGACGGCCGACTGCACCGTGATGTTGGTGCCGACGAACGCGTCCACCCGACCCGTGGCCACCGCCTCCCGTCCGGCGACCTGGTCGGGCAGGAGCTGGATCCTTCCCGCGGGAATTCCGTTGGCCAGGGCGTAGTCGTACTCGGCGTACGCCTGGCCCGTGGCGAGGGTCAGCCCCTGCTCGGCCACGTCGTCGTAGGTCCTGATGTTCTTCGGGTTCCCCCGGGGCACGATGAAGGCGTCGAGCATCAGGTACTCGGGATCGGCGAAGAGTACCTGCGCGCAACGCGGCGGGTTGATGTACATCCCCGCCGACACGACATCGAACTGCTGTGCCTTCAGGCCCGGAATGAGGGCGCTGAACTCGACGGACACGGGCTCGACGTTGTCCACGCCCAGCTCCGCGAAAATCACCTTGGCGATCTCCGGCGCCTCACCGGTCGCCACGCCCTCCTCGTTGATGTAGCCGAAGGGCTTCTCGTTGGCGATACCCAGCTTGACCGTGCCCCTGTCGCGGAGGCGACTGAGCAGATCGCCGCCCTCGACCGTCCCCTCCGCCGGCACACGGCTGCACGCGCTCGCGCCGAGGACACCCAGCGCCGCGGCGCCCGAGAGCACGGCGCGGCGCGAGATCCCCCTTCCCCTCCCCGTTGCCGAAAACGTTCTCATCGATGGAGTCATGGGCGCGCGGCTACCCAGACTCGCGGATTGTATGCGGGGCAAACGGGTGGAGAGCGCCGAGTGGGGCAGGGATGACGGCGCTGCCGACACGGTGGCTGTGAGGTGGCCGACAATGGGCCGCAGACGGAAGCGAAGGAGGTCGTCATGGACGCCACGGAGGAACGGTCGAAAACGGGTGAGCGGTTCGTCACCGTCTCACTGGAGAAACGAGGCGTGAGCTGCACCGCGAAGCTGCTGGACGACCGCGCGCCCATCACCTGTGAGGCGATCTGGCAGGCGCTGCCGCTCGGCGGCGACGTCTATCACGCGAAGTACGCCAGGAACGAGATCTACGCCCTGGTGGAGCCCTTCGCCCCCGTGGAACCGCCGCTGGAGAATCCGACGATCACCCCCATCCCCGGTGACCTGTGCTACTTCACCTTCACCGGGACACAGCTGGCGACCGCCTCCTACGGCTACGAGCAGGACGCCACGCACCGGGGCCGCGCCACGGTCGTCGACCTCGCGCTCTTCTACGAGCGGAACAACCTGCTGATCAACGGGGACGCCGGCTGGGTGCCGGGCATCGTGTGGGGATCGGTGGTCGAGGGCCTGGACCGGATGGCCGACGCCTGCCAGGACCTGTGGCGGGCCGGCGCCCTCGGCGAGAGCCTCACCTTCCGCCGGGCGTAGCGGCGGCGAGGTCCACGCGACGCCGCGCGGTCGCGTGCGGCGTCGCGTGGACCTCGGGCCACAGGGCTACGGCAGCACGGGCGCGGGCAGCGTCGCCGCGCCCGCCGCGTACAGCGCGTGGGCCACCCGCAGCACCGTCGCGTCCTCGTGGCGCGCCGCGACCAGCTGGAGGCCGATCGGCATCCCGTCCGCGTCGATCCCGCACGGCAGGGAGGCCGCGGGCTGCTGCGTCAGGTTGAACGGATAGGTGAAGGGCGTCCACTCCGTCCAGCGCCGCAGCCTCGAGCCGGCCGGCACCTCCAGGCCGAGCCCGAACGCCGTCAGCGGCGTCGCCGGCGTGACCAGCAGGTCGTAGCGCTCGTGGAAGAGCCCCATCGCCTTCCCCGCCGCCATCCGCACGTCCACCGCCGCCAGGTAGTCCAGCGCCGTGTACCGGCCGCCGATCTCGCGGATCTCGGCGAGCCCCGGGTCGAGCGCCGCGGCCTGCCCCTCGTCGAGGAACTGCGTGACCCGGGCCGCGCCCGCGAACCACAGGGTGTGGAAGGACTCGCGCAGCGCGCCCAGCGGCGGCAGCGGCGGGTCGGCCTCCACGACCCGCGCGCCCAGCCGCGCCAGCAGCTCGGCCGCGCCGCGCGCCGCCGAGGCCACCTCGGGGGCCACCTCCACCGCCTCGCCGAAGCCGAGCGTGGGCGAGTACGCCACCCGCAGGCCCCGCACCGCCTCCACGGCCGCGGCCTCGTCCGCCGCCAGCGCGGCGAGGAAGCCGCCGGGGGGCGGGGCGCCGAGGTGCGACCAGTCGCGGGGGTCGGGGCGGCCGATGACGTCGAGCAGCAGGGCGGCGTCGGCCGCGTCCCGGGTCATCGGGCCGACGTGGGCGAGGGTCCCGAAGGCGCTGGCCGGATAGATCGGCACCCGCCCGTACGTCGCCTTCAGGGCGAAGATCCCGCAGAACGAGGCGGGAATCCGCACCGAGCCGCCCCCGTCGGTGCCCAGGCTCAACGGGCCCGCGCCCAGCGCGACCGCCGCGGCGCTGCCGCCGCTCGACCCGCCGGCCGTGCGGGCGGGGTCGTACGGGTTGCCCGAGGCGCCGTGCGGCGGGGAGTCCGTCACGCCCTTCCACCCGAACTCCGGCGTCGTGGTCTTGCCGAGGAAGACGGCGCCGGTCTCCCGCAGCCGGGCCACGGCGGGGGCGTCCTCCTCCCAGGGCCCGGCCGGGTCGACGGTGGCCGAGCCGCGCAGCGTGGGGTGGCCGCGCAGCAGCAGGATGTCCTTCACGGTCACCGGCACGCCGTCCAACGGCCCCGCCGGCTCACCGCGTCGCCACCGCTGTTCCGCCGCGCGGGCCTGGGCGTGGGCGCCCTCGGCGTCGAGGAGGACGAAGGCGTTGACGGCGGGCTGGATCTCCTCCGCCCGCGCCAGGGTGGCCTTCGTCACCTCGACGGGGGAGAAGTCCCGGGCGGCGTAGCCGGCGGTCAGCTGGCGGGCGGTGAGGGTGGTGAGCGTGGTCACAGTGCTCGGGTCGGTCATGGCGCACCTCGCGTTCCCTCGTCGCGGACGGGCCGGCCCTGCTGGGCCGGCTCGTGCGGAACGTACCCGAGCCGCTTGTCCACCACGTTGAGCAGCGGCTCGTTCGCCACCCACCGGTCGAAGTTGTCGCAGAACTGCTCGGCGAGGTCGTCGCGCCACCCCACCGTGTCGCCGCTCATGTGCGGCGAGACCAGCAGACCCGGCGCGTCCCACAGCGGGCTGTCGGCCGGCAGCGGCTCGGCGGCGAAGACGTCGAGCGCCGCGCCCGCCAGCCGGCCCTCGCGGAGCGCGGCGGCGAGGTCGTCCTCCACGACGTGCTGGCCGCGCCCGATGTTGACGAAGAACGCCGAGGGCTTCGTCCGGGCGAACGCCTCGCGGTCGAACATGCCCCGGGTCTCGTCGGTGAGGGGCGCGGCGCACACCACCCAGTCCGCCCGTGGCAGCAGCTCGGGGAGGGATTCGCTGGCGTGCACCCGTCCGACCTCGGGATCGTCCCGGCGTTCCCGGCGGCCGACGAGGCTCACCCCGATCCCCAACGCCCGCAGCGTCGAGGCCACCCGTCGCCCGATCGGCCCCGATCCCACGACGACGGCGTGGCTGCCCTCGACCCGGGTGGTCTCCCTGTGCCGCCAGCGCCGTTGCCGCTGCAATTCCCAGCTACCGAGAAAATCCTTTGCATGGGCGAGCACGAGCCCCGCGACGTATTCCGCGATGGGTCCGTCGAAGACCCCGCGGGCATTGGTGATGATCGTCGGCGCGGAGATGATCTCCGGGAAGAGCAGCCGGTCCACGCCCGCGCTGGCGGTGTGGACCCACGCCGGGCGGTGGCCCGGCCCCGGCCAGGCGTGGCGCACGGCGTCGGAGAGGAAGTCCCACACCAGCAGCGCGTCGGCCTCCGGCAGCATCGTGGCCAGGGTCTTCTCGTCGCAGTGCAGCACCTCGGCGCGGCCTGCCAGCCGGTCGAGGCGGGGGAGTGGTTCGGCGTCGAGCACGAGCAGGCGTGGGGGGCGGCCGTTGGCGGGCGCGTGGGGGGAGCGAGGCTGTGGCATGGTGGGGAAACAGCTCCGAAACGAGAGTTTGTTTGAATGGGTGGCGTCAAGGATTGACCACGGTAGGAAGGAGAAACTACCGTCGTCAATGTCTCCCCGTGTCTTTGCGGCCTCGTCATGGCCATACGGCATCTGCCGCCCCTCACGTGTGCCCTGCGTTTGTGAATTGGGGTTCCGTCATGGATGTTTCGTTCCTCGGTGGTCCACTGCCCCAGCGTGGCGTGGGAGTGGTCGCCCCTTTTGACTTCGCGCTCGACCGCGAGCTGTGGCGGTGGGTGCCCGACGACGTGTCGCTGCACCTGACGCGGACGCCGTTCGTCCCCGTCGAGGTCAGCCTCGATCTCGCCCGGCTCGTCAGCGAGCACGAGACCCTCCGGGAGGCGGTGCGGGCGCTGGCCGCCGTCAGTCCCGAGGTCGTGACGTACGCCTGCACCTCCGGCAGCTTCGTCAGCGGCCTGGCGGGCGAACGGGCGATGTCCGCCGAGATGGCGACGGCCGGCGAGACGCCGGCGCTGACCACCTCGGGGGCGCTGCTGATGGCGCTGCGGGAGCTGGACGTGCGGCGGGTCGCCGTGATCACCCCGTACACCAGGTCGGTGACGGACTCGCTGGAGGAGTACCTCCAGGAGGCCGGCATCCACGTCAGCGGGCGTTCCTACCTGGGGCTCACCCGGGAGATATGGAGGGTGCCGTACCGGGAGGTGGTGCGGATGGCCTACGAGGCCGTGACGGGAGCGCCCGAGGCGCTCTTCATCAGCTGCACCAACCTCCCCACCTACGACGTGATCCCGCAGCTGGAGGCGGAGCTGCGGATGCCGGTGATCTCCGCGAACCAGGTCACGATGTGGGCCGCGCTGCGGATGATCGGCAAGGAGGCGGTCGGCCCGTACCAGGCGCTGCTGGACCCGGCGGCCCGCAGCGGCCCCGCGTCGATGACGGCCACGGCCCCGGTGGACCCGCTGCCGCCGGTCACGGCGGTGCCGGCGGTGCCCGCGGTGCCGGCGGTCCCCGCCGTTCCGGTGCCGGTGCCGGTGCCCGAGCTGGCCGGGCTGGGCGATCCCGTGCTGGACCAGGACCCGGAGGGGACGCTCGCCGACGCGGCGGAGGCGGAGGAGGACCGGGGCGGCGAGATCCTCTGAGCCCGACCTCGACCCCGACCCCCACCCCGTCCGCGTCCCCGATTTGGATTCCGTCCGGGCCCCGGGCCGCCACCGTCGGTCCGCGCGCGGCGCCGCCGCGCGTCCGCCCGGACGAACCCCCACAGGAACAGCGAGGAGCCGCATGACATCCCCCACATCCCCTACATCCCCCACGTCCCCCGCGCCCGCCACGCCGCCCACGGTGGCGTTCCTCTACCCCGGGTACTCCGCCGAGGACGACTACCCCCGGATGGAGGCACTGCTGGCCGAGGCCGGGGGGCACGTCCGGCTGCCCGTGGTCCACACCGACATCGGCGTCGACGCCCACCGCGTGGACGCCCTGCTGGAGATGGGCTCGGTCGACCGCCTGACGGCCAGGCTCGGCGAGGTCGCCGGCCACGACCCCCAGGCCGTGGTGTGGGCCTGCACCTCCGCCAGCTTCGTCTTCGGCCACGAGGGCGCCGCCGACCAGGTGCGCCGCCTGGCGACGGCGGCCGGGCTGCCGGCCTCCAGCACCTCCTTCGCCTTCGCCCGTGCCGCCCGCGCGCTGGGCGTGGAGCGGGTCGCCGTCGCGGCCACCTACCCGTCGGACGTGGCGGGCCTGTTCGCCGACTTCCTGAAGGCGGCCGGCATCGAGGTGGTCACGGCCCGCGGCAGCGGCATCATCACCGCGGCGGAGGTCGGCACCTGGGGCCGCGAGGAGGTGCTGCGGCTGGCCAGGGAGGGCGACGAGCCGACGGCCGAGGCCGTGCTGCTGCCCGACACGGCGCTGCACACGGCGGCCTGGCTGCCGGACCTGGAGGCGGTGCTCGGCAAGCCGGTCCTCACGGCCAACCAGGTCACGGCCTGGGAGGGGCTGCGGCTGCTCGGCCGGCCCGTCACCGCCCCCGCCCTCGGCACCCTCTTCTCCGGCCCGTATCCGGGCGACCCCCGCGACGGCCTCCCGGGCGACGGGTCCGCCACGGCGTCCGGAGCGTCCGAAGCCTCACACGTCTTCGAGGTCTCCCCCGAGGGGGAGGTCACCCCCGAGGGCGACGTCAGCCACCCGGGAGAGCCGGAGTAGGGGAACGATCCAGCAGGAGGAGGGCCAGCCGCTCCGGCGGCATCGGGCGCGCGTAGTGCCAGCCCTGGCCCGTGTCGCAGCCGATGCGGCGCAGCCGCTCCGCCTGGGCGGGGCCCTCCACCCCCTCGGCCGTGACGGTCAGGCCCAGCTTGTGCGCGAGCTGGACCAGCGAGGTCACGATCGTCTCGTCCGCCGGGTTGATGTGCCGCGCGGTGCGGAAGCCCCGCACGAAGGTGCCGTCGAGCTTCAGCACCCGCACCGGCAGCCGGCTGAGGTAGGCGAGGTTGGAGTACCCGGTGCCGAAGTCGTCGATCGCGATCCGCACGCCCATGTCCGCCAGCGCGTGTAGCACCCGCAGCGGGCGGCCCGTCGTGCCCATCACCTCGGACTCCGTGAGCTCCAGCTGGAGCAGCCCCGCCGGCAGCCCGGTCTCCTCCAGCACCCGGGTCACGTCCGTGACCAGGTCGGAGTCCCACACCTGCCGGACCGTGACGTTCACGCTGACGTAGAGCGGCGGGCCGGTGTGCTTGCTCTGCCAGACCCGCGCCTCGCGGCACGCCTCGGCCAGCACCCAGCGGCCCAGCGGCACGATCGCCCCGGTCTCCTCGGCGAGCGCGACGAAGCGGTCGGGGCCGAGCAGCCCGTAGCGGGGGTGCCGCCAGCGGACCAGGGCCTCTGCGCCGCGTGGCGTCTCGTCGTCGAGCGCGACGATCGGCTGGTACTCCAGCGTGAACTCGCCGCGTTCGACCGCGGGGCGCAGCGTCGCCGAGAGGGACTGGCGCGTCATGCGGTGCGCGTTGCGCTCGGGGTCGAACAGCGTCCAGCGGGCCTTGCCGTCGGCCTTCGCCCAGTACAGCGTCGTGTCGGCGGCCTGCATCAGCAGCGTGGGCGTGGCCTCCTCCGTCTCCCGTTCCACGACGCCGACGCTGGCGGAGACCACCAGGCGCTGGTCGGCCACCTCGAAGGGGGGCTGGAGGACGTCGAGGAGGGACTGCGCCAGCGCGGTGAGCTGCGGGGTGCCGGTGGACGCCTCGACGAGGACGGCGAACTCGTCCCCGCCGAGCCTCGCCACCAGATGGTCGCCCGCGCTGGTGGCGGCCTGCGTCAGCCGCTGGCCCGCCGCGGCGAGCAGCTCGTCTCCCACGCGGTGGCCGAGGGCGTCGTTGACGGCCCTGAAGCCGTCGAGGTCGAGGTAGCACAGCCCGATGCGGCCGGTGGCGGACTCGGTGAGCGCGGCCTCCAGACGCTCGAAGAAGAGGGCGCGGTTGGGCAGCCGGGTCACCGGGTCGTGGAGCTCGGTGTGGCGCAGCCGCTGCCGTAGCTCGCGCCGCTCGCTGATGTCCTGCACCGTCAGGACGGCGGCCGCCTCGGCCTGGTCCGCGGCGCCCGCGCCCGCGGCGGTGGGGCCGGCCGCGCCGGCCCGCGTCGGCACGACGGTGACCTCGGCCCACAGGCCGTGGCCGTCGGCGTGTTTCAGGTGGCGGACGCAGGTCAGCCGCTCGCCCTGGCCGCGCAGCACCGCCTGGTAGGAGCCTCGGGTCTGGGTGTCGTGGCCGAGCTCGGCCACGGTGTCGGCCCGCCGGCCCGCGAGGTGGTCGGGCTCGACGCCGAGCAGGACGCCGAGGGCGGGGTTGGCCGTGAGGATGTGGCCGGAGCGGTGCACGAGGGCCATGGGGAGCTGGGCGATGTGGAACGCGGTCCGGTAGTCGCTCGCCTCCCGGCTGCCGGCCGGTGGAATGTTACTTTCCGTAAGATTCTGCGGAGGGGTTGGAGGGGGGCCTCCGGGTGTGTGGCCCGGTGGGTGGGGGGTTCCGTTCACCGATCGCTCCCGAAGGGGACAGGTCGCTCGCGGATGATCTGGCGGATGCTCCCCCGGCGCATCACGCGCGAATCCGCGCTGGAAATGTGGCGATCATAGAGGCTGCGACGTGGCCTGAGCCAGCGTGCGGACGTTCCGCGGAGCGTTGCGACATGTGTGCTGCAAACGTGTTTTCGACTCCGCGTCGTCTCCCGATTGTTTCTGCGCGATCGCCGCGCACTCTCTTCCCGTTCTCGATCGATCTCGATCGAACGTTACGCAACGTCACGTCCGCCCCGTGACCCGGGCAGCCTAGGGAAACGTGCTCAGAGCGCGC
This sequence comes from Streptomyces sp. 4N509B, assembly GCF_052245655.1. Lineage (NCBI taxonomy): Bacteria > Bacillati > Actinomycetota > Actinomycetes > Kitasatosporales > Streptomycetaceae > Streptomyces > Streptomyces sp. 4N509B. The sequence goes on from NZ_JBQQBZ010000055.1 coordinate 35,733, forward strand.
AAATCCGTACAAAGTGGAGTCGCTGAGGTCGAAGGCATGGCAGTGATGGCAAGCGGGGGCGGAGGGGAGTCAGCGTGCGCCGTGTCCACACCCGAACCACGACCGTCCTCGCCTCGCTCGTCGCGCTTCTCGGCGGCACGATGACGGCGGGTCCGATCGGCGACGCCCTCGCCGACGCACCCTGTGGCCTGCCCCGCGCCGCCGTCCACCACTCCGAGGGCCTCGACAGCTGGAACACCGACTACCCCCAGCCCGAGGGGACGGTGAACGCCCTGATGGTCTTCCTCTCCTTCCCCGACTCCCGCACGCACCTCTCGCCCGCCACCATCGCCGCCGACTACCTCCCCGCCACCACCGACTTCTTCCGCGAGGCCTCCTACGGCCGGACCGAGCTGCGGGTGCGCCTGGAGGAGCGGTGGCTGCGGATGCCCGCGGACTCCACCGCCTACGGCATACGGCGCGACTGGGAGCCGGCGCTGCGCTCCGCCTACCTGCGGGACGCCCTCGGCGTGCTGGAGGGCGAGGTCGACCTCGCCGGCCACGACGTGCTCTACCTCGTGGCCGACCCGAACGCCCCCGGCGTCGACTCCGACGCCACCAAGGTCGTCAACTTCGACGAACCCGTGACCGTCGGCGACACCGAGCTGCGCCGTATGGTCACCCTCTTCGAGCACCGCCCACCCGACCGCCACGTCCTGGCCCACGAGACCGGTCACGTCTTCGACCTGCCCGACCTCTACCACCGCCCCCACGACGACCTCGGCGACTGGGACACCCACGTCGGCGACTGGGACCTCATGGGCAGCCAGTTCGGACTGGCGCCCGAGCCCTTCGGCTGGCACAAGTGGAAGCTCGGCTGGCTCGACGCCGGCCGCGTCGACTGCGTCACCGCCCCCGGCACCAGCCGCCACACCCTCCAGCCGCTCACCGCGCCGCTGGACACCGCCCACCCGAGGGCCGACACCCGGATCGTCGTCATCCCCACCGGGCCGACCGAGGCGCTGGTCGCCGAGGCCCGCACCCAGCGGGGCAACGACGCCGACGCCTGCACCCGGGGCGTGCTGCTGTACCGGGTGCGCAGCGACGTGCCGTCCACCGAGGGGCCGATCACCGTCCTCGACGGCCACCCGGACACCGCCGCCTGCGAGGGCACCTCCGTCCATCCCCGCCTCGCCGACGCGCCGCTGACCACCGGCGAGAGCTACCACGACGCGGCCACCGGGATCCGCGTCGAGGTGGGCGACCGCACCGCCTCCGGCGGCTGGGACATCAAGGTCGTCAACCCCGTCTGACCGGGGGGCCTCGGCCGCCGCGGCCGGCGCGGGCGAGGCCGGCGCGGCGGCACACGGCGGACGGTCGGCCGGATGCGAGCGGTTTCGCGGCCTTTCCAGCCGATTCCCGTCACCCGCTGGTGGCCCCGGGAACCGCCCGGACACCATCGAAGCACCACCCGTGCGGCCCGTCGCCGATGCCCCGCCCCCTCCCTCTCCCTCGCTTCCTTCC
>NZ_JBQQBZ010000056.1:0-34303 GCF_052245655.1 Streptomyces sp. 4N509B
CGCCTCGATCGCCTCCTCCAGGCGGGCCAGGAGCCGCAGGTGCGCCTGGTGGAGGTGGCCGCCCTGGTGGAGGTAGCGGGTCTCCTGGTTGAGCAGGTTCCCCACCCGGGCCAGCGCGGTGGTGGCCAAGCTCGAACGGGAGACCCGCGGTTGGGGTACCAACTCCCTGTCCGACCGGCTGAACGCGGCGGGCTACGAGATCAACCCTTCCGCCGTGTGGCGCATCGAGAACGGCAAGCGTCGGGTCAACCTCGACGAGGCCATCGGGTTCGCTGAGGTCTTCGGCATCTCACTGGAGAACCTCGTCGGCCCGCCCCGCCTCGCGGCCCACTCCCGCGCCATGGACCTGGTTGAGCAGATCCGGCGTGGCTACCGCGAGGTCCACCACGCCAGCCTGGCCCTGACCCGCGCCCGCGACGCACTCGACGCCTACCTCGCCGAACACCCCGACGTCCGCGAGGAGGCCGAGGCCACCGTCCGCCAGGTCATCGCCGAAGAGTTCGCCCAGCTCCCCGACTCACCCGGCGACGGAACAAGACCCGGCAGCCCGTCCTCCGACGTCCCCGAGTGACCGATCACGTCAACCGATCGCCCATCCACGAACCATCAGCACCACCGGCCCACCGGGGTTGCCGCCCCGTGGTCGGACAGCACAGGAGCGTCCCATGCCCCAGTCCGCCATGCCCGTAGCCCAGATAGCCCACCTCCTCGGCGTCCCGCCGGAGGACCTGCACGCCCTCATGGGAGAACGCGGTGCCGCGTCCCACGGCGACCCCACCCTCGTCGCCCTCACCGTCGAGGAAGCCGCCCGCCCGGATCGGCATCGGCCGCACGAAGATGTACGAGTACGTCACCTCCGGCGAGATCCCCTCCGTCAAGATCGGCCGCCTGCGCCGCATCCCCGCCGAGGCCGTGGCGGAGTTCCTGACCCGGCGTGTGAATGCCGGCCGCTACACCACCGCAGCCTGAGGGGCCAGGCATGGCACGATCCCGCCAGCCCAACGGCGCCTCATCCATCTACCGTGGCAAGGACGGCCGCTGGCACGGCCGTGTCACCGTCGGTGTCAAGGACGACGGCACCCCAGACCGCCGTCACGTCAGCCGCGCTACGCGCGCCGAGGTGACCAAGGCCGTCCGCGAGCTCGAACGACAGCGCGACGCCGGCACCGTCCGCAAGGCCGGACAGGTCTGGACGGTCACCTCGTGGCTGACCCACTGGGTGGAGAACATCGCCGCCCCGCACGTGTCAGAGAACACCATCGACGGCTACCGCGTCGCGGTCTACCACCACCTCATTCCCGGCCTCGGTGCGCACCGGCTGGAGAAGCTGGAGCCCGAACACCTGGAGCGCTTCTACACCAGGATGCAGGCGTCCGGTAGCGCCGCCGGCACCGCTCACCAGGCTCACCGCACCATCCGCGCCGCCCTCAACGAGGCCGTCCGCCGCCGTCACCTCACCGTCAGTCCCGCCACCATCGCCAAAGCGCCCCGTCTGGAAGAGGAGGAGGTCGAGCCGTACTCCGTCGAGGAGATCCAGCGGATCCTCAAGGAGGCTGAGCAGCACCGCAACACCGCCCGCTGGGTCATCGCTCTCGCTCTCGGTCTGCGCCAAGGTGAGGTGCTGGGCCTCAAGTGGGACGACATCGACGCCGAGGCCGGCGTCATCCGTGTCCGCCGAGGCCGCCTGCGTCCCCGCTACCAGCACGGTTGTGGTGATTCCTGCGGACGTAAGCCCGGCTACTGCCCGCAGCGGGTCACCGTCCGCCGTGAGACCAAGGACACCAAATCCCGCGCCGGGCGGCGGCCCATCGGCGTCCCTCACGAGCTGATGACGCTCCTCGAACGCCACCGGGCGGAGCAGGACCGTGAGCGGGCCCTCGCCCGCGACCTGTGGACCGAGAAGGGCTACGTCTTCACCAGCCCGACCGGTGATCCGCTCAACCCCAACACCGACTACCACAAGTGGAAGGAGCTGCTACGAGCTGCTGGCGTCCGCGACGGCCGGCTCCACGACGCCCGCCACACCGCCGGCACCGTCCTGCTCATCCTCGGCGTCCCCACGCCGCCGTCGACGCGATCATGGGCTGGGAACCAGGCAACTCGGCTCGCATGCGTCGCCGCTACCAACACCTCACCGGTCGCGTCCTACGCGACACCGCTGCCAAGATCGGCGGACTGCTCTGGGGACCGACGGCAGCCAGCACCGAACACGGTGCGCCGTCCCCAGACCGACCGTTGTAGGCAGAGTCAACAGTTCACCCTCGGACGTCCCACCGGAAGCCGACTCGTCCCCGCAGGGCAGCCTCCATCGGTCTCGGCCTGCCAGAGGTCCGGAGCGATTGCATCAACTGCAACCAAAACTGCAACCACGACACAACGTGGGCCCCGACCGCAGTGCGGTCGGGGCCCACGTACAGCCCGGTGAGAGCTGGGCGGAGGATACGAGATTCGAACTCGTGAGGGTGTGAACCCAACACGCTTTCCAAGTCTGTTGGTGGCCTGCTGACAGTCGTCCACCGTCGTTCACCTGCGTCTACGCCCGTCCGGCGGTGTCTCCCGGACGCCACTGCCACACCGAGCTAAACGGGCGCGGACGCTGGCGAATGAGACGGAAACTGAGACGGTCGACAGTGGGGCTGTGTCAGCCGCTCGACTGTGGTGACCTTCTGGTCCGTCCTCTGTGCAGACTGGTCATCTATCGTCGTTGCGGGAGCGGTTGGGGCGGCGAGAGCCACCATGAACCGGTGCCGGCTGCTGTGGTTGTTGCACTGCGTTGCTGTACAGCACCTCTAGGAACCGGAAGTGAGAGGGTTCATCCCAGAGCCTGAATCAATGCCGCGACTCCCAGGAGCAGGGTACCGATCGCAGCTACAGCTGAGGCCCCAACGCGCACAGCGGCTATGCTGTGCCATCCTCCGCTAGGCTCATCGTCGGCAGGCTTGGCAGGGGAATCCATGTCATTCCTTCCAGCGCATCGATTTGGTGTGTTCTGAGCCCCGTTCGGCGTCTGGCGAGACTTTGCGAGCGGGGCTCCCTTACGGCCATGGACCGTAGCAGCGCTGGAGCGCCACCGGTGTTTGCAGTACCTCAATCTGGTCTGCGGGGCGCATCCGGGTGACGAGCGGCTAACTTGGGGCAAGTTTGCGTCAAGTTGCCCCAAGTATGACCCCTTTCGTCACTTGCCGCGCTCGTGAGACGGAGTGCGATGCCCTACGAAAGCTCGCGATCTGCTGCGAACTGCTGCGAAGTCGAAAGCCAAGTTGCGCCGGCATCTTGAAAGTGATCTTTAGTTCATATAGGGAATATCTGCGAGAAGGCATGGCTGAAAAATATCGATGCCATACCGAAAGGGAGCCCACAGGGCGGAAACGTTGGCCGGTCGGTGGAGCGGGTTTGGGCGGTGTCCTGTCGGGGTTGGGGTCGGGCATGGGCAGGGGGCCGTACGCTTGCCCGCGCTATCGGGCGGGGCGGAGCCCTGCCCGGTGAATCCGGCCGATGGCCCCCTGGCCATGCCCGACGCGGGCCCCGGGCTCGACAGGTGCGTAAAGCCGTGGAGCCGACCCCCAGCCACGGCGAACCCCTCTCACGGCAACCGGGTTCGCGCCTGAGCTGGTGCGCGGCCGGCGGGCGCGGGTCGGAGCGGGGCGGAGACAGGAGCGGCGGCCCGGGGCCGGCGGTGCCGCGCGCGCCGCGCCTGGGCGCGGCGCCTTGAAGGCGTAGAGAAGGTTGTTACTCGCCGGGCTGGGTGGGTTGTTGGCGTTGGTCGTGGCGTTGGCGGTCGCGTTCGATCTCGGTGGCGACGGTTTCGGCGCAGTCGAGGACCATGCGGAGATCGCGGAGGATGCCGGTGCGGGCCTGGTGGATGAGGTCGGCGTGGGTGAGGGGGGTCTCGTCGTTCTCGGTGGGGGTCCAGAAGCCTCGGTGGCTGTTCTCGCGGACGGTGTTGCGGCAGTACTGGATCACGGAGTCCATCGCGCCTCGGATCAGGTGCTGGTAGCTGGTTTCGGTCTCGGGGTCTAACCGGGCGCCGTGGTGCGGCTCGTTCTCGTGCTCGTGGTCCTGGTGCTCGTGCTCGTTCGGGGTGTCGGGGGTGGTGGTCAGCATGGCTGGGGCTGTCGGGCCGGGGTGGTGGCGAGGTGGGCGGTGACGGTGTGGCCGTGGTGGTCGCCGTAGATGGTGACGCGGGTGGCGTAGGCGGTGACGAGGGCAAGGCCGCGTCCGTGGGGTGTGCAGGCGTCGGGCTGCTCGACGTGGGGCGTGCTGGTGGTGCCTCCGGCGTCGGTGACCGCGATCGTCACAGGGCCGTCGTCGGCGGCGGCAATGGTCAGGGTGAGGGTGAAGCCGTCTGTGGCGCTGGCGGTGTGGGTGATGGCGTTGGCGGCCAGTTCGGTGACGATCAGCGCGGCGTCGTCGGTGTGGGGGTGGTTGCCCAGGATGGCGCGGGTCCAGTGGCGGGCACGGGTGACGTCCTCGGCACGCCCGGGGAAGGTACGGCGATGGGTCGGCATGGCGTCCTCCATCCGTGATGACCTGCGGTTTTCCAGGACCGGAGGGTGCGGACCGGCTGACAGGAACCGCAGCGACACGTAGAATAAGTACCAGCACAGTACCTAAAATCCCGGCGACGAAAATACGAGATCGTACTTTTGGTGCGGGCCACGTCCCGCCTAGCGTTCGCCCTAGCTCGGTGCACCGCCGGGATGCCGACGACGAGAGGACCTGAGGATGTTCGGGTTGATGGTGCGGTTCACCTGCAAGGACGAGGCCGCCGCTGAAGCGTTCGATGACCTGGTGACACGCACCGGAGAGCAGATCCGTGCGAACGAACCCGGAACGGTGATCTACACGGTGCACCGTGTTGACGGCCGTCCGCTCCAGCGGATCTTCTACGAGCTCTACCGCGACGAGGCGGCGTTCGAGACCCACGAGACGCAGGACTACGTGCGCTCCTTCCTCACCGAGCGGGAGCAGTACCTCGCCTCGACCGAGGTCGACCGCCTGGACTTCATGTCCGGCAAGGGCGTGCCCGGTGAGCGCTGAGTACGTCAAGGCCCTCGGACGCAAGATCGCCTTCCACCGCAAGCGTCGGGGCCTGTCGCAGAAGGAGTTCGCCGGTCTGCTCGACCGCTCCGAAGCCTGGGTGTCCCAGGTGGAGCGGGGCGTGCGGCGCGTGGACCGGATGACGGTGCTGGAGAAGGTCGCCGAGGTCCTGGACATCCCCGTGGGGGAGCTGGCCGCCGAGGCACCCATCGTGGCGTCCGTCGCCGAGGGCGAGACCTCCCCCGGCGCGAGCCGGCTCCGTCTCGTCCTCAGCGCGGCCCACTCGCTGAAAGCGGTCCTCGGACAGCCGGAGCCGCCCGACGTCCCGTCGTTGCGCGCCGAGGTGGAACGCGCCTGGACGCTCGTGCACCAGGGCGACTACGCCGACCTCGCCGAACTCCTCGAAGGACTGGTGCCCCGACTGGAGGCCGCCACCCGCGCCGGCACGGACGACGAACGGCCCGACCTCTTCCGCCTGCTGGCCTCGATGTACCACGCCTTCAGCGCCGCACTGGCGAACATGGGCGAGTCCGAGGCGGCCTGGATCGCCGTCGACCGCGCCGTCGTCGCCGCCGAACGCGCGGGCGACCCCCTGCTGATGGCGGCCGGCGAGTTCCGCCTGTCGATCGTCTTCCTCGGCGCCCGCCACTACCACCAGGCCGCCACCGTCTCCGGCACCTCCGCTGAAGCGCTCACCCACCTCGCCGACACCGCCGAGCCCCAGGCCGTCGCGCTGCGCGGTGCCCTCACCCTCCAACGCGCCCTCGCGGCAGGCCGGCTGAACCAGGCCGAGGAGGCATACGCCCATCTCCGCCAGGCCAAGGCGATGGCCGAGCAGGTGGGAGAGGGCCGCAACGACTACAACACCGAGTTCGGCCCCACCAACGTCGCCCTGCACGAGGTTTCCGTGGCCGTCGACCTCGGCGACGCCGGGGTCGCCCTCCGCGCCGCGCAGGCCGTCGACCCCTCCGGCCTGTCTCCCGAACGCCAGGCCCGCTTCCGTATCGACCTCGCCAAGGCGCACGCTCAACGCCGCCAGGTCGCCGAAGCCGTCACCGCGCTGGAGGACGCCCGCCGCATCCTCCCGGAGTGGTTCCGCGCCAAGCCGGCCGTGAAGCAGCTGATCGCCGACCTGCTGGCGATGAGCCCGCTGCCGTCGGATCAGCTCCGGTCCCTCGCCCGGGAGTTGGGCGTACAAGAAATGTGAGTCAGTACCAGAAGTACTAGACAGTACTCAAAGTACGGGTTACTGTGGTGAGTGTCGGCACGCCCCTCTCCGCATCCAGCGGGGAGGGAGGTGCGGGCATGCGAACGCGTCGGACAGGAAGGCAGCCTCGTCCGACGCGGGAGCGGCAAGGGCCACAGACAGATGTGGCCCGAGCGGGAGGCAGTCCCACTCAGGCCGGGTGCGTCGTTGGCATCAACGCTCTCAGCAGCGTAGCGCGCCCTACCCGTATGCGGTCAACCTCCCGTTGTGCACCGATCCATCATCATTTGCGCCCGCTCGTCGGGCGCGGCACAAGGGAGTACTTCACGTGCGCACGATCCGTGTGGAAACGACGTCCGCGACCATCCTCCTCACCGAGGAGCCGGCCCCGAAGCTGCGCGACCGCAGGACGGGCGAGGTCGCCAAGGACGCCGTGACCGGAGAGACGCTGATGCGTCTCAGCGTCGTCTACATCCAGGACGGCGAGTCCTCGCTGATCCAGGTCACCGTTCCCCAGGGCGGTGTCTCCGAGGGCCTGACGCTCGGCGCCCCCGTTGCCCTGCCCGGCCTGGTGGCGCGGCCCTGGGAGTCGGTCTTCAACGGGCAGGAGCGCCACGGCATCGCCTACCGCGCGGCGGCCGTCGCTCCGGCGTCCTTCCCCGTCGCGGCGGGGGCCTGAGCGCCATGTCCGAACTCCTGACAGCGCTCGGGGTGGGCGGCCCGGTCGCCGCGCTCGGCGCCACCGCCGCCTACACCCGGGCCAGACACCCCGCCGCCTACTGGTCGGCGTTCGGCCTGCCGATCTCGACCGCCCGCCTGCTGGGCTCCTACGGCTCGGTCATGGAGGCGTGCGGGCTGACCGTCGCCCCCTCCCGCCTCCGGGCCTTGGCCGTGCGAGCGACAACGCGCCGCGAGGTGCGGCCCGTTCCGCCTCGGCGCGGGCTGCCGCGTCCGACCTCGACCGGCCTGCGGCTGCGGCTCCGCCTCGCCCCCGGCCAGGAGGTCGCGGACGTGGCGGCGTCGACCGAACGGCTCCGTCACGCCTGGGCCGTCCACGCCGTTCACGTCGCCGAGGTCAAGCCCGGGACGGTCGAGCTGCGGCTGATCGGCTTCGACGTGCTCCGCACCGTCCGCATGCCCCGCAGGACCGACGGCGGATACCTCCGCATCCCGGTGGCGCTGCGGGAGGACGCGACCGCGTTCCTCCGGGACTACCGCGCCGTGCCGCACGCGCTCACCCTCGGCGCCACCCTGTCGGGCAAGTCCACGTACCAACGACAGCTGCTGTGCGGGCTGGCCGGCCAGAACGTGGCGCTGGTCGGCGTCGACTGCAAGCGCGGCGTCGAGCTGGCCCCGTTCGCGCCTCGGCTCACGGCCCTGGCGACCGACCCGGGGCAGGCTGCCGAGCTGCTGCCGGCCCTGGTCGGGCTGATGGAGGAACGCTACGACCTGATACGCGCCCGCCAGAGCATCCCGCCGGACGTCGCGGCCGAGGAGATCACCTCGGACGTGTGGGGCCTGCCCGAGGAGGAACGGCCGGTCCCGGTGGTGGTGTTCATCGACGAGGTGGCCGAGCTGTTCCTCACCTCGACCCGCAAGGACGAGGAACGGCGCGACGAGATGGTCACGCACCTGGTCCGCCTCGCGCAGCTCGGTCGCGCCGCCGGCATCTACCTGGAGGTCTGTGGCCAGCGTTTCGGCGCCGAGCTGGGCAAGGGCGCGACCATGCTCCGCGCACAGCTCACCGGCCGCGTCTGCCACCGCGTCAACGACGAAGCCTCGGCGAAGATGGCGCTGGGCGACATCGCCCCCGAAGCGGTGGCGACCGCCTGCACCATCCCGGCCGAGCGTCCGGGCCTGGCCGTGGCCGGCGACACCTCCGGCGGCTGGTCCCGTATCCGCACCCCGTTCCTGTCCCTGGCCGAGGCCGCCGCGCGCTGCCGTGCCTCCGCGCACCTGACGCCCGACGTGCCGGCGCTGAAGCGCTTCGCGCCGCTGGCCACGCTGCCCATGCCCCTGCCCGTGCCCTCGACGGACGTCGACCCGGCGACCGCCTGACCCGCACGAACCCCTTCCCCTCTTCCCTCCCTCAACGGTCGGCGCGACTGCTTCGCGCCGCGTCCCTACCCCCGCCATGCCTCCAACAGGAAGGAGGTGACCCCACCATGCGGTCACGTCTGGCTCAGGTCGACGCCGTGCTCGTCCAAGCGGTCATCGCCGCGTCGCTGTCGTTCGCGCACATCCACGACCTCGCGGCGGCGGCCGGACAGGACGGCTGGAAGGCGTGGGCCTACCCCGTCTCCGTCGACCTGCTGCTCGTTGCCGCCTGGCGCCGGCTACGTACCGGAGAGGGCAGGGCCGCCGGCTGGTGCTGGTTCCTCATTGCGCTGGTGGCCTCGCTCGGTGCCAACGTCGCCACCGCCGGGCTGCTGGACATGAACGACGTGCCGGTCTGGCTGCGCATCCTCGTCGCCGGCTGGCCGGCCGTCGCCTTCCTCGGCGGCACCCTGCTGGCTCACGCCCCGACACCCAAGCCCCCGCCCGTCGACCACGACGTCGACGTCGAGCGCCTGGCGGTCGAGGCCGACGAGGACCAGGCGCACGCCGCGCCGCCGACTCCACCCTCACCGCCTCCGCCTCCGGTGCCCGTGCCCGTGTCCGTGCCGGACGGCCTGATCACCCACGCGCGGAAGGTCGCCGCCGAGCACCACGCCCGCACCGGAACCCCCATCGACACACCCACCCTCACCGCCCGGCTCAGCGTCCCCGCGCCGCTGGCCAAAGCCATCGCCGCCCGCCTCTGAAAGGGACACCGCATGCTCCGCCGCTTCCGCAACGTCGTCCGACTCGGCCCGGTCGAGGTCGGCACCGGGACCGACCTCCACGGACGGGAGAAGCACACCGTCGCGTGCACCGCGCCGCGCTGCGGCTTCTCCGCCGAGTACGACACCCGCTCCGGCGCCGAACTCGCCGCCCGCACCCACCGCTGCCCCGTCCACTGAACGGAGTCCACGCCGTGACCGTCAGCCTGCCCCTCGTCGTCATCCTCGGCCTGATCGCCTGGGGCGCCGTGAAGTTCCTCGGCGTTCGCCCCTGGCTCGTCCTTGTCATCGCCCTGTTCGGCTTCTACCTCTCCGACACCTTCGCCGCCCCCGCCATCGACTCCGGCACCCGCACCGGTGTCGACATCGTCAACGACCAGAGCGACCAGCAGGACTGAGACCCCGCAGCACCAGAAACGCCCCGGGGCGGCCTCGATACCGCCAAGCATCCGCCGCCCCGGGGCTGAACACCTCCACGACCGCGAGATCGCGAAGGAGCACTCCCATCATCACCCGAACCACCCCGCCGCCCCTGCCCGAACTGGGCAGGCTCGCCGCCACGGGCACCTTCCCGGCCCTCGCCCGGCAACTCGCCGGCCTCGGCGGCTGCGTCCGCCCCGTCCGCCTCTCCGGACACCGCACGGAACACCACCTCGACACCACGACCGGCGAGATCGGCCGCGTCCTGCGACACCTGGAGGGCGCCGAGCTGCCCGCCGGCCACCTGCTGACCCGCTGCAACAACCGCCGCGCGACCCGCTGCCCCGCCTGCGCCGAGGTCTACCGCCGCGACACCTTCCACCTGATCACCGCCGGCCTGCGCGGCGGCAAGGGCACCCCGGAACGCGTCGCCACCCACCCCCGCGTCTTCGTCACCCTCACCGCGCCGAGCTTCGGCCCCGTCCACAACCGCCCCACCGGCCGGCCCGCCTGCCGCTGCGGTGCCGTCCACACCCCCGACGACGAACGCCTCGGCACCGCCATCGACCCCGACCGCTACGACTACGAAGCCGCGGTGCTGTGGAACGCCAACGCCGGGAACCTCTGGCGGCGCTTCACCATCTACCTCCGCCGCGAGATCGCCAAGCGCGCCGGACTCACCCAACGGGCCTTCGCCGACCACGCCCGCGTCTCCTTCGCCAAGGTCGCCGAGTACCAGAAGCGCGGCGCCGTCCACTTCCACGCCGTCATCCGCCTCGACGGCCCCGACGGCAGCGCCACCCCGCCCCCGGCCTGGGCGACGGCCGAGCTGCTGGCCGACGCCCTCCGCGCCGCCGCCACCGCCACGACCATCCCCGGCCCGGTCGTCGACGGACGCCCCCACACCTTCACCTTCGGCCGACAGCTCGACGTGCGCGCCATCCGATCCGCCGACCTCGACGGCGACACCGAGCTGACCGACCAGGCCGTCGCCGGCTACATCGCCAAGTACGCCACCAAGGGCGCCGAGACCGCCACCGGCACCCTCGACCGCCCCTTGCGCTTCCTCGCCGACCTCGCGCCCCTCAACCTCCCCGACCACGCCCGCCGCCTCATCCGCGCCGCCTGGAGACTCGGCGCCCGAAAGGACCTCGAACACCTTCGGCTGCGCGCCTGGGCCCACATGCTCGGCTTCCGAGGCCACTTCTCCACCAAGTCCCGCCGCTACTCCACCACCCTCACCGCCCTCCGCGACGCCCGCGCCACCTGGCGCCGCACCCAGTCCGGCGAGACCGACCACCCCGAGGACACCACCCTCGTCCTCACCCACTGGACCTACGCCGGCACTGGCCTCAGCCCCGCCGAGGAATGGCTTTCGGCCGGCGTCGCCCTGGCCGAGCAGATCAACCGCGCTACGGCACGCGAAGCATTCGCCGAACTGACACCCCGGGAGGTGCGGCCGTGATCGATACGCGAGACGCCACAGCGGTTCTCCTGACCGTTGAGGAGGCGGCCCGACGACTCCGGATCGGCCGGACGACGTGCTATGCGCTGATCGCCTCGGGGGAGATCGAGTCCGTCACCGTGGGGCGGCTTCGCCGGGTCCCCGCCGACGCCGTACCCGCCTACGTCGCCAAGCTGCGCGGTGCGCCCAACGCCGCGATGGCGGCATGAGGGGCGGTCATGACGGACAGCACCCAGAAGAAGCGGACCAGACAGCCCAACGGGGCGTCCTCGATCTACCTCGGGAAGGACGGGAAGTGGCACGGTCGCGTGACCGTGGGCGTCCGGGACGACGGCAAGCCCGACCGCCGGCATGTCGAGCGCAAGACACGGGCTGAGGTCACCAAGGCCGTCCGCGAGCTGGAGAAGCTGCGGGACGCAGGCAGGCTGCGCAAGGCGGGAAAGCGGTGGACGGTTCAAGCCTGGCTTGAACACTGGGTGGAGAACATCGCCAAGCCGTATGTCTCGGAGAACACCTACGACGGTTACGAGGTCGATGTCCGCGTGCACCTGGTGCCGGGCCTCGGAGCCCATCGGCTCGACGGCTTGGAGCCGGAGCACCTGGAGCGCTTCTACCAGAAGATGCAACGCAACGGCAGCGCCGCCGCGACGGCCCACCACGTGCACCGGACCATGCGCGTCGCCCTCGGCCAGGCCGTGAGGCGCGGCCACGTAGCCGTCAACGTCGCGGAGATCGCCAAGGCGCCCCGGCTCGAAGAGGAGGACATCGAGCCGTACACCATCGAGGAGGTGCAACGGCTGCTCCTGGAGGCGTCGAAGCTCCGCAACAGCGCCCGGTGGGTCGTCGCCCTGGCCCTCGGCCTGCGGCAGGGGGAAGCCCTCGGGCTGCACTGGGAAGACGTCGACCTGGACGCGGGCTATCTGCGCACCCGGAAGAACCGGCTGCGCCCGAAGTACGCGCACGGCTGCGGTGACACCTGCGGGCGGGCGGCCGGTTACTGCCCACAGAGGGAGCAGGTCCGGCGCGAGTACAAGTCAACGAAGTCCCGTGCCGGGCGTCGAACGATCGGGCTACCCGATCCGCTGGTCACGTTGCTCCGCCGACACCAGGAGGAGCAGGCGGCGGAACGGTTGGCGGCCGGTCCGGCCTGGCTGGGCAAGGGCTACGTCTTCGCCTCGCCGGTCGGCGGGCCGCTGAGCCCCAACACCGACTACCACGTCTGGAAGCAGCTCCTGCGGGACGCGGGGGTTCGTGACGGTCGGCTGCATGACGCCCGTCACACCGCCGCGACCGTGCTGCTGATCCTCGGCGTCCCGGACGTCGTCGTGGACGCGATCATGGGTTGGGAACCGGGCGGCGCCGCGCGGATGCGGGCCCGGTACATGCACATCACGGGACCCGTGCTGAAGAAGGTGGCCGGGCAGGTCGGGGACGCGCTGTGGGGGTCTCCGGAGACCAACTGAGACGGAAAGTGAGACGGAACAACGAAGGCCCCCGGCCGTGGATGGCGGCGGGGGCCTTCAAACAGCCCGGTGAGAGCTGAGCGGAGGATACGAGATTCGAACTCGTGAGGGTGTGAACCCAACACGCTTTCCAAGCGTGCGCCCTAGGCCTCTAGGCGAATCCTCCGCCGGACACCTTACAAGACGGGGGCGTGCGGTTGCGAACCGCTTCATCCGGTAGGCTGGCGGCAGCCCCTCGCGCGGCGTTACCTCGTTGAACTCCCCCAGGGCCGGAAGGCAGCAAGGGTAGACGGGCTCTGTCGGGTGCGTGAGGGGCCCTCGTGTGTCCGGGGGCGGCCCGGTGCGAGGCCGGGGAGGGTGTCAGTGGGGGCCGATATCGTCGGTGTCGTGTCCTCCCTCGCGCTGTATCGCCGCTATCGACCCGAGACCTTCGCCGAGGTCATCGGGCAGGAGCATGTGACCGACCCACTCCAGCAGGCCCTGCGGAACGACCGGGTCAACCACGCGTACCTGTTCAGCGGCCCGCGCGGCTGCGGAAAGACGACGAGCGCACGCATCCTCGCCCGCTGCCTGAACTGCGAGCAGGGCCCCACGCCCACCCCCTGTGGGGAGTGCCGTTCCTGCCTCGACCTCGCGCGCAACGGCCCCGGGTCGATCGACGTGATCGAGATCGACGCGGCCTCGCACGGGGGCGTGGACGACGCGCGTGAGCTGCGGGAGAAGGCGTTCTTCGGCCCGGCGGCCAGCCGTTTCAAGATCTACATCATCGACGAGGCGCACATGGTCACCCCGGCGGGGTTCAACGCCCTGCTGAAGGTGGTGGAGGAGCCGCCGGAGCACCTGAAGTTCATCTTCGCGACGACGGAGCCGGAGAAGGTCATCGGCACCATCCGCTCCCGCACCCACCACTACCCCTTCCGGCTCGTGCCGCCCGGCACGCTGCGGGACTACCTGGCGCAGGTCTGTGAGCACGAGGCGATCCCGGTGGAGCCGGCCGTGCTGCCGCTGGTGGTGCGGGCCGGCGCGGGGTCCGTGCGGGACTCGATGTCGGTGATGGACCAGCTGCTGGCGGGCGCGGACGAGGGCGGCGTCACGTACGAGATGGCCACCGCGCTCCTCGGGTACACGGACGCGGCCATGCTCGACGCCGTCGTCGACGCCTTCGTGGCCGGCGACGGCGCGGCGGCGTTCGGCGTGGTGGACCGGGTGATCGAGGGGGGTCTCGACCCGCGGCGCTTCGTCGCGGACCTGCTGGAGCGGCTGCGTGACCTGCTGATCCTCGCGGCGGTGCCGGACGCGGGGGAGAAGGGCCTGCTGGACGTCCCGGCGGACGTGCTGGACCGGATGCGGGCGCAGGCCGCGGCGCTGGGCCCGGCGGAGCTGAGCCGGGCGGCCGACCTGGTGAACACGGGCCTGACCGAGATGCGCGGCGCGACGTCGCCGCGACTTCAGCTTGAGCTGATCTGTGCCCGGGTGCTGCTGCCGGCGGCGTACGGGGACGAGCGGTCGCTGCTGGCCCGCGTGGACCGGCTGGAGCGCGGGGGCGGTCTGACGGCTGGCGGCGGGATGGCCGGCGGTGCGACGGTCGGTGGTGGGATGGCTGGCGGTGGTGTGGCCGGGGCGCGGGGCGGGCAGCCGCCGGCCGCGCAGCCGGCGGCGGAGGTGCCCGCGGCTCCCGCGGCTCCCGCGGCGCCGCCCGTGGCCGCCGTCCCGCCGGGTGAGCAGCCCGGCGGGGGGCCTGGCGACGCCGGGCCGGCCACCTCCGGTGACCGCGAGGGGCGGCCCGGCGCCTGGCCGTCCGCCGCGTCGCCGGCGCCCGAGGCACCCGCCGCCGGTCCGCCCCCCGGGGCGTGGCCGGGCGGCACCCGCGCCGCCGGGCCCGGGCAGGACGCCGGCTCGGGCGCAAGGCCCGGCGCCTGGCCCACCGGTGGCGGCCAGGCCGCCGGCGGCGCGCCCGCCGGTCCCGTCCCGGGCGCGGCCCCACCCGCTGCCGCCCCACCCGCTGCCCCGCAGGCCGCCGCCGGGGTCGGGGACGTCGGACAGGTCCGGGACATGTGGCCGCGCATCCTTGAGGCGGTCAAGGGCCGCCGCAGGTACAGCTGGATCCTCCTCAGCCAGAACGCGCAGGTCGTCGGCTTCGACGGGAGCACCCTGCGGCTCGGCTTCGCCTCCGCCGGCGCCCGGGACAACTTCGTGAACAGCGGCAGCGAGGACGTGCTGCGTCAGGCGCTGGGCGAGGCGATGGGCGTGCAGTGGCGCATCGAGGCGGTGGTGGACGCCGGTGGTGGCCCGCCGCCCGGCCCGGGTTTCGGGCCAGGGCCGGGAGGGCCAGCCGGCGGGCCACGGGGCGAGGGGCCCGGCCCCGGCGGGTTCCCGTCGCCGGGCGCGTCGCCGCCGCCCGGGGCCCCCGCGGCGGGGCCCGGCGCGCCGCCGCCGTCACGGGCCCAGGAACAGCCCCGCGAGCAGCCCCAGGGCCCGGCACGGCAGCAGCAGCCGCCGCCGGTGGCCGGTCCGGCGGCAGCGCCGCCCGCCGCGCCCGACCACCGCGACGCCGCGCCTCCTCGGGGAGCCGCCGTCGCCACCGTGCCGGGGCCGGCGGGCCCCGGGCGCGGGGCGGGCCCAGGGCGGGGCGACGCCGCCCCGGCGGTGGGCCCGGTCGACACGGACTACGCGCCGGGCGCGGACGACGCCTTCGACGAGGCCGCCGAGATCGACCCGGAGGACCCGCCGGCCCCCGGCCCCGGCAGCGGGGTGCCCCTCGGCGGGCTCGCTGGCCAGGAGTTGATCATCCGGGAGCTGGGAGCCACCGTCATCGAGGAGTTCCACCACGAGTGAGACCGCGGGGCCCACAGCCCGTAGGCTCGGTGCTGTACGGGCAGGCCGTACGGAAGCGACGGACCGGGAGTGACGCCGTGTTCCCTGGTGGTGGTGGGGTCGACATGCAGCAGCTGCTGCAGCAGGCCCAGAAGATGCAGCAGGACCTCGCCGCGGCCCAGCAGGAGCTGGCCGAGGCGCAGGTGGAGGGCACGGCGGGCGGCGGGCTGGTCAGGGCCACGGTCAGCGGCTCTGGTGAGCTGACGGCCCTGGAGATCGACCCGAAGGCGGTCGACCCCGAGGACACCGAGACCCTGGCCGACCTGGTGATCGCCGCCGTGCGCGACGCGAACAACGCGGCCCAGGAGCTGGCCAAGGTCAAGCTCGGCCCGCTCGCCCAGGGGCTGGGCGGAGGCGGCATGCCCGGCCTGCCCCTCTAGCACGGCAGACGACGCGCCGCGCACGACGCGCGACCCACGCGGCGCGAGGGCGCGCGGCGCGGCGTGGAGGCGGGGCAGCACGGAGGCGCCGGGCCGTCGCGGGCACCGCGGTGGGGGCACGGCCAGCCGGGGCGACGCGTCGTGGCACCGCCGACACGCGCCCGCGAGCCGCTCGCGAGCCGCCCGAGGACCGCCCCGACAGCCGTCCGGGAGTACTCCCGGGTAATCGGGGCACGGGCCGGACGAGCGGTGTGGGCGGCGAGAGCGGTGTGAGCGGGTGGTGAGCGGCGTGAGCGGCTCGCGGCATGGAACGGACCGGATCGGGACCGGCACAGGAGACGACGGGAGATCGCTGTGTACGAAGGCGTGGTCCAGGACCTCATCGACGAACTGGGCAGGCTGCCCGGCGTCGGCCCCAAGAGCGCCCAGCGGATCGCCTTCCACATCCTGCAGGCCGAGCCCGCCGACGTCCGCCGTCTCGCGCACGCGCTGACCGAGGTCAAGGAGAAGGTCCGGTTCTGCTCGGTCTGCGGGAACGTCGCGCAGGAGGAGCAGTGCCGGGTCTGCCAGGACCCCCGCCGCGACCTCTCGCTGATCTGCGTGGTCGAGGAGCCCAAGGACGTCGTTGCGATCGAGCGCACCCGCGAGTTCCGTGGCCGGTACCACGTGCTGGGCGGCGCGATCAGCCCGATCGACGGCGTGGGCCCGGACGACCTGCGGATCAGGGAGCTGCTGACGCGCCTCGCCGACGGGACGGTCACCGAGCTGATCCTCGCCACCGACCCCAACCTCGAGGGCGAGGCGACCGCGACGTACCTGGCCCGCATGGTCAGCCCCATGGGCCTGCGCGTCACTCGGCTAGCCAGCGGACTGCCCGTCGGGGGAGACTTGGAGTACGCCGACGAGGTCACGCTGGGGCGGGCCTTCGAGGGGAGGCGGCTGCTGGATGTGTAGCGATGTGTAGTGATGAGTAGCGACGAGGGTGCAACGACGAGGGGCCAGAAGGAGCCAGGCCCAGGGGAGGCGACCGCGTGATGTCCGAGACCGCCGAAACCGCCGAGACCACCGAGGTCACGGGAGCCAGCGGAGGCGTCGGTGTCGCCGGCACGAGCGGCCTGACCGCGGACGGCCCCGACAGCTTCGCCGTGCAGATCGCTGACCAGGTCGAGAGCTTCACCGTCGCCGTGGCCGAGGTCGCCAAGGGTGACGATCCGGACAGTGCGGTGCCCTACCTGCTGCTCCAGGTCTCGCAGCTGCTGCTGGCCGGCGGCCGGCTCGGCGCGTACGAGGACATCGTTCCCGAGGAGCGGTACGAGCCGGACACCGGCCCCGAGCCGGACATGGACGAGCTGCGGGAGCAGCTGGGCGCGCTGCTGGCGCCGGTCGACGTCTACTCCGAGGTGTTCGACCCGTACGTGCCGCGCAGCACCCCGGTGGCCGCGCGCATCTCCGACGACCTCGCCGACATCGTCAGCGACCTGCGGCACGGCATGGCCCACTACCGGGCGGGGCGCGTCACCGAGGCCCTGTGGTGGTGGCAGTTCTCGTACCTCACGAACTGGGGGCCGACCGCCAGCGCCACCCTGCGTGCCCTCCAGTCGCTCGTCGCCCACGTTCGGCTCGACACGCCGCTGGCGGAGCTCGACGGGCTCGACACCGACAGCGACGCCGAGGACGGTGACCTGGAGCGCCAGGCCGGGCGCGTCATGGCGGCGGAGCTCGCCAGCCCGCTGGGGCTGAAGCCCGAGAGCTGAGCGGGGCCCGGCGCCGCGTCCCGGCACCGCGTCCTGCCGCCGCGGGCGTCACGTCCTGCCGCCGCGGGCCCCACGTCGCGCTACGAGGAGGCGCGGCGCTCCCGCCACTCGGCCACGACCTGCTCGACGTCGAACGGCGTCAGCCCGAGCGGCGGCCCGTCCTGCGGCCGGCGCAGCGCCTCGCGGATCCTCTCGTTGATCTCCGCGACGATCCGTCGGACCACGCGCTCCGACGGCGCCCGCGCCGCCTCCGCCAACGCGTCCTCCGCCTCCTTCCGCAGCCGCAGCGTCGACGGCAACACGGAGACGCCCTCGCGGCGCAGCTTCTCCTTCACCCACCAGTTCTCGTCGTAGGGCTCGTTCGTCGCCGGGAGCGGCTTGCCCGCGCCGGGCAGGGCGTCGAACGCGCCCCGCTCCGTCGCCTCGCGGATCTGGCGGTCCACCCAGGACTCGAAGCTGACTCCCGGCGGTTTGCGTTCCGTCATCGCGTGCCCTCCGTCATCGCGTGCCCTCCGTGTCCCGCGCTCCCGCGTGCCCCCGTGTCCCGCGCCCTGCTCCCCGCGCGGCCTTCGGACACGCGCTCCGTTGAAGCCTTCCTCCCATCATCGCCGACACGCCCCCCGGCCGGCCGGGGGGCGCCCGCCGAGGGCGGCCGTGTGAGGTCCCTAACGTTTCGCGGCCGTTTCCGTGTGCTCCTCACTCTCCGGGGGCAGGGGTCGTCGCGGACCGGGCGGTTGATGACGATTCGCTCGGTAGACTTCATCGGGCCGTGGCCGCAGCAACGGCTACGGAGAGTGAGAGAGACGAGGTGCGAGCAGACGTGGGCCTGGTCGTGCAGAAGTACGGCGGCTCCTCCGTCGCTGATGCCGAGGGCATCAAGCGCGTCGCCAAGCGGGTCGTCGAGGCGAAGAAGCACGGCCACCAGGTGGTCGTGGTCGTCTCGGCGATGGGCGACACGACGGACGAGCTGATCGATCTCGCCGCCGAGGTGTCACCCGTCGCGTCCGGCCGCGAGCTGGACATGCTGCTGACCGCCGGAGAGCGGATCTCCATGGCGCTGTTGGCGATGGCGATCAAGGCGCTCGGGCACGAGGCGCAGTCGTTCACCGGGAGCCAGGCCGGGGTGATCACCGACTCCACGCACAACCGTGCGCGGATCATCGACGTCACGCCGGGCCGTATCCAGTCCTCGGTCAACAAGGGGAACATCGCGATCGTCGCCGGCTTCCAGGGCGTGTCGCAGAGCAGCAAGGACATCACGACCCTGGGCCGCGGCGGTTCGGACACCACGGCCGTGGCGCTGGCCGCCGCGCTGGGCGCGGAGGTGTGCGAGATCTACACCGACGTGGACGGGGTGTTCACCGCCGATCCGCGCGTGGTCAAGCGGGCCCGTAAGATCGACTGGATCTCCTACGAGGACATGCTGGAGCTGGCGAGCTCCGGCTCGAAGGTCCTGCTGCACCGTTGCGTCGAGTACGCCCGGCGGTACAACATCCCGATCCACGTCAGGTCGTCGTTCTCGGGCCTTCCGGGCACCTGGGTCAGCAGCGAGCCGCCCGAACAGCGAGGACAGCGAGGACAGCAGCAGCAAGGGGAGCACGAGACCATGGAGCAGGCGATCATCTCGGGGGTCGCGCACGACACCTCCGAGGCGAAGGTCACGGTCGTCGGGGTGCCGGACAAGCCGGGCGAGGCCGCGTTGATCTTCCGCGCCATCGCGGACGCCGAGATCAACATCGACATGGTGGTGCAGAACGTCTCCGCCGCGGCCACCGGGCTGACGGACATCTCCTTCACCCTCCCGAAGTCCGAGGGGCGGCGCGTCATCGCCGCGCTGGAGCGGCACCGCGCGGGCATCGGCTTCGAGGCGCTGCGCTACGACGACCAGGTCGCGAAGATCTCCCTCGTCGGGGCGGGCATGAAGACGAACCCCGGGGTCTGCGCCACCTTCTTCGAGGCGCTCGCCGGGGCCGGGGTCAACGTGGAGCTGATCTCGACGTCCGAGATCCGGATCTCCGTCGTCACGCGCGAGGAGGAGGTCAACGACGCCGTCCGCGCGGTCCACACCGCGTTCGGGCTGGACAGCGAGAACGACGAGGCCGTCGTCTACGGCGGCACCGGGCGGTGAAGGCCGTCAGCGGTGGTCCGTCCGCCGGTGGTGACCCGTCGAGGGTGACCGCCGCGGGCTTGCCCGACGGCGGGCCGCCCCGGCGGCCCCCCGAGGCGTTCCGCCCCGAGGACGAGGCTCCGGCCGTCCTGACGGCGTCCCCGAGCGGGATGTGAAGCTTTTGTAATCGAGTCGCAGGCTCGGATGGCTTGCTCTGAACCGGACCGGGCGAGACGATTTCAACTCCCCGCATCGACACGGTTGCTCGTTCGCACGGCAACCGACGGCGGTGCGGGGTGCGTCTTTGTGGGCCACCAGTGAGGCTCCTGGCGCAGAGCTTGTCAGGATATGTCGGGGTAGGCGGTGACTATGAGGTCGTATGGCCCATCAACCGGCAACCTGCCCGCGCCATACAACCTTTCCGGGGAAGAACGTGTCCAACAGGCGTGGCAGAGGTTCTCTCATTCGCGACAGCGCCCAGGCGACGCGCCCCGGCGCGCCGCTCCGCCACGGCCACGGTGTCGGCTCCGACCAGACGCCCGGACGACGGGGGCATGCCGGTGATCGCTCCGGTCCCGGCCTCCCGGCCCGCGCCCTTCCGCGCCCGCGGCGGCGGTCGCACGGACAGCGGCGCCATGACTGACAGCACCCTCGGCGAGGTGGCGGGTGCCTCCGGGTCCGTGCGGGCCGCGGGTACCGACACGGCCGAGGTCGCCCAGGCCACCGAGGCCGTCGAGGGTGCCGAGGGCACCACGGTCGACTTCCTGACCGAGACGTACCGCGCGCACTACCGCCCCCTCCTCGGCCTGGCCGCCCTCCTGCTCGACGACACGGCCTCCTGCGAGGACGTGGTCCAGGAGGCGTTCATCCGCGTCCACGCCGCCAGGAACCGCATCCGCGACCCCGAGAAGACCCTCGCCTACCTGCGACAGACCGTCGTCAACCTCTCCCGTTCCACACTGCGCCGCCGCATCCTCGGCCTCCGGCTGCTCTCGCGGCCCATGCCCGACGCGGCCAGCGCCGAGGAGGGCGCGTACGAGCAGTTGGAACGGGCAGACCTGATCAAGGCGATGCGAGGGCTGCAACGCCGCCAGCGCGAGGTTCTCGTGCTGCGCTACTTCGCCGACATGAGCGAGGCCGAGGTCGCCAGCACGCTCGGCATCTCGGCCGGCTCGGTCAAGGCGTACGGCTCGCGCGGCATAGCGGCGCTGCGCGTCGCCATGGAGGCCGCAACATGAGTGAGCGCGATCCCGGCTTCCACCTCGGCCAGCGCAGACCCCCTGGCCGGGGCGGCGCCGAAGACACCCATGCCCCGGGCGCCCACGCGTCGGGCCCCCACGCCTCGGCCGCCCACGCCCCGGCGGACGGGCGCGCCTGTCGCAACGGCCGGCTCGGAGCCCGGCAGAACGGCTTCGAGGACACCGAGGAGGTCCTGCGCCGCCTGCTGCGGGACACCGTGAGCGAACTGGAACCCTCCCCCGACTCGTTGACGCAGCTGCGGCTCGCCGTGCCCGCGCGGCGTCGCAGGCGCCGCCAGCTGGTCGTGGGCGTCGCCGCCTCCGTCGTCCTGCTGGGCGTGGGCGCGCCGCTGATGGTGCACACCGCGGCCACGGCGGGCGGGGACGGCGGCACGCTCAACGCGGGCGGCGGCAGCGACCTCGGCGAGGACGACGTCGGCGGCACGGGCGGCCTGGACGGCACCGGCCTGCACGACGCGGGCGGCGCCACGCAGCCGCCCCTCGGCGAGGACGCGGGCGGCGGCGAGGGCGAGAGCGACACCCCGAGCGGCGGCGCCGAGACGACGGAGGGCGCGTCCGAGTCCGGCACCACGGACATCCTGCCCGCGGCCTCCGACCCCTGCACCCGCTCACAGCTGGGCGAGGCCGAGACCGTGGCGCAGGAGCCGGACGCCTCGGGACAGATCTACGGGGCCTTCCGCCTGGTGAACGTCTCCAGCGAGTCCTGCGTGGTGGCCGGCTCGGGCGAGTTGGCGGCCCTCCCGTACGGCGGGACGACCACCGCGGACGTGCAGGTCGTCCAGAACGTCGAGGGCGGCGCGGCCACGGCCCTGCCCGAGCCGGTCGAGCCGGACACGGTGCTCCTGCTGACGCCGGGCACGGGCTTCGAGGTGCGCTTCGCCTACGTTCCCGAGACGGGCGCGGTGGGCGGCGGCTGCACCCAGTCGGGCTCGACCGACGAGCCGACCACCGACCCCACCGAGCCGTCCTCCGGCACGGGCGAGCCGACGCGTGCCACCGTCGACGACGGCACCGGCAGCCCCGACCCGGCGGCGGAGACCGGCGGCGGCGCGGGCGGCAGCGTCGGCACGCCGGACGGCGGCGGCACGGGCGACAGCTCGGCGGGCGCGAACGGCGACCCCGACAGCGGCGCCGCCGGCGGCGGCGGCGACACCGGCGACAACGGCGGGAGCGAGCCCACCGTCGACAGCGGCGTGGTGCTGGAGTACATCCCGGCCGCGGGCGAACCGGGGGCGCAGGTGACGCTGCCGGGCGTCTGTTCCGGCACGGTGTACCACACGGGCGTCCTCCAGACCTCCGCGTCCTAAAGGCTGTCCCGGTGGCCCGCCCGCCACAGGGCGGCCCGGGCCGCCCGGCCGGGGGACTGTCGGCGGGACGGACTACCGTGGTGCCGTGTACCGGTTCCTGCTGACCCCCCGCTGGTGGGCGATCAACATCTTCGTCGTGCTGGCGATCCCGATCTGCCTGGCCGCCGGCACCTGGCAGCTGGGTCGCTTCGAGGACCGGGTCGAGACCCACCGCGAGCAGGAGGACCCCGGCGCCCAGGCCCCCGCCGGCGAGCCCCGGCCCCTCGCCGAGCTGCTGCCCGTGACCACGGACACGGTCGGTGAGTGGGGGACGGTCACGGGCAGGTACGACGCGGACCAGCAGCTGCTGGTGCCCGACCGCCAGCTCGACGGCGAGAGCGGGTTCTACGTGCTGACGCCGCTGCTGCCCGACGGCGGCGGCCCGGCCGTGCCGGTCGTGCAGGGCTGGCTGCCCGGCGCGGCGGACACGGCGAACGGCACGGACACGGCGAACGGTGCCGACGCGGCGGACGCGGAGCGCGTGCCGGCGCCGCCTGCCGGCGAGGTGACCGTCGTCGGGGCCCTCCAGGCGCCCGAGTCGCCGAGCGACGTCGGGGCAAGGACGGGGCTGCCGGCCGGCCAGCTCGGCGTGATCGGCGCGGCCTCGTTGATCAACGTGCTGCCGTACGAGGTGGTCGACGCCTGGCTCACCGTGGCGCCCGAGCAGGCGCCGGCGCCGCTGCGCGCCGTGCCGCCCGTCGCCCCCTCCGGCAGCGGGCTGGACGCCGACGCGTTCCAGAACCTGGGGTACACGGCCGAGTGGTTCGTCTTCGCCGGTTTCGCGGTCTTCATGTGGTTCCGGCTCTTCCGGCGGGAGGTCGAGGCCCGGCGCGACGCCGCGCTCGGCCTCCCACCGGAGGGCACGCTGGAGGGCGCCCCGCGGAGCGCCCACACGGTCACGCCGGGGGAGCCGGAGGCTCCTTCGGACCGCGAGAAGCCTCCGCGGGACCGTGAGCGTCACCCTGACGAGCTGGCAGGTGCCGCGTCGCGAAGCGAATCTCCATCGCCACCTGCCTGATCCGCTCCTCCACGACGAGCGAGCCGTGCCCGGCGTCGTACCGGTACACCTCGTGGACGGCGCCGCGCGCCGCCAGGCGGTCCACGTAGTTCTCGATCTGCCGGATCGGGCAGCGCGGGTCGTTGACGCCCGCCGAGACGAAGACCGGGGCGCGGACCTGGTCCACGTAGGTCAGCGGCGAGGAGGCCCGCCAGCGCTCCGGCTGCTCCTCCGGCGTCCCGCCGAAGAGCGTCCGGTCCAGCGCCTTCAGCGCCTCCATCTCGTCGTGGTACGCCGTGACGTAGTCGGCGACGGGCACGGCCGCCACGCCGACGGCCCAGCTCTCCGGCTGCGTGCCGAGGCCCAGCAGCGTGAGGTATCCGCCCCAGGAGCCGCCCGTGAGGACCAGCCGCTCGGGGTCGGCCAGGCCGCTGGCCACGCACGCCTCCCGCACCGCGGCGACGTCCTCCAGCTCGATCAGCCCGACGCGGTGCTTGAGGGCGTCCGTCCACTCCCGCCCGTACCCGGTGGAGCCCCGGTAGTTGACGCGGACCACCGCGAAGCCGTGGTCGAGCCAGGCCGCGGGGCCCGCGGCGAAGGCGTCGGTGTCGTGGGCCGTGGGGCCGCCGTGGATGTCGAAGACGGTGGGGAACGGGCCCTCGCCGCCGCCCGGCGGCGTCTGGACCAGCGCGTGGATCCGGCCGCCCGGCCCGTCCACCCACAGGTCGGTCACGGGCACCGACGCGGGCGCCCGCATCCCGGGCGGGTCCAACACCGTGCCGCCGGCCGTCGAGCGCACCTGCGGCGGCTCGGCGGCCGAGGACCACAGGTACTCCACGCTGCCGTCGGGCCGGGCCGTCGCGCCCGAGATCGTGCCGGCGGGTGTCTCCACGCGCGCCAGCCGCCCGCTCGCCAGCTCGTAGCGCCACAGCTCGCTGCGGGCGTGGTGCGAGTGCCCGATCAGCAACGCCCGGCCGTCCGGGTACCAGCGGGCGTGCGCGTCGCCCGGCAGGTCCACGTCGAGCTCGGTGACCTCGTCGGCGACCGGGTCCCAGACCATCGGCGCCCACCGGCCGCGCCGCTGGTGGCCGACCAGCAGGCGCGCGTCGCCGGCGACGGGAGCGAATCCGAGCACCGACAGGCCCAGCTCCCTCGTGCCGCCCTCGGTGTCGTCCAGCTCCGCGACGGCCGTGCCGTCCGGGCGGACGACGCGGATCGCGGAGTGCATGGCGTCGCCGTGCTCGGTGTGCTCGATCGCCAGCAGGGTGCCGTCGTGGGAGAGGTCTCCGACGCCGGCCGACTGCCGGTGCCGGTACACCTCGACGGGCGTCGCCGAGGTGGCCCCGTCACCCTCCCGGGCTTCCCCGGCCGGCCCATCCGGCCCATCCGGCGCCGTCGCCGGGACGAGGTGGATGGTGGTCCCCTCCTCCTCGGTCATGCGGCCGACGACGACCGTGCCGTCGCGCCCGAGCGCCAGCCCGGCCGAGTACGCGGGCGCGAGGCCCGGCACGGCCTCCTCGTCGGGCCCGCCGTGGAACGGCTGCCGCCGCCACCGGCCGAACTCGTCGCCGTCGGTGTCGTCGAACCACCAGATCCACGCGCCGTCGGGGCTCAGCCCGCCGTCCATGGTCCCGTTGGGGCGGTCGGTGACCTGGCGCTGCTTGCCGGTGGCGCGGTCCCAGGCGTAGAGCTCGAAGGTGCCCGTCGCGTTGGAGACGAACAGCGACCGGTCGGGGGCGTCCTCCGCCCACTGCGGCAGCGAGACGCGGGGGGCGCGGAAGCGCTTCTCCCAGTCGGGCGCCTCGCCCACGCGCTCGCTGGCGTCGTCACCCACGGACTCGCCCACGGACCCACCCACGGACTCACTCACCGTCCGACTCGCTGTCGAGCTCGACCTGGATCTCGACCTCGACGGGAGCGTCCAGCGGCAGCACCGCGACGCCGACGGCGCTGCGCGCGTGCTGCCCCCGCTCACCCAGCGCGGCGCCGAGCAGCTCGCTCGCGCCGTTGATCACCTGCGGCTGCCCGGTGAAGCCGGGGTCGGAGGCCACGAAGCCGACGACCTTCACCACCCGCGTGATCCGGTCCAGGTTCCCCGCGACCGACTTCACCGCGGCCAGCGCGTTCAGCGCGCAGACGGCGGCCAGCTCCTTGGCCTGCTCCGGGCTCACCTCGGCCCCGACCTTGCCGGACGCCGGCAGGGCGCCGTCCACCAGCGGCACCTGCCCCGAGGTGTACACGTAGCGGCCGGTGCGGATCGCCGGAACGTACGCCGCGACCGGCGGCACCACCTCGGGCAGCGTCAGGTCCAGCTCGGCGAGCCGCTCCTCGACCCGCGAGGCCACCGCCTCGCTCACGCCTGCTCCCTGGGACGCTTGAAGTACGCCACCAGCTGCTCGGAGTTGGGCCCCGGCACGACCTGGACCAGCTCCCAGCCGTCCTCGCCCCAGGTGTCGAGGATCTGCTTGGTGGTGTGCACGAGCAGCGGCACGGTCACGTATTCCCACTTCGTCATGGCCCCGACTCTAGTCCCACGGCCAGGCGCCGTAGGCTCGCCAGGGTGAGCTCGACGCACAGACCACCACGCCGGCTGCACGTGGTCAGTGGCAAGGGCGGCACGGGAAAGACGACCGTGGCCGCCGCGTTGGCACTGGCCCTCGCGGAGGAGGGCCGGCGCACCCTGCTCGTGGAGGTCGAGGGGCGGCAGGGCATGGCCCAGCTGTTCCAGACCGAGGCGCTGCCGTACGCGGAGCGGCGGATCGCGATCGGCCCCGGCGGCGGCGAGGTCTTCGCCCTGGCGATCGACGCGGAGCAGGCGCTGCTGGAGTACCTCCACATGTTCTACAAGCTCGGCGGGGCCGGGCGGGCGCTCCGGCGCATCGGCGCGATCGACTTCGCGACGACGGTCGCTCCCGGCCTGCGCGACGTGCTGCTGACCGGCAAGGCGTGCGAGGCCGTGCGCCGCCGCGCGGGCGCCTCCGGTGCGTCCGGCTCGGGCGGTGGCGCGGCGGGGCAGCGCGAGTGGGCCTACGACGCCGTCGTCATGGACGCGCCCCCCACCGGCCGGATCGCCCGCTTCCTCGGCGTCAACGAGGAGGTCGCCGGCCTGGCCAGGATGGGCCCCATCCACCACCAGGCACAGGCCGTGATGCGGGTGCTGAAGTCGGCCGAGACGGCCGTTCACCTGGTGACGCTGCTGGAGGAGATGCCGGTCCAGGAGACCGCCGACGGCGTCGCGGAGCTGCGGGCCGCCCAGCTGCCCGTGGGGAGCGTGGTGGTGAACATGGTGCGCCCGCCGCTGGCCGCCGCGCTCCCCGACGAGGCGGCGACGGACCGGGCGGCGCTGACGCGGGCGCTGGCCGGCGCCGGGCTGCGCGGCGCGTCGGGCCTGGTGACGCCGTTGCTCACGCAGGCCAGGGAGTACGCCCACCGGCACGAGCTGGAGCGGAGACAACGCGGCGAGCTCGACGCGCTCGGGCTGCCGGTGCGGGAGCTGCCGTTGCTGACGGACGGCGTGGACCTGGCGGGCCTGTACCTGCTGGCACGCCGCCTGCGCGAGTGGGAGTGGTGAGCGGACCATGACGTTGGTCGGGGAGGACGCGCCGCTGGGCGGGGTCGAGCCGCTGGCGGTGGACGCGCTGCTGGACGACGCCGGCACCCGCATCGTGGTGTGCTGCGGCGCCGGCGGCGTCGGCAAGACGACGACGGCCGCCGCGCTGGGGCTGCGGGCGGCCGAACGCGGGCGGCGCGTGGTGGTGCTCACGATCGACCCGGCGCGGCGGCTGGCCCAGTCGATGGGCCTGACCGAGCTGGACAACACCCCCCGCCCGGTGCCCGGGATCGACACGGCGGCCGGCGGCGAGCTCTTCGCGATGATGCTCGACATGAAGCGCACCTTCGACGAGATCGTCGAGGCGCACGCGGACCCGGCACGGGCCCGCGCCATCCTGGGCAACCCCTTCTACCAGTCGCTCTCGGCCGGCTTCGCCGGCACCCAGGAGTACATGGCGATGGAGAAGCTGGGGCAGCTCGCGGCCCGCGACGAGTGGGACCTGATCGTGGTGGACACCCCGCCGAGCCGATCCGCCCTGGACTTCCTCGACGCGCCGCAGCGGCTCGGCTCGTTCCTCGACGGACGGTTCATCCGGGTGCTGATGGGCCCGGCGAAGGCGGGCGGCAGGGCCGGGCGGAAGGTGCTGGGCCTCGGCATGGCGGGCCTGTCCCTCGTCGCCGGCACGCTCGGCAAGGTGCTCGGCACGGCGCTGCTGAGGGACGTGCAGACCTTCGTCGCCGCGATGGACACGATGTTCGGCGGCTTCCGCACCCGGGCCGACGCCACCTACCGGCTGCTCCAGGCGCCGGGCACGGCGTTCCTCGTGGTGGCCGCGCCGGAGCAGGACGCGCTGCGGGAGGCGGCGTACTTCGTGGAGCGGCTGGCCGCGGACCGGATGCCGCTCGCGGGCCTCGTCCTGAACCGGGTGCACGTCCCGGCCGCGCCACGCCTCAGCGCCGAGCGCGCCCTGGCGGCGGCGGAGATGCTGAGCGGACAGAACGGCGGGGGCGCGAGTGGCGGCGCCACCGGTGACACGAAGGGCTCAGACGTAAAGAATCTTGTCGACGGCGGCATTGTTGATCATCCGACCGGGCACACTCGCCGTGGGAACGCATCGCCGTCGCCCGGCCCCTCTCCCGAAGATCCCAGCTCCCCGGCCGAGCACGACGAGCGACCCGACCGCCTCGACAGCCCCGACACAGCCGCACCCGACGCCGATCCCGAACCCGATCTCGACGCGGCGGCACGGCTGGCCGCGGGGCTGCTGCGTGTGCACGCCGACCGTATGCGGCAGGTGGCGCGCGAGGCGCGCATGCGTGACCGCTTCACCGCGGTGCATCCCGAGGTGCCGGTGGTGGAGGTGCCCGCGTTGCCCTCGGACGTGCACGACCTGACGGGCCTGCGCCTCATCGGCTCCCGCCTGGCGGCCCACGACGAGAACAGCGGGCAAACGTAGCGAAGGTGACGAAACGGGCGCAACGCGTCCGGTGTTCGGCGCGAAGCGGCGCCCGACGAAACGTGACAACGACCGTGACGGCGGACGCCACGCATGACCGTTGCCGCGAACGTGACCGTGACCGTGACGAAGCCCACTCACAACGATCCGCGCGCAGTCGCGCAGTCCACGCGTCGAGCCCGCGCGTGCGGCCCGCGCGCGAAACCCACGCGACGAAACCCGAGGTCAGCCCGCCGCCGCGTAGTCCCCGGCGCCCCGCCGCGCGTCCACCGCGCGGGCGTCCCCCACGGCGAGGCCGCGCTCGTACTCGCTGCGCGCCGTCTCCAACAGCTCCCGCCACGAGGTGACCGTGGGCCTGCGCCGCAGCAGTGCGCGACGCTCCCGCTCGGTCATGCCGCCCCACACGCCGAACTCCACGCGGCTGTCCAGCGCGTCCGCGAGGCACTCCGTGCGTACCGGGCAGCCGCTACAGACCGCTTTCGCCCGGTTCTGGGCGGCTCCTTGTACGAACAGTTCATCCGGATCCGTCTCACGGCACGCCGCGTGCGCCGACCAGTCCGTTACCCAGCTCATGTCTGCCGGTGCCGTCCTCTCCCGAATCGAGGCTCCCCCACGGCGGCAAGTGGCATATTCACCCTTGCCAGTTGAGGACGTTACGGAAGGCAGCGGAGGCGCAACACCCCCAGTGGGCCTAATCTTGCATGGCCCGTTCGGACTATGAGTCAGCAGGAGATCACTCGTGCGGGTGACCTGGTCGGGCGTGCGAGTCGTCACCGGCCGTGGACAGCGTAGGTGAACGGTGCCCCCGCTGTCCGGAAATCGAGACCGTAGGCTTGCAGTCATGGGTAGAACGCGTCCGGGTAGTGGTCTCGGCACTCTGAGCCAGGCGGCGAGGTTCCTCGGCGTCAGTGTGCTCTCGGGAGCGGTGCTGGCAGGGCTCGCGTTGCCCGCCGTCGGAGCGCTGGGCCTCGCGGCCCGCGGCACCGTCGAGGGCTTCGACGAGATCCCCGCCAACATGAAGAGCCCACCGCTCAGCCAGCGCACCACGATCCTCGACGCCGAGGGCAACAGGATCGCCGACGTCTACGACCGCAACCGCACCATCGTCGGCCTCGACCAGATGTCGGAGCTCGTGCGGCAGGCCATCATCGCGATCGAGGACGCCCGCTTCTACGAGCACGGTGCCGTCGACCTGCGCGGCATCCTCCGCGCGCTGAACAACAACGTCGGCGGCGGCGCCACCCAGGGCGCCTCCACCCTCACCCAGCAGTACGTGAAGAACGTCTTCGTCGAGGCGGCGGGCGACGACCAGGAGGCGATCGCCGAGGCCATCGACCAGTCGGGCCCCGACGGGCTCGGCCGCAAGATCCGCGAGATGAAGTACGCGATCCAGCTGGAGCAGGAGCTCACCAAGGACCAGATCCTGGAGAACTACCTCAACATCACGTTCTTCGGCCAGGACGCGTACGGCGTCGAGGCCGCGTCCCAGCGGTACTTCTCCAAGCCCGCGGCCGACCTGGAGCTGCACGAGGCGGCGCTGCTCGCCGGCCTCGTCCAGTCCCCGACCCAGTACGACCCGGTGCTCTACCCCGAGGCGGCCCTGGAGCGGCGGAACGTCGTGCTCCAGGCGATGGTGCGCACCGACGACATCACCCAGGCGGAGGCCAACGAGGCCAAGGCGCTCGACCTGGGCCTCGACATCAGCGAGCCGCGCCAGGGCTGCATCACCGCCACGAACGCCGCCGGCTTCTTCTGCGACTACGTGAAGCAGGACTTCCTGAGCAACGCCGCGTTCGGCGAGACGCGGGAGGAGCGCGAGGAGCTGTGGCGGGTGGGCGGTCTGACCATCCAGACCACGCTCGACCCGCAGGCCCAGGCCGCCGCGGCCGAGGCCGCCACCAACGGCGTGAGCCCCGAGGACCAGGTCGCCAGCTCCGTGGTGCAGGTCCAGCCCGGCACCGGCCACATCCTGTCCATGGCGCAGAGCCGCGCCTACGGCAACGACGCCGAGGCCCACCAGACCACGATCAACCTCAACGTCTCCAACGCCATGGGCGGCTCGACGTACGGCTTCCAGCCCGGCTCGACGTTCAAGCCGATCACCGCCGCCGCCGCCCTGGAGGGGGGCATCTCCCCGGCGCAGACCTACACCACGGACAACGAGATGGTCGCCCTCCAGAGCGACTTCTCCGACTGCGAGGGCCGGCCGCTGGGCGACGTGAACAACCCCGCCGACAACGAGTGGGACGTCGCGAACTACTCGGAGGACATGCGCGGCACCTGGGACATGACCGAGGCGCTGGCCCAGTCCGTCAACACGTACTTCGTTGAGCTGCTGAAGCAGGTCGGCGTCTGCGAGACGGCGGAGCTGGCCGCGAGGATGGGCATCGAGCGCGGCGACAACGAGCCGCTCGGCGTCAACCCCTCCATGACCCTCGGCGGCGAGGAGGTCGCGCCCCTCCAGATGGCCGCGGCCTACGCCACCTTCGCCAACCGCGGCACGTACTGCGAGCCGATGTCGATCATCTCCGTCACCACCGCGGACGGCGAGGAGATGACCCCCGAGAGCGACTGCCACCAGGCGATGTCCGCGCACAACGCCGACACCATCAACATGATGCTGCGCGGCGTCGTCGAGGAGGGCACCGGCACCACGGCCGGCCTCACCGACCGCGACAACGCGGGGAAGACCGGCACCACGGACGACATCCGCGACGTGTGGTTCGTCGGCCACACCCCCGAGGTCGCCACCGCCGTCCGCGTCGGCAGCGACGGCGACCCGCTGCCCATGCGGAACATCACCATCGGCGGCGTCTTCCACGAGAAGGCCAGCGGCAGCGTCGTGGCCGGCCCGATCTGGCACCAGGCCATGACCGGGGCCCTGGCCGGGATCTCACCCTCGACGTTCAACGAGGTGGAGGTGCCGCGCGCCGAGGACCCGCCCGAGCGGGAAGAGGACCCCGACATGCCGGACCTTCCGGGCGGCGGTGACGGCGGCGGCTGGGACGACGGCTGGGACGGCGAGTGGCCGGACGAGTGGGACGAGTGGACCGGCAACGGAAACGGCAACGGAAACGGGAACGGTAACGGAGGCAACGGCGCCTGACCGCGGCGCCCAGCCCTCCACCCGCCGCTGCCTCCGCCCCCCGTGAGCGTGGGGGGCGGAGGCAGCGGCCGAGGGAGAGCGGCGGCGCCCGGCCGCCGTGCTCAGCCGCCCGCCAGGGCCTTCTTCACCGCGGCGGCCACCCGGCCGCCCTCCGCGCGCCCGGCGACCTTCGGCCCCACGAGCTTCATCACGGCGCCCATCGCCCGCGGCCCCTCGGCGCCCTGGGCCCGCGCCTCGGCGACCGCCTCCGCGACGAGCCCGTCCAGCTCCTCGTCCGACAGCTGCGTCGGCAGGTACTCCGCAAGCACCTCGCCCTCGGCCCGCTCCCGCTCGGCCTGCTCGGCCCGGCCGCCCTTCGCGAACGCCTCGGCCGCCTCCCGCCGCTTCTTCGCCTCGCGGGTGATCACCTTGGTGACCTCGTCGTCGGACAGCTCCCGGGCCGCCTTGCCGGCCACCTCCTCGGTGGTGATCGCGGCCAGCGTCATCCGAAGCGTCGCCGAGCGCAGCTCGTCGCGCCCCTTGATCGCCGCCGTCAGGTCCTGTTGGAGCCGATCCTTCAACGTGGTCATGGTCCCCATTCTGGCAGCCAACACCAGCCACACCCGCGCCTCCCGCCGCATCGTGACCGGCGATCTGGAACCATGGGCCCATGCGCGCCCGACACGCCGTCCCGCTGTCCCTCGCCGCCCTCACCGCCACCGCAGTGGCCTACGCCGCAGGCATAGAGGTCCGCTCCTTCCGCCTGCGCAGACTCACCGTGCCCGTGCTGCCACCGGGCGCGTCCCCCCTGCGCGTGCTGCACGTCTCGGACATCCACATGGTCTGCGGGCAGCGGGCCAAACAGCGCTGGCTGCGCTCCCTGGCGAGCCTGCGGCCCGACCTGGTGATCAACACGGGGGACAACCTCTCCGACCCCGAGGCCGTCCCCGAGACCCTCGACGCCCTCGGCCCCCTGCTGGAGTTCCCCGGCGCGTACGTCTTCGGCTCCAACGACTACTACGCCCCCGTCTTCCGCAACCCCGCCCGCTACCTGGTGGAGCGCGCCTCCGGCCGCCACGGCCTCAACGGCAACGCCCCGGCCACCCACGTCCCCCGGAACCCCTGGTGGGAGCTGCGCGACGCCTTCGACACCGCGGGCTGGGTCAACCTCACCAACGCCCGCGGCCGGATCAAGCTCCCCTCCTACGCCGGCTCCTCCGCCGCCGGCACCGAGATCGCCCTCACGGGCCTGGACGACCCCCACATCCGGCGCGACCGCTACGCCCAGGTGGCCGGCGGCCCCGAGCGTGACGCCGACCTCTCGATCGCCGTCGTCCACGCCCCCTACCTGCGCGTTCTCGACGCCTTCACCGCCGACGGATACCCGCTGATCCTCGCCGGCCACACCCACGGCGGCCAGCTGTGCGTCCCCTTCTACGGCGCGCTCGTCACCAACTGCGACATCGACGCCGCCCGCGTCAAGGGCCACTCCACGCACACGACCGCCGGCCACACCTCCCACCTCCACGTCTCCGCGGGCTGCGGCACCAACCGCTACACCCCCGTCCGCTTCGCCTGCCCCCCCGAGGCCACCCTCCTCACCCTCACCGCCCCGTGACCCCGCCCCGGACCCGGACCGCCGGGCGGCCCGGCCAAACCAGATTTCCGTAGCCCCTGCTAGTGGGTTAGAGTGGTGCCGCTCCCCTCAACGGAGCACTCGGGGTGTGGCGCAGCTTGGTAGCGCGCTTCGTTCGGGACGAAGAGGTCGTGGGTTCAAATCCCGCCACCCCGACAGTGAGAACAGCAGGTCAGGGGCCTGATCCGGAATCCGGGTCGGGCCCCCACCGCGTCTCTGGTGATTGTTTGGGAGAAATCTGGGAGAAGATTTTTGTCGTCTTCTCCCAGTAGGCCATCGTGGGCGCACGCCCCAGCCTCTAGGAGCACGACACATGGCAGGCCGCAGTACGTCGCACTCCCAGGTCCGCGCCCTCGCCCGGCGGGTGCGAGGGCTGCGGGAGGCTCGCGGATGGACGCGTGAACAGCTCGCCGAGGAAGCAGGCATCGCGCTCAGGACACTGGAGCGCCTGGAGAGTGAGGGATCGATCCAGCCAGCTTTCCTCACGGTCGGAGCCGTGGCCGAGGCCCTTGGCGTCCCGCTCGATGACCTGTTCAGGGAGACCAGGGTCGCCCCTGGACTCTGGTCCGCTGGGTACGAGGGGAGGGACATCGATGCGTTCGTCACCTCGCTCCTCGACAGCCGTATCGATGTCGTGGCAGACGTACGGCTCACCCCGATCAGCCGTAAGAAGGGCTTCAGCAAGACCCGTCTCGGGCAGGCGCTCGCCGAAGCCGGCATCGCGTACACCCATCTGCGTGGCCTGGGAAATCCCAAGGACAACCGTGCGCCGTTCTGGGACGGCCGACTGGACGTGGGCCTGGCTCGCTTCCGTGGCGTGCTGCGAAGCGAGGAGGCCAGGTCCGACCTCGACCGCCTGACCGAGCATGCCCGACAGTCCAGAGTCGCGGTGCTGTGCTTCGAGAAGGACGAGGATCGCTGCCATCGGCAGGTCGTCCTGGAGATGGTCAGGAAACGGGCCACCGTGCCGGTGCACCCCCTGGCCTGACTTCGCCCCTTGCTCCGACGCGCGCCCTTGCCAGTGGCGTGTGACTCTCCTCCAATCGATTCCGGGAGGCAGGGAGGGGCAAGCATGGCATCGGCGAACCGGCAACGTGCCCGGATCATGATCACAGTCAAGACGTATCCGGAGCTGTCCAACAAGTACCGCGAGACCAGCTGCGTAGCCGGCATACGCCTGGACCAGGAGGATGGGCCCCGGCACGTGCGGCTCTTCCCCGTTCCTTTTCGACTCCTCGCTGAGAACGCCCAGTTCTCCAAGTACTCGATCATTGAGGTCGACGTCGAGTCGCACGGCACACGGGACTCTCGGCGGGACTGTAAAACGAGCGGTGTATCCCGATCATGGAAGATGCACCTGTGACCAGCGAGAACATGTCCAAGAGCGGTCCGATCGAGGCGGCTGGGGTCCAGCCGTCGGCCGCGGTGGAACAGCGGTT
>NZ_JBQQBZ010000057.1:0-32324 GCF_052245655.1 Streptomyces sp. 4N509B
CCGGCTGGCTCCGCAGCCGCCTCATGGTCTGGCTGGGCACCGTCTCCTTCGCCTTCTACATGGTCCAAGCCGTCATCATCTTCTACGGCCGCCCCGAAATCCTCGAAACCCGCACCTACGCCACCCTCCCCGCCCTCGTCCTCCTGGCCGCCCTGTTCCTGGCCAACCTCCTCGCCGCCTGGCTCCTGTACCGCCTCGTCGAACTCCCCGTCATGCGCCGCTGGAGCCGCCCCCGCACCACCACCACCCAACCCACCACCACCCAACCCACCACCGACACCAACAAAGCCCCCACCGTCCCCGCCTAACACCACCCACCCACCCCTCAACCGAACACCGGTCTCGGGGGACGTTCCAGACGGGCGACACCAACCGTGTCGCCGTGCACGAGGGTCCGACGCCACCACAGGGCGTCGGACGCCCTCGTGTTCGCGCCGCCAGGCACTCCACGGCCCCACGATGCCACGACGCGCGACGCGTCGGGCGGGAACGCCCCATGACCCCACCTGAGTGAAACCGTCGCTGTGCCCCCGCCCAGAACCGGGGCTACCGTTCTGGTATCGAGCCAGAACGGAGCGAGTTATGCCGAGTCAGGCAGACAAGTTCATCGGCGCGCGCATCGCGGAACTGCGCGCGAAGCGAGGTCTTACCCAGACAGGGCTCGCCATGCGGGCACACATCTCGAAGTCGCTGCTGTCCAAGGTCGAATGCGGTCAGCGCCCCGCCTCCCACGAGATGGTCGCCGCCTGCGCGAGAGCACTGGGCGTCACGCCTGCCGATCTGCTCGGACAGCCTTACAGAGAGGAGCTTCGCGCAGACGAGCTGGACCTTCTCGTTCAGCCGATCCGCGAGGCGCTGAACCTGTACAACGTCGGCGGCGACCCGGCCGTCAGGCCCCGGCCGCTGGCTGAGCTGGCCGACGAGCGCGACCGGCTCTGCGCCCTGATCCACCACACGGAGCTCAAGGAAGCCGCCGTAGACCTCCCCGCGTTGCTTGCCGAGGCGACCACCGTCGCTCACACGGCCGATCGCCCGCGTGCCTGGGCCCTGCTGTGCGGTCTCAACCGCGTCGCGTTCAACCTTGCCTCCAAGCTCGGCTATCAGGACCTCGCGTTGCTCGCCGCCAGCCGGACCGAATGGGCTGCCGACCGTGCCCAGGACCCGATCCTCGCCGCCATGGGCAAATGGATGTCCGCCAACGTGTGCTCTCGCTACGGCGAGTTCCGCACTGGGCTACGCCTTCAGGAGATCGGGAGGAGGCTCGCGCGTGACGCCGAGCCGGGCATCGAGCGCGACGCCGCCATCGGCCAGAAGCACCTCAGCAGCGCGGTTCTCGCTGCCCGCCTTCGCGATACCGATGCCGCCGCTGGCCACCTTGAGGAGGCTGAACGACACGTCGCCCGCACCGGCGAGGCGACCCCGGAGCAGTGGTTGCGCGGGCAGGGCCCGGAGTCTTCCGATCCGGTCGGCTTCCGAATCCGTGGCGTGCACTGGTACGCGTTCGGACCGACCAACGTGAAGGCGCACAAGATCGCCGCACTGGCGGATCAGAACCGCCACGCCGAGGCGGTCAGGGTTTCGCAGTCACTACGCATCCCTACGACCTGGCCCGTCATGCGGGCCGGACAGGTACACATCGACGTGGCGCGCTCCCATTTGTGGACCGGTCAGGAGGACGCGGCGTTCATGAGTCTGCTGAAGGCGCAGAACGTCGCGCCCCAGCAGACGCGCTATCACCCGCAGGTGCGCGAGGTGGTGACTCAACTGCGACGGCGGGAGCGGTCCCGAAGTGGGTCGCTCGCACACTTCGCGCAGTGGGTCGGCGTGGCCTGACCCCGCCAGGGCGTTGCACAGTTCTGTGCAACGCCCAGCCGATCCAGATCGGCATTCTGTGACGGTCAGCACTCGGTACGTAACCGGAGCCGTCATGCCTGAGCGTCCCCCACCCGCTGCGTCCCCCTTCTCTCCGCCGCCTGTCTGGCTGCCGCCCAGGAACGCGTACGTCCCTCGCGTGCCGTGCGGCATCCGCTTCAACGTCGTGGTGACGCCACCCGTCGGTGACTGCCTGACGGACACGTACCACCTGCGGGACGCGCTCGGCGCCGTCGGCCAGGCACTGGCCAGGCCGTGGCACCGCGAGGTGGGGCGGTGAGGGGGATGGGGCCGCAGCCGCTGCGGTACGCGCGGGCGTTGATCGTGGGCCCGGCCACCGTCGAGCGCGGTGACCTGGTGCGGATCGGGGCCCAGCAGTGGATCGTCCACCGCGTCTCGCGCACCCCGACCGGCGGCGCGGCGGTGACGTTCGCCAGCGGCGACATGCTCGTCATCGGGCCGGACACCCGCCTGGCGGCGCTGCGGATGATGGCGGACACCTGGTGACCGGCGGCGGCAGGGAGGTGCTGCGGGACGTGGCGCACCCCTGGATCGGGCAACGCGTCGTCGAGCCCCGCACCGGCAGGACCGGCCGGCTCGGGCTGGTCGTCGAGCACGTCTCCTACGACGTCCTCGGACGCGAACGCGTCCTGTGGACCGAAGCCCACCTGCGGCCCACCGACCGCTCCGGCTGGGAGTGGCGCGCCGACCTCGACGCCCTCCGGTGCGCCGCGGACGAGCAGCCCTCGGGCCGCCCGACGACGTAGAGAATCCCGGCCGTCGCGCCTGCCCCTGCACCGGCACGCGCGGCCAGGCCGGGTAAGTCCCCCGACCGGACCAGCCCCGAGCGGCACAGCGGCGTTCCCGTGCCGCTCCCGCCCCGGTCCGCCCCTTCGCTGGGGTGCCGCACCGCGGTGAGGGACAACCCCGCCCACCCCGGGCCCTCGACGCACCCCGGGGTGGGCACCCGAAGTCCTCGCGCTGCCGTCCCGTCGCCCCGCCGCGCGCGGCGGGGGCCGTGGGCGCCCCCGGCCCGGGGCGCGGACCGCGTGGACGGGTCAGTCGGATCGCCGCCGGAACGGGGCAGCGGGAACGGGGGTCGGTTGGATGGGCGGAACAACGCGACGGCACGACGGCGGCGACCTCGCCATGCCTGCCGAAAGCTTGGAAGCGCTCCCACCAAGTCGGGGTGAAGATAGCGCGCACTCCCTTCGTATCGCCAGGGTCGCGTTCAAGAAATATCCCGAGCAAGGACTCCTCGGCCCCGAAATCTCAGGGAAGAGAGCCGTTTGCCCTGACTGCGCGTCAAAGCTCTTGACGTGTGCACTACCCCTCCACATACTTGGGAGCGCTCCCACTGGGTCTTCACGCAACCACGCAAGCTCCACCCCCCATCCCCAAGGAGGGCTCACCCATGCGGGTGCGCAGAAGACACCGAAGATCCGCCGCGGGCACGCCGCCTTCCCCGTCCGCCGTCCGTCGCGCCCGGGTCGCCCGCCGCAGGCGCCTGACGGTCCTGGTCGCGCTGGCGCTGCCGACGTCCTTCCTGGCGACGGCGAACAGCCCCGCCCAGGCGGCCGACCCGGTCTGCACCGTCGACTACAGCGCCAACGACTGGGGCAGTGGCTTCACCGCCAACATCTCCATCAACAACGAGGGTGACGAGGCGATCCAGGGCTGGGCCCTGACCTACGACTACTCCGGCAACCAGCGGCTGGCCCAGGGCTGGAGCGCGGACTGGTCGCAGTCGGGCCAGACCGTCACCGTCCGGAACGTCTCGTGGAACGCCACCATCGCCCCCGGCCAGACCGTCTCGGCCGGTGCGAACTTCAGCTACTCGGGTACCAACACCACGCCCACCGACTTCTACCTCAACGGCACACTGTGCGACGGCGAGGGCGAGCCGCCGGTCGACGACCCCGCCCTGGTCGTCTCCCCCAGCTCCCTCGCGCTGCGGGCCGGTGAGACCGACACCTTCGACGTGCGGCTCAACACCGAGCCGGACGCGAACGTGACAGTCAGCGTCGCGCGCACCGCCGGCAACCCCGGCGTGTCGGTCGTGGACGGTGGCTCGCTGACGTTCACCCCCGACAACTGGAACATCACGCAGCCGGTGACCGTCGGCGCGGACGCCGAGGGCAGCGGAGCCGCCACCTTCACCGTCTCCGCCCCCGGCCACCTGCCCGCCACCGTGACCGTCACCCAGCTGGGCGACGGCAACGGCGGCGGCCCGTACGGCGAGCGGTTCCTGGAGCTGTACGAGAAGATCAAGGACCCGGCCAACGGCTACTTCTCGCCCGAGGGCGTGCCGTACCACGCGGTCGAGACCATGGTCATCGAGGCGCCGGACCACGGTCACGAGACGACCTCCGAGGCGTACTCCTACCTCATCTGGCTGGAGGCGCAGTACGGCAGGATCACCGAGGACTGGGGACCGTTCAACGAGGCCTGGGAGGTCATGGAGGAGTGGATGATCCCCAGCGCCGACCAGCAGCCCACCAACAGCTTCTACGACCCGTCGGCGCCGGCCACCTACGCGGCCGAGCACCCGCAGCCCAGCGGCTACCCCTCGGCGCTGGACGGCAACGTCTCGGTCGGTGACGACCCGCTGGCGAACGAGCTGTCCTCGACGTACGGCACGGACGACATCTACGGCATGCACTGGCTGCAGGACGTGGACGACACCTACGGCTTCGGCGCCGCGGCCTGCAACGGCACCGAGGGCCAGCCGACGTTCATCAACACCTTCCAGCGTGGTGAGCAGGAGTCGGTGTGGGAGACCGTGCCGCACCCGTCCTGTGACGACTTCTCCTTCGGCGGCGAGAACGGGTACCTCGACCTGTTCACCGACGACGCCAACTACGCCCGGCAGTGGCGCTACACCAACGCGCCCGACGCCGACGCCCGCGCCGTCCAGGCGGCCTACTGGGCCAACCAGTGGGCCACCGAGCAGGGCAACGCCTCGGCCGTCTCCGGCGTCGTCGAGAAGGCGTCGATGATGGGCGACTACCTGCGGTACGCGATGTTCGACAAGTACTTCAAGCAGATCGGGTGCACGAGCCCGAGCTGCCCGGCCGGCACCGGCAAGAACAGCGCGCACTACCTGATGTCCTGGTACTACGCCTGGGGTGGCGCGCTCGACTCCAGCGCGGGCTGGGCCTGGCGCATCGGCTCCAGCCACTCCCACTTCGGCTACCAGAACCCGATGGCGGCGTACGCGCTGTCCGAGGGCGGCATGGCCCCCGACTCGCCCACCGCGGACGACGACTGGGCCAGGAGCCTTGACCGCCAGGTGGAGTTCTACCGCTGGCTCCAGTCCGCCGAGGGCGGCATCGCCGGTGGCGCCACCAACAGCTGGGGCGGCGACTACAGCCAGCCGCCGGCCGGCACGGCCACGTTCTACGGCATGGCCTACGACGACCAGCCGGTGTACCACGACCCGGGTTCGAACACCTGGTTCGGCTTCCAGGCGTGGTCGATGCAGCGACTGGCCGAGTACTACTACGAGACCGGCGACGCCATGGCCGGCGAGGTGCTGGACAAGTGGGTGCCGTGGGTGCTGAGCGAGGTCACCATCGGCGAGGGCGGGGAGTACCAGATCCCGTCCACACTGTCGTGGACCGGCCAGCCCGACACCTGGAACGCGTCCAACCCCGGCGCCAACAACGGCCTGCACGTCGACGTGACCGCGTACACCCAGGACGTGGGCATCACCAGCTCGCTGGCGAACACCCTGTCCTACTACGCCGCCGCCAGCGGCGACCAGGCCGCCCAGGACACGGCGGCCGGTCTGCTGGACGCGGTGTGGGCCAACTCCGACCCGCTCGGCGTGTCCGTGCCGGAGACCCAGGCCCACTTCGAGCGGTTCGACGACGAGGTCTTCGTGCCGGAGGGCTTCAGCGGGACGATGCCCAACGGCGACGTGATCGAGCCGGGCGCGACCTTCGAGTCGCTGCGCACCTTCTACCACGACGACCCGGCGTGGCCCCAGGTGGAGGCGTACCTGAACGGCGGCGAGGCGCCGACGTTCAACTACCACCGCTTCTGGGCCCAGGCCGACACGGCGATCGCCCTCGCGACCTACTCCGAGCTCTTTCCCGGAGAGGTCTAGGAGCCGGGCCCGGCAGGGCACGGCATGGTGAGTAACGGTAGGAAACGATAGAAGGCCGCAGCCCCGGAGTCCCACCGCTCCGGGGCTGCGCGCCGTTCGCGCTTCCGCCTCGGGCGGTCGCGGCGGCGGGTTGGGGGGGACCGGCCGGGGACGATCGCTGGCCAAGGCCCTACGCTGGCTGGCGCCCCCGTCGAAGGAGACCCGTCGATGCCTGCGACAGCCCACCCCCGTCCCGTCCTGACGCCCGACGCCGTCCTGCCCGAGGACGCCGACCGCGCCGCCCTCGTGGCCCGCGTCCACGAGCCCGAGTGGGGCGGCCCGTGTGTGGCGGCGGTGAGGGGTGAGCGCGTCGTCGACCTGAGCGCGCACGCGCCGACCGTCTCGGAGCTGCTGGAGCGCGAGGACGCGGAGGCGATCGTGCGCGAGGCGCCCGGCGGGCGTGCCTGGCCCCTCGACGCGCTGCTGGAGGCGACCGCCGCCGGCGCCCGCGAGCTGCCGCACCTGCTCGCGCCCGTCGACCTCCAGGTGGTCAAGGCGGCGGGCGTCACGTTCGCGCGCAGCCTGGTGGAGCGCGTCATCGAGGAGCGCGCCGGCGGCGACCCGGCGCTGGCGGCCGAGGTCCGTCAGCGGGTCGGGGAGGTGGTGGGCGGCACCGTCGACCGCATCCGGCCCGGCTCGCCCGAGGCCGCCCGCGTCAAGGAGTTCCTGCTCGCCGAGGGGCTGTGGTCGCAGTACCTGGAGGTCGGGATCGGCCCCGACCCCGAGGTGTTCACCAAGGCGCCGGTG
This sequence comes from Streptomyces sp. 4N509B, assembly GCF_052245655.1. Taxonomy (NCBI): domain Bacteria; kingdom Bacillati; phylum Actinomycetota; class Actinomycetes; order Kitasatosporales; family Streptomycetaceae; genus Streptomyces; species Streptomyces sp. 4N509B. The sequence goes on from NZ_JBQQBZ010000057.1 coordinate 6,770, forward strand.
CTCTCCGCCGTCGGCACGGGCGCCGAGATCGGGGTGCTGGCCGCCTCGGCGTGGAACAATCCCGAGCCCGAGGCCGTGCTGGTGGCGGACTCCCGTGGCCGGCCGCGCGGCGCGACGCTCGGCAACGACGTGAACCTCCGCGACCTGGAGGGTCGCAGCGCGCTGCTGCTGTCGCGGGCCAAGGACAACAACGCCTCGTGCGCGCTCGGGCCGTTCGTGCGGCTGCTGGACGACGGCTTCGACCTCGACGCGGTGCGGGGCCTCGACATCGAGCTGCGGGTCGACGGCGCGGACGGCTTCGTGCTGCGCGGCAGCAGCTCGATGCGCGCGATCAGCCGCGACGTGCTGGAGCTGCTGGCCGCCGTGCGCGGGCCGCACCACCAGTACCCCGACGGCTTCGTGCTCTTCACCGGCACACTGTTCGCCCCGACCGAGGACCGCCACGCGCCCGGCGCGGGCTTCACCCACGAGCCGGGCGACGTGGTGCGGATCGCGAGCCCACGGCTGGGCGCCCTGGTCAACACGGTGACGACGAGCGAGCGGGCGGCGCCGTGGGAGTTCGGGCTGCGCGCGCTGATGCGCAACCTGGCGGAGCGCGGCCTGCTGTGACCACGGGCGGGGCGGCACGGGAGTCGCCTCCCGGTGCCGCCCCGCCCGTCGTCCTCCGGGCCGTTCCGCCGGGTCCTTCCCCGGCGGCTACTCGTAGAGCGCCGCCTGGATCTCCGGATCGTCGATGTTCTCGCTGGTGTACCAGTAGAAGGCGGTGTCGATGCGCTCGGGCAGCTGCTCGCCGTCGATGGCCTTCAGGGCGGCGTCGACGAGCTGGCGTCCCATGTCGACGGGGTCCTGGGTGACGGCGCCGACCATCTCGCCGCTGGTGATCGCGTCGATCTGGGCCTGGCCCGAGTCGAAGCCGGCGATGGCGATGCCGTCGCGGCCGCTCTCGCGGACGCCGTTGATCACGCCGATGGCCGAGCCCTCGTTGGCGGCGTAGATGCCGGCGAGGTCGGGGTTGGCCTGGATGATCGACTTGGTGATGTTGGCGGACTCCAGCTGGTCCCCGCCGCCGTACTGGGGCTCCAGCACGGTGATGCCGGGCGCGTTCTCCGCCATCCAGTCCATGAAGCCGTCCCTGCGGTCCTTGCCGGAGAGGCTGGTCTGGTCGTGGACGACGAGCGCGACCTTGCCCTCCCCTCCGACGGCCTCCGCGAGGTGCTCGGCGGCGAGCGCGGCGGCGGCGCGGTTGTCGGTGGCGACCGTGGTCAGCGGGACGTCGCTGTCCACGCCGGAGTCGAAGGCGATCACGGGGATCTCCTGCGACCGGGCCTGTTGCAGCAGCGGCTCGGCGGCCTGGGAGTCGAGCGCGGCGAAGCCGATGGCGTCGGGGGACTTGGCCAGTTCGTTGGTGAGCATGTTCATCTGCTCCTCCACGTCGGCCTCGGTGGCCGGGCCCACGAACGTGATGCGCGCGCCCCTGGCCTCGGCCTCCTCCTCCGCGCCCTGTTTGACGGCCTGCCAGAACTGGTGTTGGAAGCCCTTGGAGACGATGGCGATCAACGGCTCTCCGCCGCCGCCCCCGCCGCCTGAGCCCTCCTCGGCGCAGGAGGTCACCACCGTCGTCATGGCGGCCACGGCGGCGACGGCGGCGAGGGCCTTTCTGATTCTCATGCCAGATCTCCTTTGTTCTGGTCAGGGACGGCTCGCCCGAGTCACACTTCCTTCCTGCGGACCCGGTCGGTGTAGACGGCGACGAGGATCACGCAGCCGAGGATGACGTTCTGCCACTCCTGCGGGATCTCCATGATCTGGAGGCCGTTGTTGAGGACGGAGATGATCAGGGCCCCGATCAGGGTCCCGACGATCGACCCCTTGCCGCCGGACAGGGACGTGCCGCCGATGACGACGGCGGCGATCGCCTGGAGCTCGTACCCCATGCCCGTGGCGGGCTGGGCCGAGCCGAGGCGGGCGGATATGAGGACGCCCGCGAGGCCGATGAACAGGCCGGCGAAGGTGTAGATGGCGATCTTCCAGCGGCGGACGTCGATGCCGGAGAGGGCGGTGGCCTCCTCGTTGCTGCCGATGGAGTAGGTGTAGCGGCCCAGGAGGGTCTTGGTGAGCAGCACACCCGCGATGGCGGCGACCAGCGCGAGGACGAGGACCGCGTTCGGGATGTCGATGCTGGGGACGAGGCGGCCGGTGGAGATGTCGGTGTAGCCGGAGACCTCGCTGAAGTAGATGGGGGTGCTGTCGGAGACGACGAGGGCCAGGCCCTCGGCGACGAGCATCATCGCGAGGGTCGCGATGAACGGCGGGATGCGCAGCACGGCGATGTTGATGCCGTTGACCAGGCCCATGAGCCCGCCGAACAGGATCGTCAGCGGCACGCCGACCGTCAGCGGCAGGTCGGCCTTCACCATGAAGACGCCCGCCATGACGGCGCACAGCGCCATGCCGGTGCCGATCGACAGGTCGATGCCGGCGGAGATGATGACGAACGTCGTCCCGATCGCGAGGGTGCCGATCACGACCGTGGAGAACAGGATGGAGATGAAGTTGTCGTAGGTGAAGAAGTACGGGCTCGCGACGGCGAAGAAGGCGTAGATGACGATGAGGCTCGCGAACGCCAGCAGCTGCTGGAGTCTGCCCCGGACCACGTCCACCGCCACCTGGGCCCGCCGCTGCCGGGGCTCCTCGCGCGTGGGCGCCTTGACGGTGGTCATGGCCGCTCCGCCTTCCCGTGGGCTGGGGCCGGATGGTGGTCGCTCGCGCCGGGACGCAGCGTCGCGTGGTGCATGATGGCCTCCTGGGTCGCCTCGGCGGCGTCGAGCACGCGGGTCACCCGGCCCTCACTCATCACCACGACGCGGTGTGACAGGCGCAGGATCTCCGGCAGTTCCGATGAGATCATGACAATCGACTTTCCCTCGGCCGCCAGCCGGTTGAGCAGCTGGTAGATCTCCTCCTTGGCGCCGACGTCGATGCCGCGGGTCGGCTCGTCGACGATGAGGACGTCGCAGTCCTTGGCGAGCCACTTCGCGATGACGACCTTCTGCTGGTTGCCGCCGGACAGGTACTTGGTGGTCTGGTGCGCGGACGGGGTCCTGATGCGCAGGGTGGCGATCATGTCCTCCGCGGCGGCCCGCAGCGCGCCGTCGCGCACGAAGCCGCGGCGGGTGAAGCGGTCGCGCAGCGTGCTGAGGGCGATGTTGGCCTTGACGTCCTGCTCCAGCAGCAGCCCGTAGCGTTTGCGGTCCTCCGAGAGGTATCCGATGCCGAGCCGCGCGGCGTCGGCGGGGTGGCGGATGCGGACCTCCCGGCCGTGGAGGGTGACGCGCCCGGACCGGATCGGGTCGGCGCCCACGAGGGCGCGGGCGACCTCGGTCCTGCCGGCGCCCATGAGCCCGGCGAGGCCGAGGATCTCGCCGTGTCGCAGCTCGAACGACACGTCGGTCAGCAGGCCCTTCGTGGACAGTCCCGTGACGCTGAGGACGACCTCGCGGCCCTGGCGCACGCCCTCGGGCCGGGCGTCGGCGTCGAGGGCGCGGCCGACCATCAGGCCGATGATGTCGCGGGTGTCCGCCGTGGCCACGTCGAGGGTGTCGATGTACGCGCCGTCGCGGATGACGGTGACCCGGTCGGCGATGCGCTGGATCTCCCCCATGCGGTGGGAGATGTAGATGACGCCGGTGCCGGGACGGACGAAGCCGCGGATCAGCTCGTGGAGCGTGGCGACCTCGGCCTCGTTGAGGGCGGCCGTCGGCTCGTCCATGATCAGCACGGTCGGCTCGTACGACAGGGCCTTGGCGATCTCCACCATCTGCTGGTGGGCCACGGTGAGGGTGCCGACGACGGCGCGCGGGTCGAGGGGGAGGCCGAGCCGGTCCAGCAGCGCGGCGGCGTCCGCGTTCAGGCGCCGCTCGTCGAGTACCACCCGGCCGCGGCGCGGCTCGCGGCCGATGAAGATGTTCTGGGCGACCGTCAGGTGCGGCACCAGGTTGAACTCCTGGTGGATGATGCTGATGCCCAGCTCCATGGCGTGGCGTGGGTTGCGCGGCGCGAACGGGGTGCCGCCGAGCCGGAAGGTGCCCGCGTCGGCCACCTCGATGCCCGACAGCAGCTTCATCAGCGTGGACTTGCCCGCGCCGTTCTCGCCGACCAGCGCGAGCACCTCGCCCGAGCGCAGGGTCAGGTGCATGCCATCCAGCGCGCGGATGCCGGGGAAGGACTTGTCGACGCCCTCGACCTCCAGCAGCGTCTCGCCCTCCGCCACGGCGCTCGCGGCCGCCGGCACCCGGCCCACGGCGGTCACCGGGCACGCTCCGGCAGGCCGTAGACCGCCCGGCCCGTGCCGGCCAGCACGCGGGCGCGCTCGGCGCCCGACAGCTCGCCGACGAGCGTGGACAGTACCCGCCACGCGTGGCCGTAGCCGCCGTGGCCCAGGGTCATGGGCCAGTCGCCGCCGTACATCAGCCGGTCGGGCCCGAAGAGCTCGAAGGCCGCCTCGACGGCGGGCCGCGCCGTCTCGCCGGTCAGGGGACTGCCGGGAGTCTGGAGCCCGGAGACCTTCGCGACGACGTTCGGGCGGGCCGCGACCGCCTCCAGGGTCTGCCGCCAGGCCGCGAACGCGTCGCGGTCCGCGGGCGGCTTGCCGAGGTGGTCGACGACGATTCTGAGGTCCGGGAGGGCGTCCGCCAGCTCCGCGACGTCCGCGAGGTGGCGCGGCCAGGCGTCGGGCACGTCGAGGGGCAGGCCGCGGCGGGCGAGCATCGCGAGCGACCGGCGCACGGCCGGCAGCCGGAGGAAGTCGTCGCGTGGGTCGTCGTGGACGAGGTGCCGGACGCCGCGGAACGCGGGATGTCGCTGCCAGCGGTCGAGCTGCCGGGCGGCGGTGTCGGGGTCGTCCAGCCGCACCCAGCCGACGACGCCGACGATCCAGTCGTGGCGGTCGGCCTGGGCGAGCATGTGGGCGGTGTCGGCCTCGGAGTCCTCGGCCTGGACGAGGACGGCCTCGGCGACGCCGGCGGCGTCGAGTTCGGCCCGCGCCCGCTCGGCGGTGAAGGTGGAGTGCAGCGGCCCGTCGGGGGGCAGCCACGCGTACGCGCTCACCGTGAGGTCCCACAGGTGGAGGTGGGTGTCGAGGACGTGCTCCGTCGTCATTGCCGGATCGCTTCCCTGAGTCGCTGAGTCGCCGTGTCGCTCTGTCGCTCGTGTCGCTTCGTCGCGCCTGTCTCGTCGAACCGTCGTGGTCGAACCGTCGTGTCGCTCGCCTCCCTCGCAGGCGGGAGGTTCACGCCTCGTGGGAGTACTCCAGGATGGAACGGGAGAGCATCTCGGCACCCGCACCCGGAGTCTCGGGAGGGTAGTAGCGCCCGCCGCGTACGTCGACAGGGGTGACGAAGTGCTCGTGCAGATGGTCGACGAACTCCACCGTGCGGCCCTCCCGGGTGCCGGAGACCGCGACGTAGTCGAACATCGCCAGGTGCTGGACGGCCTCGCACAGGCCGACGCCCCCGGCGTGGGGGCAGACCGGGACGCCGAACTTCGCCGCCAGCAGCAGGATCGCCACGTTCTCGTTGACGCCGGCCACGCGGGTGGCGTCGAGTTGCAGCACCGAGAGCGCCCTCGTCTGGAGGAACTGCTTGAACATCACGCGGCTGGCGCAGTGCTCCCCCGTCGCGACGGGGATCGGCGCGACGGCCCGGGCGATGGCGGCGTGGCCGAGGACGTCGTCCGGGCTGGTCGGCTCCTCGACCCAGGCGAGGTCGTGGGGGCGCAGCGCCTCGATCCAGCGGACGGCGTCGGCGACGTCCCACCGCTGGTTGGCGTCGACGGCGATGCGGATGTCGGGGCCGCAGACCTCGCGGGCGAGCGCGAGCCGGCGCAGGTCGTCATCGAGGTCGGCGCCGACCTTCAGCTTGATCTGGGTGAAGCCGTCGGCGACGGCCTCGCGGCACAGCCGGGCGAGCTTCTCGTCGTCGTAGCCGAGCCAGCCGGGCGTGGTGGTGTAGGCCGGGTACCCCTCGTCGACCAGCCGGGCCACGCGGTCGGCGCGGCCCGGCTCGGCGGCGCGCAGGATGTCGAGCGCCTCCTGCCGGGTGAGGGCGTCGGTGAGGTAGCGGAAGTCGACGAGGTCGACGATCTCCTCGGGGCTGAGGGAGGCCAGCAGGCGCCACAGCGGCTTGCCCTCGCGCTTGGCGCGCAGGTCCCACGCCGCGTTGACGACGGCGCCGATGGCCATGTGCATGATGCCCTTCTCCGGGCCGAGCCAGCGGAGTTGGGAGTCGTGGACCAGTTCGCGCCACAGGCCGCCGAGGTCGGCCAGGACCGGCTCGACCTCGCGCCCGACGAGGTGGCCCTCGAGCGCGCGGAGCGCGGCGACCTGGACGTCGTTGCCGCGGCCGATGGTGAAGACGAAGCCGTGTCCCTCCGCCGCCTCGCCGCCGTCCCCGGCCTCGTCGGTGAGGAGCCGCACGTAGGCGGCCGAGTAGTCCGGGTCCGTGTTCATCGCGTCGGAGCCGTCCAACGTCCGGGAGGTGGGGAACCGCACGTCGTGGGTCTGTAGGGCGACGAAACGGGACACGGACTCTCCTTCGGACGGCGGCCAGCGCACGCAAACCATAGACATCCGATGTATGGGGGTCAACACTCGCGACCGTTCGCTTCTTTGCCCTAACATGCGGGAAAGATCGCGTCAGACACCCGACCAATGGGAGGGTCGGCGACGGATCGGTGCGGATCGGTCGGAGCGGTGTCAAGCAGCGTGGACCAGCGACGGAGGAGACGGCATGGGTGAGTTCGAGGGCCTCGCGGCGGCGGTGACCGGCGGCGCCTCCGGGATCGGGGCCGCCGTGGTGGCGGCCCTGCGCGAGCGGGGCGCCCGCGTGGCGGCCCTCGACCTCTCCTCCCCCGCCTCCCCCACCGAGACCGACGGGGTGCTCCACCTCCGCGCCGACGTCGGCGACGACGCCTCCGTGCGGCACGCCGTCGCCACCGCCGTCGAGCGCTTCGGAGGGCTCGACGTCCTGGTCAACAACGCCGGCATCGGCGCCCAGGGCACCGTCGAGGACAACGACGACGCCGAGTGGCTGCGGGTGCTCGACGTCAATCTCCTCGGCATGGTCCGCGCCAGCCGGGCCGCGCTGCCGCACCTGCGCCGCTCGCGGGCCGCCGCCATCGTCAACGTCGGCTCCGTCGCCGCGACCGCCGGCCTGCCGCAACGCGCGCTGTACAGCGCGTCGAAGGGCGCCGTGGCCGCGCTGACGCGCGCGATGGCGGCCGACCACCTCGCCGAGGGCGTCCGCGTCTGCTGCGTCCACCCCGGCACCGCCGACACCCCCTGGATCGACCGGCTGCTCGGCCGCGCCGAGGACCCCGAGGCGGAGCGCGCCGCGCTGGAGGCGCGGCAGCCGCACGGCCGGCTCGTCTCCCCCCGGGAGGTCGCGCACGCCGTGGTGTACCTGGCGAGCCCGCTCGCCGCCTCCACGACCGGCGCCGGGATCGCCGTCGACGGCGGGATGCAGGACCTCAGGCTCCGCCCGCGCACCGCGTGACGCGACGGTGCCGCGCCCGTGACGGGTCAGGGCCGGTCGGCCGCGGCGGGGTCGAACGGCTGGGCCTCGCCCGCGGGCGGCTCGACGAGGGCCTCCCGCAGCCACTGCTCGACGCCGGCGATGTGCACGGTGGCCAGGGCGCCGGCGACGCCGACCTGACGCCGGGCGAGCGCCCGTTGGATCGCGCGGTGCTCGCCGAGGGTCTGCTCGACCGCGCCCTCCTGTGTCAGGGCGCGCCAGCTCCGGGCGCGCTGGGTGCGGCTGGAGAGGGTCTCCACCATCGAGGCGAGCACCGCGTTGCCCGAGCCGACGGCGATGCGGCGGTGGAACTCGATGTCGTTCTCGACGAGTTCGTCGACGGTGGCGTTCTCGCCGAGCGAGTCGAGCAGCGTGGACAGGCCCTCGATCTCGGCCATGGGCATCGCCGCCGCCGCGAGCTCCGTGGTGGCCGGCTCGATGACGCGCCGCGCCTCCAGCATCTGGAGCACGGTGTCGTCGCGGTGGAAGTCGACGACGAAGCTCATCGCGTCCATCAGCAGCGACGGCTCCAGGCTCGTCACGTACGTCCCGTCGCCGCGCCGGACGTCGAGGACGCGGATCAGGGACAGGGCCCGCACGGCCTCGCGCAGCGAGTTGCGTGACAGCCCCAGCCGCTCGGCGAGGTCGGGCTCCCTGGGCAGGCGGTCGCCCGGCCTCAGCTCGCCGTCCATGATCATCTGCTTGATCGCCTCGATGGCGTCGTCGGTCACCGACACCGCGCTCCGCCTCCCTTCCTCACGAGCCCTGCCGTCCGGTCGCTCACCTGCCGCTCGCCGCGACGTCAGGGGCCGGCCGCGACGTCGCGCCGGGTCAGGCCGCGGCGTCGGCCGCGATGCTCCCCGGGCCCCGAAGGGGCCCGGATCCGCCCGAGGCCGGGAGCGGTGCGCCGCGGCCGGCGTCGCGGCCCCGGGCGGGACGCCGCGGACACACCCTAGCCCGCCGGCCGCGCCGCCGACCCGCGCGCGGCGACGCGGACGGCGGGCACGGCGGGCCGGCCGGACGCCTCGGGCCCCGTGGGTCACAGCGTGTGGCCGTCCTCGGCCGCGTTGACGAGGACGGCCATGTTGCCGGCCGGGTGGGCGTTGTCGCGCATCAGCTGGTGGGCGTGGCCGAGCTCCTCGAAGGTCCCGGTCCACGACAGGCACGGGTCGACGCGGCCGGCGGCGACGAGCTCCGTGATCGCACGGCACTGCTCGGTGTTGGCGAAGTGGGAACCCTGGAGGCGCTTCTGCCGCATCCACAGGAACCGCAGGTCCACGTCGGCGTGGTAGCCGGTGGTGCCGCCGCAGATGACGACCATGCCCGCGTTGTCACACAGGTACATGGAGGTCGGGATGGTGTCCTGGCCGGAGTGTTCGAGGACGATCCTCGGGGAGCGGCGGGCGCCGACGATCTCCCAGAAGCGCTTCCCGAACCGCCGTACCTCCGCCATCCACGCGCCGCTCGCCGCGTCGTCGTCGATGTCGGGGAGCCGGCCCCAGTGCGTGTAGTCGCCGCGCAGCAGGTAGCCGCGGGCGCCGAGCCGCACGCAGTGCTCGCCGCGCTCCTCGCTGGAGACGACGGCGACGGGTATGCCGCCCCGCTCGCGGACGATCTGGATCGCCATCGAGCCCAGGCCCCCGGCCCCGCCCCAGATCAGCACCGGGTCGCCGGGCCGCACGGTGTGCGGGTCCCAGCCGCACAGCTGCCGGTAGGCGGTGGCGCCGGTCAGCAGGTAGCAGGCGGCCTCGGCCCAGGTCAGCCGCGTCGGCTTGGGGTGGCACTGGTACTCGTCGACGACGGAGAACTGGGCGAAGGAGCCGAAGTTCGACTCGTATCCCCAGACGCGCTGGGTGAGGGAGGTCATCGGGTCGGCGCCGAGGCGGATGTCGGCGGCGGACTCGTTCCACTGGCAGCCCGAGAGCACCACCTCGTCGCCGACCCGCACCTGCTCCACGCCGTCCCCGACGGCCCACACGACGCCCGATCCCTCGGAGCCGCCGATGTGGAAGTCCGTGTCGTCGCCGTGGCGCTGCCGTGCCTTGATGACGTCGAGGGGCCGGCCGAGGGCGGCCCACACGTTGTTGTAGTTGACGCCGGCGGCCATCATCATCACCAGCACCTGGCCGCGGCCGACGGACGGCACGTCCACGACCTCGGTGCGGAAGGCGTCCCTGGGCGGGCCGTAGCGCTCGCGGCGGATGACGGAGGCGTACATCTGCCGCGGCACGACGCCGAGCGGGGGTATCTCTCCCAGCTCGTACAGGGTCTTGGTCATGTTCTTCCTTTCCTCGTCGGTGGCGCCGATGGCACCGAACAGGTGGTCAGGTGGCCCTCGAAGTCCGCGGCGACGCGGGAGGAGGGACGGGTGGTGCGGGGGCGGTGGCCGACGCGGAGGTCACGTCGGCCACCGGTGGAGGCGTCGGGGGGAGCGTCGCGCCGAGGCCGACGGCGGTGGCCGGGAACGGCGTCAGGACCGCAGCCAGGCGTCGACCGCGAGCGCCGACTCCTCGGCGTGGGCCTCCATCATCGTGAAGTGGTCTCCCGTCACGTCCGCGACGGCGTGCGGGTGCTTCCAGGTCGCCCGCCACGGCTCGTCCTCGGGCAGGCCCGGCAGCGGCTCGGTCGAGCGGACCAGCAGCGTGGGAACGTCGACGGGCGCGGGCGTCCAGTCGAAGGCCATGTAGCGGCCCATCGCCGTCAGCCACGCGTCGTCCTCGCCGCCGAGCATCCGCTCCCTGCGGTCCTGCATGCCGCGGATGACGGCCGGGATGAGCCGTTCCAGCAGCGCGGTCTCGTCGGGTGGATAGCTGTCGAGGAGGACCACGGCCGCGGGCGCGGCGCCCTCGCGTTCGAGGTGCTCCGCGACGGCGTGGGCGACGAAGCCGCCCGAGGAGTACCCGACGAGCGCGAACGGGGCGTCGCCGGCGAGCCTGAGCGCCGCCGCCGCATGGGCCAGGGCCAGGGCGTCGCGGTCCTCGGCGACCGGCTGTCCCGCCCTGAACCCGGGGTGCGGCAGGGCGAGGACGGTCCGCCGACCGCGCAGCGCGGCGGCGAAGCGGGCGTACTGGTGGGGCCCCGAGATGCCGATGATCGGCGGCAGACACAGCAGCACCGGCCCCTCGGACCCGCCGGCCAGCCGCACGCCGCCGCTGTCGGGGGCGTCGGCCGGCTCGCGGAAGGACGGCCGGAAGCGGGAGAGCCCGTCCATGGTGGTGACGAACTCGCGGACCTCGCCCCGTTCCACCGCGTCGGCGAAGAGCGGCAGCAGGCTGCCGCCACCGGCGGCCGGGCGCGCCGGGCCGCCGGCGGTGCCCGGGGAGCCGGCGGCCGGTGCGGCCGCGCCGAGTTCGGCGTGGAGCCGCTCGGCGAGGCCCACCGGGGTGGGGTGGTCGAAGACCAGCGTCGGCGGCAGCGTGAGGCCCGTGGCGGTGGCGAGCCGGTTGCGCAGTTCGACGGCGGTCAGGGAGTCGAAGCCGAGCTCGCCGAAGCCCGACTCGGGGTCGACCGCCGTCACGTCGCCGTGTCCCAGGACGGTGGCGGTCTGCGCGCGGACGAGCCCGGTCAGGGCCGCGAGCCGCTCGTCCTCGGGCAGCGCGGCCAGCCGCTGCCGTTCGCCGGGATCGACCGCGCCCTGGGCGGCGCGCCGCACCATCGGACGGACCAGGGCCCTGAAGAGCGGGGGGACCGCGACGCCCGCGGCCTCGGCCTGGGCGCGCAGCGCCTCGGGGTCGAGCCGTGCCGGCACCAGGACCGGGCGCCGGCCGGGGTCGCCGAGCGCGGTGTCGAGCAGCGCGAGGCCCTGCTCGGCGGTGAGGGGCACGACGCCTCCGCGTGCCATGCGCTGGACGTCGGTCTCGGTGAGCGCGGTCATGCCGCTGGTCGGCGCCCAGGTGCCCCAGGCGAGCGAGGTGGCGGGCAGTCCGGCGGCGTGCCGCTGCCGGGCGAGGGCGTCCAGGAAGGCGTTGGCGGCGGCGTAGTTGGCCTGGCCGAGGCCGCCGAAGGTGCCGGAGGCCGAGGAGAAGAGCACGAAGGCCCGCAGCGGGTGGTCGCGGGTCAGCTCGTGGAGGTGGACGGCGGCGTCGACCTTGGGGCGCAGCACGCGGTCGAGCTGTTCGTCGGTCAGGGAGGCGGCGAGGCCGTCGTCGAGGACGCCCGCGGCGTGCACGACGCAGCGCAGCGGCTGCTCGTGCGGGAGGGCGTCGAGCAGCTTCGCGAGCGCGCCGCGGTCGGTCACGTCGCAGGCGGCGGTGGTGACGGTGGCGCCGAGGTCGGCCATCTCGGCGGCGAACGCGGCGGCCCCCTCGGCGGCCTCGCCGCTGCGGCTGAGCAGCAGGAGGTGGGTGGCGCCGTGGCGGGTGACGAGGTGGCGGGCCACGAGGCGGCCGAGGGTGCCGGTGCCGCCGGTGACGAGGGCGGTGCCGGGCAGGAGGGGCGTGGTGGCCCCGCCCGTCGCGTCCCGCGTCGCCGTCTCGCGCGGTGGGGCCGTCTCCTCCGGCGGGGCCTCGTCGGCGGGAGGGGCGGGCAGGAGGCGCGGGACGCGGATCGTCGCGCCCTGTGCGGTCTGTGCCGTCTCGCCGCCAACGGCGAACTGCGTCTCCTCGCCGGTGGCGAGGGCGACGGCGACGTCCCGCCATGGCGCCTCGGCGGCGCCGTCCGCCACGTCCACCAGCACCAGGCGCCCGGGGTTCTCCGACTGGGCCGCGCGGCCCATGCCCCAGACGGCGGCGGCGGCCGGATCGTCGGCCGCCGGGCCGGTCCCGTCCCCGCTCCCGGCGCCGCCGCGGGTCAGGAGCGCCAGGCGGGACGCGGCGAGCCGCTCGTCGGCCAGCCAGCCGCGCAGCAGCGCCAGCGTCGCGCGGGTCGCCACGTGGGCGCGTTCCGCGACGGCCGCGCCGTCGGGGCCCTCGGAGTTCTCGGATTCCTCTGAGCCCACTGAGTTCTCTGAGCCCTCGTCCGCGGCGGTCTGTCCGGTGCTCTGGCCGGCGGTCGCCGGGGCCGTCGCGACGGGCAGCGGGGCGGCGATCAGCAGGGCGGGGGCGGGCGTGCCCGCGTCGAGGGCGACGGACAGCTCCTCGAGGTCCTGGTAGACGTCGACCGGCAGGCCCACCGCCCCGAGCGCCTCCGCGACGCCGGACGCCGCGTGCGGTCCCACCACGGCCCACGTGCCGGGGTCGACGTCCGGCAGCGACACGTCGGCCGCGCCCGGAAGGGGCGTCCACCTGGTCTCGTAGAGCCACCGCTCGGCGACGTCGGTGCGCTCCCTGGCCCGCGCCAGGGCGTCGGGGTCGACGGGGCGGGTGACGAAGCTGTCGGCCGAGAGCACCAGCTTCCCGGTCGCGTCGGCGACGGTGACCGCGAGCGAGCCGTCGGCCCGCGTCAGCAGCCGCACCCGGAGCGCGGCGGCGCCGACCGCGTGGCGGGTGACGCCCGTCCACGCGAACGGCAGCCGCACGCCCGCCTCGCCGTCGCCGCCGGTCACGGCGGCGGCGTGGAGCGCGGCGTCGAGCGCCGCCGGGTGCAGCCCGAAGCGCTCGGCGTCGGAGCGGTGTCCGTCCGGCAGCCGCACCTCGGCGAGGATCTCCTCGCCGCGCCGCCACACCGACCGCAGCCCCCGGAACGCCGGGCCGTAGGCGTAGCCCGCCTCGGCCAGGCGCTCGTAGGCGCCGTCGAGGTCGACGGCCTCGGCGCCCTCCGGCGGCCACTGCGCGAACGCTTCGGACCCCGAGGGCCGCTCGCCGTCGGCGCCGTCGGCTCCCCCGGCGTCGGTGGGCACGGCCGCGAGCAGCCCTTCGGCGTGGAGCGTCCACGGCTCGCCGTCGGCGTGCCGGGTGTGCACGTCCACCGCGCGCCGCCCGGCGGCGTCCGGGGCGGACACGACGACGCGCAGCTGCACCGCGCCGCGCTCCGGCAGCGTGAGGGGGGTGTGCAGCATCAGCTCCTCCACCCGCTCGCAGCCGGCGACGGAGCCCGCGTGCAGCGCGAGTTCGACGAGTCCCGCGCCGGGCAGCAGCACGGTGTCGGCGACGGCGTGGTCGCCGAGCCACGGGTGGCCGGGGACGGCCAGGCGTCCGGTGAGGACGAGCCCGCCGTCGGGCAGGTCGACCGCCGCGCCGAGCAAGGGGTGCTGGGCGTCGGACGCGCCCGCCGCCGCCAGGTCGCCGGTGCCGGAGCCGGGGCTGAGCCAGAACCTCGTGCCCTGCCAGGGCCGGGTCGGCAGGGTGACCTGCCGCCCGCCCGGCGCCACGGCCCGCGGGTCGAGCGCGACACCGTGGGCGTGGGCCTCGGCGAGGCTGGTGACGAAGCGGTCCAGGCCGCCCTCGTCGCGCCGCAGCGAGCCGACGGCCACCACCTCGGCGCCGAGCGAGGCGGCCGTCTCCTGGAGGCCGAGGGCGAGCACCGGGTGGGGGCTCAGCTCGACGAAGAGCCGGTGTCCGGCGGCCATCAGGGTGCGGGCCGCCGCCTCGAACCGCACGGGCTGCCGCAGGTTGGTGAACCAGTAGGCGCTGTCCAGCGTGGTGGCGTCGGTGAACTCCGCCGTGACGGAGGAACAGAACGGGGTGTCCGCCGGTCGCGGCGTGATGCCGGCGGCGGCGGTCTCCACGTCGTGGCGGAGCGCCTCGACGTGCGGGGAGTGGCCGGCGGCCGTGGCCGCGATGCGGCGCACCTTGGCGCCCTCGGCGGCCAGCTCCGCCATGACGCCCTCGACGGCCGCCGGGTCGCCGGCGACGACGGTGGCGCGGGGGCTGTTCACGGCCGCGACCGTCACGCGCCCGCCCCACGCGGCGAGACGCGCCTCGACCTCGTCGGCGGGCAGCAGCACGGACGCCATCGCGCCCGTGCCGGCGAGCCGTTGCAGCGCCCTGCTGCGCAGCGCCACGAGCCGGGCGGCCTCGTCGAGGGTGAGCGCGCCGACGGCGCAGGCCGCGGCGATCTCGCCCTGGCTGTGGCCGAGCACGGCGGCCGGGCGGACGCCGTAGGAGCGCCACAGCGCGTCGAGGGAGACCATGACGGCGAAGAGCGCCGGCTGGACGACGTCGAGCCGATCCATCGACGCGGCGCCGGGCTCGCCGGCGATCGCCGGCATCAGCGGCACCTCCAGGTGGGGCGCCAGGGCGCGCTCGCAGGCGGCGAAGCGTTCGGCGAAGGCGGGCGCGGTGGCCAGCAGTTCGGTGGCCATGCCGATCCACTGCGAGCCCTGGCCGGGGAAGAGGAAGACGGGGCGGACGTCGTCGGCCGGGGCGCTGCCGGTGACGACGGCCGGGTGGGAGCGGCCGTCGGCGAGCGCCGTCAGCGCCTCGGCGAGCGCGTCACCGTCGCGGCCGACGACGGCCGCGCGGCTGGTGAGCCGTCCCGTGGAGTTGGCCAGGGTGTGGGCGAGGTCGACCGGGCGCGGCGCGGGTCGCTGGTCCGCCAGGTGCCGGGCGAGCTGCCCGGCGCGCGCCCGCAGCTCCTCCTCGTTCCTGCCGGACAGCAGCAGCGGGACGACGGGCGGGGGTGTCGCGCCGCCCTCGGCGGCTCCCCGGCTCGCGCCGGCCGTGTCGGCGGTGCCGGTCGTGTCGGCGGTGTCGGCGGTGTCGGCGGTGTCGGTGTCGGGCTCACCGCTCCGGGCGGTCTCGGCGTCGGTCCCGGCCACCGGCCCGTCCGGCTCCGGGGACCGGTCCTCGGGCGCCGGCTCCTCCAGCAGGACGTGGACGTTGGTGCCGCTGATGCCGAACGACGACACGCCGGCGCGGCGCGGCCGGCCGTTCGCGGTCCACGGTGTGGCCTCGGTCAGCAGGGCGACGGCGCCCGCCGACCAGTCCACGTGCGGCGTCGGCTCCTTCAGGTGCAGCGTCCTCGGCAGCATGCCGTGACGCATCGCCAGCACCATCTTGATGATGCCGGCGACGCCGGCCGCGGCCTGGCTGTGGCCGATGTTCGACTTGACCGACCCCAGCCACAGCGGCCGCTCGGGGTCGCGGTCCCGCCCGTAGCTCGCGATGACGGCCTGCGCCTCGATCGGGTCGCCCAGCGGGGTCCCGGTGCCGTGGGCCTCGACGGCGTCCACCTCGGAGGGCGCCAGGCGGGCGTTGGCCAGGGCGGCGGTGATGCAGCGCTGCTGGGAGGGCCCGTTCGGTGCCGTCAGGCCGTTGCTGGCGCCGTCCTGGTTGACCGCGCTGCCGCGCACCACCGCGAGGACCTGGTGGCCGTTGCGCCGCGCGTCCGACAGCCGCTCGACGACGAGCACGCCGACGCCCTCGGAGAAGCCCGTGCCGTCGGCCGCCGCGTCGAACGACTTGCAGCGCCCGTCCATCGCCATGCCGCGCTGCTTGCTCAGCGCCACGAACGGCATGGGCGTGGGCATCACCATCACGCCGCCCGCCAGCGCCAACGAGCACTCGCCGCGTCGCAGCGCCTGACAGGCGAGGTGGAGGGCCGTCAGCGAGGAGGAGCAGGCCGTGTCGACCGTCAGGGAGGGCCCTTCGAGGCCCAGGGTGTAGGAGATGCGGCCGGAGATGACGCTGCCGGTGTTGCCCGTCATGAGGTAGCCCTCGACGCCCTCGGGCAGCTCCCCGGTGCGGGCGCCGTAGTCCTGGGTGGCGGCGCCGACGAAGACGCCGGAGCGGCTGCCGCGCAGCGCCCCCGGGGCGATGCCCGCCCGCTCCAACGCCTCCCAGGACACCTCCAGCAGCTGCCGCTGCTGCGGGTCCATCGCCAGCGCCTCGCGCGGGTTGATGCCGAAGAACGCGGCGTCGAAGAGGTCGGCGCCGTCGATGAAGCCGCCCTCCCTGCCGTAGGTCGTGCCGGGGTGGTCGGGGTCGGGGTGGTAGATGCCGTCGAGGTCCCAGCCGCGGTCGGTGGGGAACGGCGCGATGCCGTCGCCCTCCGCGACGAGCAGCCGCCACAGGTCCTCGGGCGAGCGGACTCCGCCGGGGTAGCGGCAGCCCATGCCGACGATCGCGATCGGCTCGTCGTCGGCGACGGCCGCGCCCGCCGCGCCGCCGGCCGCCGCGTCCGCGGGCCGGTGCCCGGTGCCGAGGGCCTCGGCCACCAGCAGCGCGGCGGCGGCACGTGCCGTGGGGTGGTCGTAGACGAGGGTGGCCGGCAGGTTCAGGCCGGTGGCGGCGGTGAGGGAGTCACGCAACTCGACGGCGGTGAGGGAGGTGAAGCCGATCTCGTTGAAGGGGAGGTCGGGCTCGATGGTCTCGGTCGCGGCGTGGCCCAGCACGGCGGCGACGTGGCGCCGCACGAGCTCCAGCGCGGCCTCGTCGCGTTCCGCCGCGTCCAGGCCGGCGAGCCGTTCCGCGAGCGGCGACGGCGCGGCGCGGCCGGGGGCGGCGTCGGGCCCCGACGGCAGGAGGGCCGCGACGGCGGCGGAGGGGGTGGTGAGGCGGGCGTCGAGCCAGTAGCGCTCGCGGGTGAAGGCGTAGGTGGGCAGCGGCACCCGGCGCGGCGTCAGCCGGGCGAGTGCGGGGAGCCCTTCGAGGAACGCCGGCCAGTTCGGCGTGCGGCCGGCGGCGTGCAGCCGGGCCAGGACGGCTGCGGCGTCCGCGAGTTCGGTGGCCGCGTCGGTGCCGGTCCCCGCGCCGCCGCCGATCGCGTCCACGGGTACGGGCACGCTGTCGGGCGCGGGCGCGATGCCGGGGCGGTCCTCGTCGCGCCGCAGGGTGGGCAGGAAGAGGGGCCGCGTCGCCTGGGTCGCGTCCCCGGCGGCCCGCCCGTCCGGGGACGACGGCTCCGTCAGACAGGCGGGTCCCATGCCCGCGAGCACGCCGTCGGGCCCCACGTCGAGGAACGTCGTCACGCCATGACGGTGCAGCGTGGCCACGCCGTCGGCGAACCGCACGGCCTGCCGCATGTGCCGCACCCAGTAGTCCGGGGTGGCGAGGTCGGCTCCCTCCGCCAGGCGGCCGGTGACGTTGGAGACCACCGGCAGCGTGGGCGCGCCGTAGGACAGGCCGGCCGCCACCTCGCGGAACGCCTCCAGCACGCCGTCGAGGTGGTGGGAGTGGAAGGCGTGGCTGACGGCGAGGCGGGTCGTCTTGCGGCCGCGGTCCCGCCAGGCGGCGGCCAGGCCGTCGACCGCCTCGGCGTCGCCGGAGACGACGACCGACGCGGGGCCGTTGACCGCCGCCAGCGCGAGCTGGTCGGCGAGGGCGTCGAGGTCGCCGGCGATCTCCGTCTCGCTCGCCTCGATCGCCGCCATCGCCCCGCCCCCGGGAGCGGTCTGCATCAGCCGGCCCCGCGCGGCCACCAGGGCCGCCGCGTCGGGCAGGGAGAGCACGCCCGCGACGTGGGCGGCGGTGAGTTCGCCGACGGAGTGCCCGAGCAGGGCGTCGGGCCGCACGCCCCAGGACGCGAGGAGCCGTGTCAGGGCGACCTCGAGGGCGAAGAGGGCGGGCTGGGCCACGTCGGTGCGCTCCAGCGCGGCGGCCAGGGGGGAGCCGGGTGGGGCGGCCAGCACCTCGCGCAGCGAGGGGACCCGTTCCGCCGGGCCCGCCCCAGCACCCAGCAGGGGGTCGAGGTGGGCGCAGACCTCCGTCAACGCCTCGTCGTAGACGGGGAACGCGGCGGCGAGGGCCGTGCCCATGCCCGGCCGCTGGCTGCCCTGCCCGGCGTAGAGGAAGGCGAGCTTGCCGCGCCGGGCACGGTCCAGCCACGCGCCGGGCACGGCGTCCCCGGCGGCGAGCGCGTCGCAGGCCGCCAGGAACTGCTCGCGGTCGGCCGCGACCAGGCCGGCGCGGTGCTCCATCGGGGTCCGCGTCACGGCCAGGGAGTGCGCGACGTCCGCCAGCCGGAGGTCCGGACGTTCCCGCAGGTGGTCGCCGAGGCGGGCGGCCTGGGCGCGCAGCGAGGTCGCGGAGCGGGCGGACAGCAGCACCGGCAGCGGGAGCGGCGCGTCGACGCCGTCGGGCACGTCGCGGGCCTCGCCGGCGAGGACCGCGGCGCACCCCTGCTCGGGGACGGATCCGGGGACGTGTTCCGGGACGGGTTCGGAGACGGGCTCGGGGACGGGTTCTGGGACGGGTTCTGGGACGTGTTCGAGCACGACGTGCGCGTTGGTGCCGCTGACGCCGAACGACGACACGCCCGCACGACGCGGCCCGTCCTCCCGCTCCCACGGCACCGCCTCGGTGAGGACCCGGACCGCGCCCGCCTCCCAGTCGACACCCGGCGTCGGCTCGTCCACGTGCAGCGACGGGGGCAGCAGCCCGTGCCGCATGGCCTGCACCATCTTGATGACGCCCGCGACGCCGGCCGCCGCCTGCGTGTGGCCGATGTTCGACTTGATCGACCCGATCCACAGCGGCCGTTCGGGGTCACGGTCCCGCCCGTAGGTCGCGATCAGGGCGCGCGCCTCGATCGGGTCGCCGAGCGTGGTGCCCGTCCCGTGGGCCTCGACGGCGTCCACCTCCGACGCCGACAGCCGGGCGTTGTCCAGCGCCTGCTGGATGACCCGCTCCTGCGAGGGGCCGTGGGGGGCCGTCAGGCCGTTGGACGCGCCGTCCTGGTTGACGGCGCTGCCGCGGACGACGGCGAGGACCGGGTGCCCGTTGCGGCGCGCGTCGGAGAGCCGTTCCAGCAGCAGCACGCCGACGCCCTCGCCCCAGCCGGTGCCGTCGGCCGACGCGGCGAACGCCTTGCAGCGGCCGTCGGGGGCCAGCCCTCGCTGCCGGCTGAACTCCACGAACGCCGTGGGCGTGGCCATCACGGTGGCGCCGCCGGCCAGCGCCAGCGAGCACTCGCCCTGCCGAAGGGCCTGGCAGGCGAGGTGGAGCGTCACGAGCGAGGCGGAGCAGGCCGTGTCGACCGTCACCGCGGGGCCCTGGAGCCCGAAGGTGTAGGACAGGCGGCCCGACACGACGCTCGCCGCCGTGCCCGTGATCATGAAGCCTTCGAGCGCGGCGCTCGCCCCCGGGGAGGCGGCGTAGAGGGCGGCGTAGTCCTGGCCGTTGGTGCCCATGAAGACGCCGGTGCGGCTGCCGCGCAACGCCTCGGCGGTGATGCCGGCCCGTTCGAACGACTCCCAGGAGGTCTCCAGCAGCAGCCGCTGCTGCGGGTCCATCGCCAGCGCCTCACGCGGCGAGAGGCCGAAGAACGCGGGGTCGAAGCCGGCCGCGTCCCGCAGGAAGCCACCGTGCGCCGCGTAGCTGGCGCCGGGCCGCTCGCCGGCCGGGTCGTGGAGGCGGTCGAGGTCCCAGCCGCGGTCGGTGGGGAAGGGCGACAGGGCGTCGCGGCCCTCCGCGACCAGCTCCCACAGCTGTTCCGGGGTGTCCACGCCGCCGGGAAAGCGGCAGCTCATCGCGACGATGGCGATGGGTTCCCGGGTCGCCTCGACGAGCTTGCGGTTCTGTCGCCGGAGCTGCTCGGTCTCCTTGACAGAGGCCCGAAGTGCCGCGACGACGGTCTCTTCGGCGCGCGTCATCGGTCTTGTTCCCCCGTGGTGTCGATGTCGTTGGTGATTGAGGTGTGCGAGGTGCTTGGGATGGGCGGGGTGCCGGCGTCCGCGTCGGCGTCGGTGTCCGCGTAGGTGTCGGCGTCGGTCTCGTCCGCCGCGTCACGGAGCACCATCCGCACCAGGTCGTCGACGGACATCTCGTCCACCGCGTCGAGGTCGTCGTGGCCGTCCGGACCCTCGGCCGCGTCGAACCCGTCGAACCCGTCGAGTCTGTCGAGGCCGTCCCGTCTGCCCAGACCAGCGCCGCTCCCGCCCCCGTCGGCGCCGCCCTCCGCGTGCGCGGCCGGTCTGACGCCCGTGGCCCCGGCCTCCACGCGGTCCGCCGCGAGCCGCAGCAGCACGTCGTAGAGCCCCGCCTCCTTCAGGCGCGTCAGCGGTATGCGCGAGAAGAGCCCACGGACCTCCGTCTCCTCGTCCGGCGCGAGCTCCCGCGCCAGGTGGCGGGCGAGTTCGGTGACGGTCGGGTGGTCGAACGCGAGGGTCGTGGGGAGTCTCAGGCCGGTCGCCCCGCTCAGTCGGTTCCGCAGGTCGACGGCGGTCAGGGAGTCGAACCCCAGGTCCTTCAGGGCGCGGTGGTCCTCGACCAGGTCCGGGGAGGAGTGACGCAGCACGGCGGCGACCTGCTCGCGCACGAGCGTGGTCACGATGTCCAGCCGCTCGGCCTCCGTCCGCCCGGCCAGGCGGGCCGCGAGCCCGGCGGCCGGTTCCGCGGCCGAGGCGTCGCCGCCGCCGTCGGGCCGGATGCCGCGCGCCGCCGCCCGCGCCTCGGGCAGTTCGTCGAGAAGGCGGGTGGGGCGCGCCGCGTGCAGCGCGGACGCGAAGGTGTCCCAGTCGATCGCCGCGACGCCGAGCACGGGCGCGTCCGGCCGCCCGCTGCCGCCGCCCCAGCCGAGGGCTCGTTCGAGCTCCGCGATCGCGCGTCGCGGATCCATCGGCGTCACGCCACGGCTCCTGAGCCGTTCGCCGATCTCGCCGACCGCCAGCCCGGACTCCGCCCAGGCGCCCCACGCGACGGAGAGGGCGGCGAGCCCGTGGGCGCGGCGCCGCTCGGCCAGGGCGTCGAGGAACGCGTTGGCCGCCGCGTAGTTCGCCTGCCCGACGTTGCCGACGGTGCCGGCGAACGACGAGAAGAGCACGAACGCCGACAGGTCCTGCTCGCGGGTCAGCTCGTGCAGGTGCGTCGCGGCGTCCACCTTCGGCCGGGCCACGGCGGCGAAGCGCTCGGCCGTCAGGTCCGCGATCGCCCCGTCGTCCAGGACCCCCGCCGTGTGGAACACGGCGGTCAGCGGGCGGGCCTGCGGGATGCGGGCCAGCTGCTCGGCGAGGGCCTCCCGATCGGAGACGTCGCAGGCGGCGGCCGTGACGTCGGCGGCGCCGAGCGCGCGCAGCTCCGCGACGAGCGCGTCCGCGCCGGGGGCGTCGGCGCCGCGGCGGCTGAGGAGCAGCAGGTGTTCGGCGCCGTTGCGGGCGAGCCACCGGGCGACGTGGGCGCCCAACCCGCCCGTGCCGCCGGTTACGAGGACCGTTCCCGCCGGGCACGACGCGGACTTCGGGGACGCCGCCGGGTCGGTGGGTGAGGCAGCGGGCGACGGGGCGGCCGGTGGGGTGCTGGACGTCGCACGGCGCAGGCGGCGGGCGAGGATGCCCGCCGGGCGGAGGGCGAGTTCGGACTCCGCGGTCCCCGTCGCCTGTCCTGCCTCGGATGCCTCGGGCGGCCTGTTGGTGCTCGCCGCGAGCACGCGCAGGAGGCGGCCGAGAGCGGCCGCGTCGGGTGTCTGCGCGGCGTCGGACGCCGACGGGAGGTCGACCATCCCGCCCCAGCGCTGCGGGTACTCCAACGCGGCGACGCGGCCCAGGCCCCACAGCCGCGCCTGCCACGGGTCGGGCGGCGCGTCCGTGGCGCCCGTGGAGACGGCGCCACGGGTGACGAGCCAGAGCGGGGCGTCGATGCCGGCCTCGGGCAGCGCCGCCAGGAGGGACGTCGTGCCGGTGAGGTGGTCGCCGTCGTGCGTGTCGGCGCCCAGGGGCAGGAGGGAGAGGACGAGGGTTGGGGGCTGGCCGGGGCGCACCGCCAGACGGAGGGAGTCGGGGTCGGCGTTCGAGGCGACGGCCACCTGGACCCCCGCGTTCTTCAGCGCGTCGACGACGGCGGTGGCGGTGTCGTTCCCGTCCGGCGCGACGACGAGCCAGGTCTCGGTGTCGGGGAGGCGGGGGTGTGTGGGCTCGGGGAGGAGGGTCCACCCGACCTCGTAGAGCAGTTCGTCCGGGGCGGACGCGCGACGACGCGGCGGTGGCGCGTCGAGCCAGTAGTGCTGGTGCTGGAAGGGGTAGGTCGGTATGTCGACCTGGCGGCCGGTTGGCAGAACCTTCGCCCACTCGACGGGAACACCGTGCACCCAGGCCTCACCCAACGAGGCGAGGAACCGCTCCCAGCCGCCCTCACCCCGCCGCAACGTCCCGACGGCGACGGCGTCCTCCATGCCCACCGCGAGGACCGGATGCCCGCTCACCTCGACGAACACCCCGAAGCCCTGCTCCAGCAGCACCTCGGTCACCTCGGCGAACCGCACCGTGTGCCGGAGATTGTCGAACCAGTACCCCGCGCCCAGCTCGGAGGTGTCCAGCAGCCCACCCGTGAGGGTGGAGTAGAACGGCACCCGACCCGACACCGGCTCGATCACCGCCAGATCCGCCAGGATCCGCTCCCGCAACTCCTCCACCTGCGACGAATGCGACGCATAGTCCACAGGGATCCGGCGTGCCCGCACCCCGTCGTACTCGCAGGCCGCCACCAACTCGTCCAACGCCGCCGGCTCACCCGACACCACCGTCGCCCGCGGACCATTCACCGCCGCCACCGACAACCGACCCGACCACCCACCAATCCGCGCCTCCACCGCAGCCACCGGCTCGTTCACCGACACCATCCCCCCACGACCCGCAAGCGCCGCCCGAATCGCCTGACTGCGCAACGCCACCACCCGCGCCCCATCCGACAACGACAACCCACCCGCCACCACCGCCGCCGCAATCTCCCCCTGCGAATGACCCACCACCGCCGCCGGCTCCACCCCGGCCGAGCGCCACAGCCCCGCCAGCGACACCATCACCGCCCACAACACAGGCTGCACCACATCCACCCGCCCCAACCACCCCTCCTCCTCCGACTCCAACACCTCAACCAACGACCACTCCACAAACGCAGACAACGCCTCCTCACACGCCCCGATCCACTCCGCGAACACCGGCGACACAGCCAACAACTCCCGCCCCATCCCCACCCACTGCGACCCCTGACCCGGAAAAACAAACACCGGACGATCGCCACCCACCGCAACCCGGCCCCGCACCACGTCCCCACCGACCACCACCGCGCGGTGCGTCAGTTCCGCCCGACCCGTCGCCAACGACCACCCCACATCCACCAACCCCTCCCCCACACCAACCACCCACTCCACCAACGCGTCCAGACCACCCTCATCCGCAGCCGACACCACCAACGGCACCACTGCTGGCGGGCTCGTGCTCGTCGCTTCCGCCCCGGCCGGTTCCTCGGGCCCTTGTTCCAGCAGCACGTGGGCGTTGGTGCCGCTCATGCCGAAGGAGGACACTCCCGCCCGCCGTGGGCGGCCCGTCTCCGGCCAGTCACGCTGCTCGGTCAGGAGGCGGACGTCCCCCGCCGTCCAGTCCACATGCGACGACGGCTCGTCCACATGCAGCGTCCGCGGCAACACCCCACGCCGCATCGCCTCCACCATCTTGATCACGCCACCCACACCCGCAGCCGCCTGCGCATGCCCGATATTCGACTTCAACGACCCCAACCACAACGGCCGGCCCTCCGGACGGTCCTGACCGTAGGTCGCCAACAACGCCTGCGCCTCGATCGGATCACCCAACGTCGTCCCCGTACCATGCGCCTCCACCGCGTCCACATCCGCCGTCGACAACCCCGCGCTGCTGAGCGCCTGACGGATCACTCGCTCCTGCGAGGGACCGTTCGGCGCCGTCAGACCGTTCGACGCACCGTCCTGGTTCACCGCGCTGCCGCGCACCACCGCCAGCACCCGACGCCCGTTGCGCCGCGCGTCCGACAACCGCTCCACCAACAGCAGACCCACACCCTCAGCCCACGCCGTACCATCCGCCGCCTCCGCGAACGGCTTACACCGACCATCCGCCGCCAACCCCCGCTGCCGACTGAACTCGACGAAGAGCCCCGGCGTGGACATCACCGTCACGCCGCCCGCCAGGGCCAGGTCGCACTCGCCCTGCCGCAGCGCCTGCACCGCCAGATGCAACGCCACCAACGACGACGAACACGCCGTGTCCACCGTCACCGCAGGCCCCTCAAGCCCGAACGAGTACGCGATACGCCCGGTGGCCACGCTTCCCGCGCTTCCGCTGCCGAGGTAGCCCTCAAGGCCCTCCGCCCCCTCGGGCAGTTCCTGAAGACGTGCGGCGTAGTCGTGGTACATGACGCCGGCGAAGACGCCGGTCTGGCTGCCGCGCATCGACAGCGGGTCGATCCCGGCCCGTTCGAAGGCCTCCCACGACGCCTCCAGCAGCAACCGCTGCTGCGGGTCCATCGCCAAGGCCTCACGCGGCGAGATCCCGAACAACCCCGCGTCGAACTCGGCCGCCTCGTGCAGGAACCCGCCCTCCCGCACATACGACGTCCCCACCCGATCCGGGTCCGGATCGAACAACGATCCGACATCCCACCCACGGTCCGTCGGGAACGCCGAGATCGCGTCACCACCCTCCACCACCAACCGCCACAACTCCTCCGGCGACGACACCCCACCCGGATACCGACACGCCATCCCCACGATCGCGACCGGCTCGTCCAAGCCGCCTCCGGCGGCGGAGGCCCTCCGGCGCCGCCGCGCGAGCGCCGCGTCCGTGGCCGGCCCCGCCGTCGTCGAGCCCGCGACCCGCGCGGTGACGTACCGTGCCAGCGCCTGGGGTGTCGGGTGGTCGAAGACGAGGGTGGCGGGCAGGCGCAGCCCGGTCTCCGAGGTGAGACGGTTCCGCAGCTCGACCGCCGTCAGGGAGTCGAAGCCCAGCTCCTTGAAGGCGCGGTCGGCGGCGATGGTCTGGGACGAGGTGTGCTTGAGCACCTGCGCGACGTGTGACCGCACCAGGTCGAGGACCGTACGTTCGCGATCGGCCTCCGGCAGCGTGGCGAGTCGTCCCGCCAGCGCGTCGGCCCGGCTGGTGCGACCGCCGCCGGCAGCCGCGCGGCGCAGGGCGGGGCGCACCATGTTCCTCAGCACAGGCGGTATGTCCCCGCCACTGGCGGCCTGGCGTTGCAGCGCGGCACGCGAGAAGCGGGCCGGAACGAGCAGCGCGCGGTCGCTGGTGAGCGCGCGACTGAACATCCGGAGGCCCTCCTCGGTGGTGAGCGGGAGGACTCCGCCTTGCTCCATCCGTGCCTCCTCCGCCACACCCACCCCCGCCGTCAACCCACTCCGCTCCTCCCACAACCCCCACGCCAACGACACCCCAGGCAACCCCAACCCACGCCGATAACCCACCAACC